>DAHWJO010000003.1:0-67079 GCA_027344105.1 Sulfobacillus sp.
CTCCCCAGGCGTCACTTCGGACCGTTCCGGCCCTAGTTTCCGAAAAATCCGCGTGGTTTTGTGAGTTTTGGTCAGCGGATCGCCGGAAAGAAGCTTTTGGATACCCCGCTTCGCGATCACCACGGCCGCATTGTGGTCGGCATTATCGGTGTGTCCGCAGCGTTGACAGACAAACTCAGCCTGTGAAGGCCGATTGTCCGGGGAGGTGAATGTGCAGACAGCACATTCCTGCGAACTATACGCGGGTAGTACGGTGATGACAAGCTTGCCATGACGCAATGCTTTATAGGTGGTAAACGAGACGACTTGTCCCCAAGCCGACGACAAGATCGCGCGGTTTAGCCCGGCTTTGGCGGCCGCTTTATTGGGCAGAAACCGTCCTTGGGCATCCGTTTTGGCCTTGGGGCGTTTGGTCATATTTTGGATCTTCAGAGCCTCGAACACATACAAATCATAGGCATCATCGGCGGCCAAATGATGACTCGTTTGATGGGCATAGTCCTGTCGGACATTCGTTTCGTATTGCTGATACTTCGCCACTTTGCGATAGGCTTTCTTCTGATTTCTCGATCCTTTCTTCCTGCGAGAAGCCCGTCGTTGCCATTGTTTGCGTTGACGGCGGGTCTTCTTGATCCGTTTCTTCTGCACGGGCAGGAGGTCAAAGACCTGCCCATCCGATGTGGTCAGGGGCTTGGCGACGCCCCGATCTCCACCGAGCGTCCGCTCGGTAAGTTGCTCCGCCGAAAGATGCCGTAAATCCTCAGCAATTTGTTCCGTGGTGGCGTCTGCCGTTTTCTTGGGCATCGTGACCTCGGCATCCTCGGCTGCGAAAGACAGCCACCAGTGGCCGCCTTCCACGGCGATGTGAATCGAAGACGGTACGCCATGAGGCCGATGCGCCACGTAAGCAATGACCCCGACCGGAAACTTCTGCGTGCCTAGGATCAACTGATACGATGCGATCTCGCCGGTCTCATCGATTAGCGGGATGAACTGGAATAACTCATCGGTGACCCAGACAGCCTGCCGTCCGCTTTTCTTCTTGATTTTTGGACGACCTCCGAGCTTCTGAAAGAAGCGCGAATAGGTTTGTCTGAATTTGACGGCACCATTGCGCAAGATCTGCGAGGGCACCTGTTTGAGAAAGGCGGTTTTCTCCGTGATAAAGCGGCTATACTCCTGATCGACGGGAATTTTCTCTCCCGCCGTGCCGACCATGCGTTGAGCAAATCGACGAAAATAGCGATCCTCTTGGACTTTGGCGTTATAGATCAGTCGTTGGCACCCGATCCACTGGAGCAAGATCTGTTCCTGCTCGGCGTGAGGATACAGACGAAACTTATAACCGTTTAGCATGCCCTCACCTCCTTGCGTTGATTCGTATTTCTATTATATCATTAGGTTACTATGAATGACACAGCCATGATGTCTGCATCGCACGCGGTCTACTCTCTTCGGTTACATATTGTCTTTGTGACCACATACCGACGCAAAACCTTAGCGCCAGAACTTCTCGATGCTCTACGGGAGGCTTTCGCAGAGATTCTAACGGACTGGCGATGCACGCTCATTGAATTTGGCGGGGAGGCCGATCATGTCCATCTTTTGGTGGGCATCCAATGGGAATCGCCTCGTCTGCAGCGTTCGCTTCAGGGGGACCTGGTGCACCACCGCCTACCGCACCTCCTTCAAATTTCGAGTTAACAGGATTTAGCGCATCGCCTGTGTCGGGTGCTCCGCACACGTATAATTTAACCGTCACCGTAGCCCAGACATCGCCCGACGGGAGTGACTTTGGCACCAGCACGACGGAATTTCACGCCTTTCCGTCGACCATCTATGTGGACGTTGTTGACAGCTCCGGAACAGTAGAATCCTCCGCGTTTGCCGCATCCTTAACGACACAAGGAAATCCCGGCATTACGTACCTGAAGACGGAGACCGGCGACAAATCAGCAACAGCCACCTACCAAGTGATGTTGCCTTCTTCCCTATAATAGGAGGGCGCCTCCGGCGCTTGCCGCGGCCAAACCGATGCGACTGCCGCCTTTCCATATCTTCCATGCATCTCTCACTTAATTCACTCCCCACTTGTACAGTTAAGGCGTCCCAGGTAAAGATACTGATAGTTTTACAATGGCTCTGTTTGAGCATATTCATTGCGCGGCACGTCGTCAGTGTATAAAGGCGTCTCGTATTGAGTGCCACAATGTATATCAGGACAGGTTCCGGGTGATTGCCGCGGTTGGTATTGGGAAAAGGTGCATTAGCACATAAGTCAAAGGCGTTGATCCATTCCCATTCATATAGATATCCTGCCCTTGCATAGTGTATAAATGGATTGCGATTCTTCGCGGGAAAAAGGCGGGGAGGAATAAAAGACGACTTGAGGCAAGGGATCTCATCTGCCAAGTTGGGCACTTTTCTGGGCGTTGCGTTGTTTCTTCAATAACCCGCTATTTTTTGACGAGCCTACCGAAGCCACTATGGGCAAGCATGTTTTGTTGGCTGTGATCATGAGTCCGCTAAACCCAGTTCGCCCCGGCCGCAGTCTTTGCGGACGTGTCCCCTACATTTTTGAAAGTGGGCATCACCATATTCCCGGAAATATTTTCCATGTGAATTTGCGGTAAGTCAGATACTTTTGACCAAAGTGGCGAATCATCATCTGTTCTTCGATATGAATTCTATACACGTAAAGCAACAGCAGACCGACACCGTATAACGCGGTTCCCAACCATGTTCGGAGGCTTAAGCCAATGCCTACGGCCGTAATCCATCCCCCGGTATATGCGGGATGCCGGATTTTCCGGTACAGACCTGACTGCACAATCTCTTGGTTGGAAACGACCCCAACGACAGGCGAAAAAAAGCGTCCGAGCTGAGCGATGGCAGAATAGCGAACAGCCATGCCCGCCAGCATTAAAGCATAGCCGACATACTTTACCCAATTGGGCAGAAGCCCCAATTTATTTACTGAGAAAACAAACGATACCAGAATGAGAAGATACATGCCCATCATGATTAAAAAAGCTGAACCGCGATCTTGATTGCGCTTCTCCGGTTGTCCACCCCGGAGACGGCGAGCGCGCAGTCCAAAGAACATCTCGGAGGCCAGCCAAAAATATAGCAGCAGCCAAAACCATAAACCTTCGTAGGCATAGACATTAGCCATTTTCCATCTCCATTCGAGTTCATTAGGCGGATCCCCTGCGCCTCATCACACGGGTTGTGTAGGACCGGCGGACCCGTCAGGCCCACGGGTCCCGGCGCGCTCGTGGTCAGTGAGGCGCGAACTCAACAAGTTTCCTAGAATCCTGCAGGGGGCTGACGAAACACCAGGGATGCCAAGCTACCAGAATTCAGCTCGGCGCCGGTTCCGGGCTGCCGGCGGCAACGGGCGAGAAGAGCACGGGACCGGGAAGGCGGACCACCCATGTTTCAGGGAAATGGGGCCACTGGTTTTCACCGGCAACGGCGAGCCACTGCAGCGCCTCGCCAGGCAATAGGGCCGGCTCGATGCGCCACTGCTGTGTCCAGAAATCCCCGTGGCCATAGCCGCCCTGCGTGAAAACCTGATAAGGGACCGAGCCGCCTTGCACTTCAATGGTCACGCTCCACGACAGATCCAGGGTCTGGGGTGGCTGATCCACAGGCCGGAAGATGCCCGTCACCATGCTATAGGCAGGATAGTGGACCGCTTGCAACAAGGTGAGAGCATAGCCCTGCCAACTCGCTTCCAGCATGAGCGGCTGGACCCCTTGGGGAGGTTCCAGAGGCTCCGCGAGCGGATAGGGACGCCTGACGCTGGCGGACCGGGATATTGCGGTAAAGGTGGTCCACAGAGATCCGAGAACAGGGACGGCCTCTTCCCCGCCGAAGCGCTGCAATGCCTCCTTATCCGGTACGAGGGCGTGCTGGGCATGGGCAAACCTCCGCAGGAGCAGGGCGGTGAGAGCGGTATCAATGGCCTCGAGCTCCTTATCAGGATTATAGGGTGCAGCAGCTGGGTGTATGCTCATCATGACGGGGAGCCTCCTTGACTCTCGGGGACTTGTGGGGACGTGGTCGCGAAAGGCACGGGCTGATCCACCGTGACGACAGTGGGATCATGATGGCGAGGAGCGAACCGGGGAGCCGCGGGAACCAACCGCCAGGTGAGTTGCGGGAAGTCCGGCGGCAAGGCGGGGCTCACAAGCCAAGACACGTCCCCAACTTGAAACGCGCCGCGGTTGTGAGCTATGACATGATAGGGACCTCCGGGGCCCGTCACTTCCAAGGTGGCGTGAAACTCCATGGGATTGCGCGCGGCTGTCCCGCTGAACACCTGCCCGAAGACCCGACTGCCCGCCTCGTACTGCCAGGCGACAGTCAAGATGCAAAGAGCCGCGGGCCACCGGGCTTGCAGCATCAGCGGCCAGACCGCCCGGGGGAGCTCCGTGTCGAGAACCGGGGAGTGGAAGAAGTCTTCGGCAAGAGCGTCCCGAGCCGAGGGATCTCGGCGCACGGCCGCATGGAACACCGCCTGAAGCACAGGCAACGGCACGTCAAAAGCTCGCGCCCAGTGGCCAATTTGACGCGTAGTGGGAAAGTCGCGGGCACCGGACCGGTAGCGTTCGGCAAACAAGCGCGCAAATTCTTCATCAGACAACATAGTCACTCTCCTCGCTCGGAAGGGCTCTTCCGTCCATTGTAGCGGATATCCCCCCGCAAAAGAGGGATAAAATGCTGCGGATGCGACTCTTTGGGGAGAACAGCTGGCTGAGAAGCGATGTCCTTTGCCTGAGGTAATTATGAGGGACATTCCAAAAAATCTTCTCAAACCCTCAACCTTGTGATGAAAAGATGCAGCCCAGAATTTTTGCCCCGGTTATCATCGTTTAGACGGATACGCCAACTATACCGGTCTTCTTCTGGCACTTCGCTCGTGGTCCTTCTAGCCTGCGCCCTGCCATTGCGTCAGCAGACGCGATTTTTAGTAAGCGGAGATGTAGAAAATGGCGCGAGGGTTCCTGAAGGCTCTCATGGCCAAGCGCTAGCCCTGACGGATCTTGGTCCGCTGCGGACCCGCCGCAACCTGTCCGGCACAAAAATGTGCAGCAGAGTCATTCCCGCTGGGTCATCGGGATTGCCATGCCTGCACAATTCCTTAAGCGATGTCGGGTTAAGACGCGCGGTAGTGAAGAGCGCGCGCTCGGAACTCACTCCTCATCGTCCCACCACAGATCTTCGATACGGCAGTCCAGCGCCTTTGCCAGCCGGAAGGCCCACGGGAGAGAGGGGAGGCGTTCTCCTTGCTCCCACCGCGAAATGTGGCGGGGATCACACTCCACCAGGTCGGCGAGCTGCGCTTGGGTTAATTGCCGCCGCTGCCTCTGAACGGCGAGGCCATTGCGCCACATTCTAAATCTCCGTGCTCCGGATGCGAGCTGCCATGGTACGGCCTTGAGCGACATATGCCACATACCGCAACACACTGTCTGACCAGCCGTAGACATAGTGCACGCTCGGCTCGGAAGCGGGGCTCACCCGGGTGCCGCTCGGCACGAGTTGAATCAATACCGCCTGGGCCGCAGGAGCTACCGTCTGGCGATACTTGGACCAGGCCGCTAGAAACCCTTCCCGGCGCCAACCATATCCCGCTCCCCAATCCTCCGAATCGGTCAAGCCGATAAAAAGGTCGAGGGCTTGATTTTTAGCTTGCAGCCATTCGATAGGAGCCGCTAGATCCGTTCCCCCTCCGCGCAACCTGCCTATAGTCTGGGCGATGGTCATCAGGGAGTCGCGGACACGCACGCCCCGGGTCGGGAGCACGGCCGTTCCAAAAGGCAGCACCGCCGCGTCCGGATAGCGCTTCCACAAGGCCGCGGTGAACAGCCCGGCCATGTCAGCCGCCGTGGTGTGCCCAGCAATCGCCGTATCTGCCATGGACCCTGACACATCAGGAGCGATGGCGAGGCGGATAGCGCCCAAATCTGGAAGATTGCTTAAGGACAGCTCGAGCGCGTCGTACACCGCAGCAATCAGCCTAGGGGATGTCTGGGTCCATTCCAGCACTTGAGCGGCCTGGTAGTATCGGAACGGAAACTGCATCGCTTTGGCCACCCGGCCCGGATCCTTAATGCGAGCCGCTGCCATAGCAACGAGACGGTCATCCTTCCACACCCCCGCACGGTCAAAAGCATTGAGAGACCGCAAAAGAAACATGTACGGGGCATGTTTCAGAAGGGCTTTCCACACCAGGGTGTCGCCTCTGGCTATCCGCGGCATCACCGCTTCAAAAGGCAGTTGCCCTTCTTCAATCGCCGTCGCCGGGTCGATTCGCCCCTGTTCCAGACGCTCGAGTGATTCAATCATCGGCAAGGGCACCGAATTGTCGAGAGTGCCCCGCACCAGCCACTGAAAAATGGCATTTTGCGTAGGGTTATCTGGGTGGGGGTGGGCCAGGCGCAGGATATTGCGCAAACTCAGGCGATCCCCGCTGCCGGCATACTTAATGGCTTGATATTCGGTCAGTTCTTCGTTCAGCCACTGCGCCGCAAGGCGCCTGGCAATGCCTCCAAAGCCCTGCCGGAATTGCCCCGATTGCGTCAGGCCAACAAAATTTCTCAGATCGTCTCCGGTCCGGATAATACGGGAGAAGATTTTTTCTCCCACAATTTTTGCCCGGGGTCCTTCTGACAGTAAGCTCACCAGCGCCACCAGCGGGGCGGACCGGACAAATCCCTCCTGCCTCGCCAGCAATGAGGCCTTGGCGACAAAGAGCGGATCCTGGATTACGGCTTTCCTGATCGCGGCGGTTGTCGATTCCGACCACTCCTGGTCAGATGCATAATAGGTATGGCCAAAGGTTCCCAGAAAAAGCAGCTCCGCCACGGCCTCTTCATCCGTGGGCGAATAAGCGGGATATCCTTCATGATTTCGCGCATCGGGAACCGGCAGAGTGCGGGCCGGAAAGGCCTTGGACAGACGGGACATCAATAACGCCCTCCCTCGGTTGGGTTGATATCGCCAGGCACCTCTCGGAGAAAGGCAAAAAGGGCCGTGGCAAAAGGTCGTTCAAGAGGGGTACAAATGCAAATCGGCTGTGCCGATCTAACGGACTCGAACCGTTTAACGTGCTGGGTAGCACGTTCTTTACCAGAAGGAAGTAACCTCTCTTCAGTGCTGCCACGGCGTTCTTCTATGTTTTCATGGCTATTCATATCAACAATATGGCTTATGGAGACCGCAATTCTCTAGGACTCACCGGCATCTTTATGGATTAAATTATCAGCGAGATTGAAAAGTTTGTGGGTGGGGGCTTTTTGTAGGGTTGAAGTATCCTCGCCCAGTGCTCAATCTCAATAACAGCATATCATCCATTTGGATGATATGCAAGAGGGACTGCACGAATTTTCTAGGCTGGGATTGTCGTCTGGATTTTTGCCAGATGCGGCAAAGCCGTCCGCCAACATCCGCTCCAGACCTTTTGTCTGGCGCCGAGGCCGTATGGCCCAGCACAAGCTTCTATTCAGACCGGAGGCAGAGGGCCCCAGTGCCCCTGTGTTATAGGCCATATGGCGCAATGCCGTTGCGCCTTGTGACTCACTTCACAAGTCTGGGCCTGTGGTATTCTCTTTATGAAATCATTGTGGTGTCACCAAAGGAAAGGACGTGATTCAGATGACCAATTCTGTAAAGGGTTCAGCTGATTACAACACGACTCACATTATTACGACGGATCATCCCGGATTGGACCGGTTGCGTCTATCGATGGTGTTTTTCGCTTTGCTTGACGTGGCCGCTCATATATTCGCCAGTCCGGGATCGACCCCGATTGTGTCCTACTGGATTGATATTGAGACGGCGACTTACGGACTGATTGCGGTCGTATACCTCTTGGGATTGCGCCGGTATTATCTCTTGCCCATCTTGTTCACGGCCTACAATATGACGATGTACTTTCTGTCCGGATTCTTTGCCCTGCCCTGGGGCATCAACAAGACTCCGCTCGCCGGTCACCTCCAGTTCGCCCAGTATTCCTTCGGCCGGGGGTTTTCCCTTGTAGCGTGGCTGTACCTGCTCATCATGGGCATTGTGATGATGAAGAAGGACCCGGGTTCCAAAATCAACGACCTGCTGAACTGATTTTTGGGTAATAGGGTAAGGTCCCCGGCGGCCCACTGTCTGGGACCTTTTTTGGTTTGGGGAGAATGCTTGGGAGCAGCCATGACACTCCCGTATGGGAAGAGAAGGGATTCGCGATCGCGCGAATCCCTTCTCCCCCTGCGGTCCTCTATTTGTTCTTGGGCCTCCTGTGCGTCGGGTCCAGGGGCAGAGTCAAAGACGGCCTCATGACCTTGCGATTTAAGGGCTTGCGAATGAATTCCGCTGCCAGAGCACTGCGGTCCAGCGGGAATAGAGGCCAGGAATACCGCATGCCAAACGAATCGGTTGTCACCATGACCGCTACGGGAATGATGACCCCTATGGCAAACCCTAGCCACGGCATTCCAAATATGGCGCCCACCCCCGTCAAGATCAGCAAGAACATGCGCAAAAGACGCATGGCCATCCCAAAATCGAGGTCGGGGGCCGTAAACGTGCCTACTGCCGCCAACGCCACATAAACGATAACCTGGGCATCAATCAGTTTGGCTTGAACGGCTACGTCCCCTAACAGAATAGCCCCGAAAAACCCCATGGACTGGGTTAGCGGGTCCGGGCTGAAAGTCAGCGCCAAGCGCAGCAGGTCCACACCAATTTCGGCTGCCACCATCTGCCAGAAAATGGGGACTTCCGTCACCGACGGTTTCACCAGCACCTGCCAGCCTCCCGGCAGCGCGGTATGGCTCGCGAGCAGAGCGTACCATAAAGGTGGCCCCAGCCAGGAGATGGCGACTCCCAAAAACCGCACCCATTTGAGATAGGTGCCAATCATGACGTCCTCATGATATTCCTCCACCGACTGCAAAAACGAAAAGAATGTCACGGGCAGGATCATCGCGTTGGGAGACGTGTCGATCATCACCAGCACATGGCCTTCCGTGAGATGTTCTGCAGCCACATCAGGCCTCTCGGTAAAACGGCTGGTGGGAAAAGGATTCCACCATGGTTTGCGGATAATCCACTCCTGCAAGGCCTTTTCCGACATCGTCAGAGCATCCACATCAATGTCCTTGATGCGATCGCGAATCTGTTTTACGAAGAACTCATTGGCAATATCCTTGATGAAAATGATCGCGACATCCGCATGGGAGCGGCGCCCCACTTCATGAATCTCAATACGTAAGTTGGGGTCGCGCAGCCGGCGCCGGATCAAGATGGTATTGAAGATCAGCGTCTCCACAAAGCCGTCCTTGGGCCCCCGCAATACCCGCTCCATCGACGGCTCGCTGGGGGTGCGGTCAGGATATTGGCGCACATCCATGACAATGGCATGGGTGATGCCATCCACCAGCAATGCCGCCGGGCCTGATAAAATTTGCTCGGCGGTCTTGTCCAAACGGGTCTCGGGTGTGATTTCGATAAACGGCACTTTCCGGTTCAGCAGAGTCCTCAAACTAGGATGGTTCAGCTGGTCATCCGGTGTCTTAAACAGTTCTTGCATAATCAGGGTCAAGTCGGTCTGGCTGACAAAAGAGTCTATATAGATGAGAGCTACTTGGCGCGCGCCAATTTTAAATTCACGGACAATGAGGTCAAAGGTCTCTTTATACCCGAGGTAGTTCTTCAGCCATTCAACATTGCGCCGCAAATCCTCGGAGATGTTCTCGGGTTTCACCGCCGCCTCACTGTTCAGAAAATGCTCAACGCGCACCGTATCCACTCCTCTGCAGTATCTCTTCCAATGCTTTGCGGGTGGCGGGCACTCCGTGCCCTATCGAATCATGGCCACCCATTTTCCCAGGATCTCCCAGACCAATAATCGGCACCATGCCCACGTCATCAGACAGCACATCGACCGTATCGCCCCGGAGCACATCACCCCGTACGGCATTGCCGCCCTTGTCCACCGCCCGCCCTGCCATCACCTTACCCGTTTTTGACACAGAGGAGTCAATCTGGACCCCTTCCACTGGGTGAGTATTGGCAGCCACGGCCACCACTCCCAAGACCTCAATCGAATCCGCATTCATGAGGGCTTCGAGGTCCTTCTCTCCCTTGCCGGTGCCAGCCTGCCCCCGGTCGTCCACCATCACCACAACGGGCGACCGGGGCGCCCGAGCGATCGCCTCAAGCAACTCCGCCCCGTTTAAGGGGGTGGGATTCCCCCGCGATGCCTCTAGCGGGTACAAGTTCAAGGCTTGGCTTGCTTCTTTTATAGCGTGGTAAGCCGTTGCATCACCATCCGTCACAATAATCACGGGTTTCCGTTCTGCCATAGATAGCTCCTCCTTGCTGTCAATGAATTCCTGGTTATACTTTCGGCTTAAATACCAGCGAGGCCGCCAGTCCAAACAGAACCGCCGCTTTTATGCCCCCTGCGGCGGCCGTCAGCCCTCCTGTCAAGAGACCCAATACGCCCTTGGTTTTGACAGCTTCGCCCACTCCGGTGACCAGGGTATAGCCGAACCCGGTCAAGGGCACGCTCGCCCCCGCTCCAGCTACCGCCACCAGTTTCCCATACAGCCCCACCCCTCCCAGGATGGCGCCGATTACAACAAACAGCACAAGAATGTGGGCGGGAGTCAGGGGAAACAAGTCCAGCGTCAGTTGTGCCACCACACACAAAAGTCCTCCAATGATAAAAGCCCAGAGAAAAATCAACGGCATACTCCCTCCTCGGTAGATCGGTTGCGGCACGTCCCGGTTTACAGGCGCCTCACGGAAACGGCATGCGCTATCGACGGAATGCTTTCCCCCTGCTGGTAGGTCGTGGGAGAAAATAGGGCGCCTGTGGCCACCAGCAGCACGCGCTGCAGGTCTTTTTTGAGCAGGCGGTTATAGATAAACCCAGAGAACACACTCGCCGAACAGCCCGCCCCCGAACCGCCATTGTGGACATCCTGCTTGTCAATGGCATAAAGCGCCCTCCCACAGTCATCCAAGCGCTCATCCCAATGCTTCCCGTCTTTTTGCGCTAGGGCCGACAGCAAGCGCACTCCAAAGACCCCCAGGTCGCCCGTATAAATCTGGTCGTAGTCCTCAATCGAGCGGCCGGTGTCCTCAAAGTGGCGGCAAATCGTGTCATACGCTGCCGGGGCCATTGCCGTGCCCATATCATTGGGGTCTTTGGATCCCCAGTCCACCACCCGCCCAAATGTCACGGATTCAACTGACACGCCCCCCTCTCCGGTGACGGCGTCAGAGCCGCTAACCAGGCAGGCTCCAGCCGCTGTTGCGGTCCATGCGGCCGTCGGGGCGCGCTGGTATCCCAATTCAATGGGAAACCGGAATTGGCGTTCCGCCGCCATATGATGGCTGGCCGCGGCGGCCAGAACATTCCGGGGCCCGCCGCCGGCAATGGCCATAGCTCCCAACCCCAGGGCTTCGGTAAACACCGCGCAGGCGGCGAACAGCCCCAAAAGAGGCCGCTGGTGTTCGCGGCCGGCAAAATTCGTAGAGGCCAATTGGTCGAGCAGGTCCCCGCCCATGACCATGTCTATGGATTCCCAGGGCACTGCCGATTTTTTTACCGCCAGGTCCTGCGCTTCGAGCAGAAGGTGGCGCTCGGCTACTTCAAAACTGGCATGGTCCTTAAGCTCCGAAGACCAGATGCTGTCAAAGTACGCCCCTAATGGACCTTGCCCCTCCTTAGGCCCCCCCACTGCCGCAGCCGCCAGAATGCGGATGTTCTCAAATTGGTAGGTGGATGGGCCTAGGCGTATCACGGCCAACTAGGCCACCCCCGTAATGAGAAGGCGGAGCAGTCCGACGACAAAAGCCGCCGCCAGGCCGTAGGCGAGCACCGGCCCCGCTACCGTAAACAACTTGGCCCCCACCCCCAGCACCAGGCCTTCTGTCCTGAATTCCATGGCGGGGGCAACCATGGCATTAGCAAATCCCGTGATGGGCAAAGACCCCCCCATGCCCCCGTGCTTAACAACCCGGTCATACCAGCCCAACCCGGTCAGCAAAGCCCCTATGCCAATCATCACCACCGTCATGGGAGGTGTCGCTTCTTTGGCCGAGAGTCCGTGCTGCATGAAAAACCACTGCACACCCTGCCCCACCTCACTGATCAGGCCCCCGACAAAAAATGCCCACAGGGCGTTCTTCAGCAAAGGTTTTCTGGGGCGCATCTGGTTTGCCATATCTTGATATTCCTGCATTTTCTGTGACCCCTGCTTGGCTTGGCTCGCCATGGTAGCCTCCTCGTCTCAACAAAAATACTCCTGCGACCGTAATGGTCCAGGAGTAGTATGAGCTATAGGCATGCGACATTATTCCGTCACGGGTCCGTCTCGCTGCCGTCAGTGAGGGCCACTTTCATGCGGTCTAGGGCCCGCCGCTCCAGACGGGATATCTGCACCTGCGATACCTTCAGCTGGCGGGCTACCTCCGTCTGTGTCCTGCCCTCCACAAAACGCGCCCGCAAGATAAAGCGCTCCCGCTCGTCAAGGGCCCGGAAAGCCTGGCTGAGGGCCATTTGTTCCAGCCATTCCGTTTCGCCCAGATTATCCGTGATGACATCGCTGAGGTGCTTTTCCGACCCGCTCGATGACTCGATTGTCTGGTTGAGCGACGCGGGCGGCCGGACCGCCTCCACAGCCTCGGCAATGTCTGCAGGGTCGATGTCCATTTTGTGGGCCACTTCCGCCGGTGTCGGATCCCGGCCCAGCTGCTGGGACAGAAGCGCCCGCACCTGTTCGACACGCATGCCCAGTTCCCTCAGGGAGCGCGCCACCCTAATCGGCTGGTCATCGCGCATATGCCTGCGAATTTCCCCCATGATCAGCGGCACCGCATACGTGGAAAACTTCAGGCCCCGGTCTACATCAAATCGTTCGATGGCTTTTAGAAGTCCTATGGCACCTACTTGAAACAGATCTTCTGGATCATAGCCCCGTCCCTGGAATCGGTGGACAATATGCCAAATCAAATTCCAGTGTTTTTCCACCAAGTCCCGTCTGGCATCCGGATCCCCCGCCTGGGCTAAGCGATATAATTGGGACTCGTCATGGGGATCCTGCCAATGCCCCTCACTGGGCATCGCGGGACAACTCTCCCTGAATAGTGACAAAGCGCTGCATCTCCACGCGGGTGCCCTTGCCCACTGTAGACTGCACGTTCAGTCCGTGCATAAAAGATTCCATAAACACGAATCCGAGACCCATCCGCTCAGGGTCGGTCGAGTATGATGGCTGCCGGGCCTGCTCAATATCGCGGATACCCACACCAAAATCCTCCACCACAATGGTAATGCCGTGTGGGTCCAGTGTTCCCGTCACTTCGACCCAGCCGTCATTTTGACCTCTGTAGCCATGAATAATCGCATTGGACACGGCTTCGGATACCGCGACCTTGATCTCGTCAATATCGTTGAGAGAAAAGGATGCCTGACCGGCTAGGGCCGCGATGGATACCCGCGCCAAGCCCACGTTTTCGGGCACGGACAGGAACCGCAGCTGCATAGTGTTTGTCACAAATTATTCCTCCTCATTATTCCGCGCCGCCCGCTGGGTTCAGGCGCGCTGATCTTTGACAGGCGGCCGCACAGCGTCCGCCACCGGCAGGATTGAGGTAATGCCGGCCAGCTCGAGCACCGCCTTGACAGCCGGGCGCACCCCGACCAAGGACAGCGGGCGCCCTGACATCCGACGGAACCGGCCAAGAATGACCCCCAAGCCTGAGGAGTCAATGAAATCCACATCAGCGAGATCCAGCACGAGAGATTTTTCTCGGTAACGGTCAATCAGCTCGTCCAGCGCATCGCGCAGTGGCGCTGCACTGGTCAGGTCTAGATCCCCATTCACCGCTACCAGAATACGACTGCCTTGAATAGTATGCACGATGGTCATGAAACGGCCTCCAATGTCAGCCAATTTTTTCCTGCTACCATCATACATGGGATCGTGCGCGAAATAAGGCGGCTTTTGGCCGCCTTATGAGGGATATTCGTGACTTTCGCTTGCGGTGCTCCGGCCCTGCCGTTTCATTTTCACCCGCATGGCATCCAGCAGTGGCTCCCCATTCTCGTCGACAACGGATTCGACTTCTTCGACAAACCCCACCGGCTCGTCGAATCCCACGTAAGTTTCGTGATAATCCACAGCTGGCGGGGTATCCTGGGGGCTGTCCGACGTGCCCCACTGGGCAATGCTCTGCCAGATGTCCTCACCGTCCGTGGCAGCATTTCCGTGATGAATATCTGCCCGGTCGCCAAAAGGCATGGGCACCACCGGATGGTCTGCCGGCACATATTCAGATTCCTGCAGCCTTTGGCATGCAAGACAGTAAATCGACTCAGGCTTTGCTTGGAGCCGCTCCGCTCCAATAGGCCGCCCGCAGCGGTCACACCGCCCATAGCTGCCGTCCGCCGCTTTCTCAATAGCCCGGGTGACCTCGGCCACCTGTTCGGCCATGCCCCGCTCCAAACCCACGTCGAGTTCCCGCGCGGATGTGTCCGTCGCCAAGTCTGCGGGATGATTGTCATAAGCGCTGAGCGCCTGCACGGATTCCGTTTCTTTAACAGCCAGCTGTTCCCTCAACTCCGCCAGCATGTGTTCCAGTATTTCCTGCACGGCCAGGAGCCGTCTTGGTGGTGTCATGGGTCCCTCCTTCTCGCCCTCAGGCCAATATTTTCCATAAATACTGCCACGTCAGTTCAGTTACCGTTGTCTTGCGCACATTGCTGACCGCAACAACCGAAACTTTCCGGACGATGCGCTGCGAGGCTTTCACCTCGAGCCAGCCTAGAACTTGCCCTTTTTGCACGGGAGCCTGCACCTCGCGCTGGATTGTCACCGCTGAAGTGACTGGTCCATCCGCTACCGGGAGGGTAACCGCCACCGGATTCACCACTTCCGCCGGAACCCTCGGCCGTACTCCCCGCCTCACCTCAACATACCCCATGATTTTATGGGCCGGAGCCACGGACGCGGTCCGGAAATTTTGGAATCCCCAGGACATCAGACCAGCCGCATCCTGTGCCCGGCTCTTCCCGCTGGGCGCCCCCAAAATGGCCACGATCATGCGGGTTGTCCCTTTTTTGGCGGTAGCCACCATGCAGTAGCCCGCTTCCCGCGTAAACCCGGTTTTCAGCCCGTCAGCACCCGGGTAAGACCGGATGAGGCGGTTGTGGTTGACGAGCCACAGCGTGCCTCCTTTTCCGTTGCGAATGCTGCGATCTTCCCACATGGATGTATAATGCAGCAATAGAGGCATGGCGACCGCCTGTTCGCCCAGAAGCGCCAGGTCATGCGCCGATGTGTAGTGATTGGCTTGGGGGAGCCCGTGCGGATTCGCGAAATGCGTGTGGGTCATCCCCAGGGTCTTCGCCGTTTCATTCATCTGCTGGACAAACGCCGCCTCCGAACCTCCCAGGTACGCTCCGAGCGCATAGGCCGCATCATTGGCAGAACCGACCGCCACAGCCTTGAGCATCTGGTCAACGCTCAACCGCTCTCCCGGCTCCAGCCAGATCTGCGACCCTCCAATGCGGTAGGCCGCCATGTCAGCGGGCACCATGTCGTGCAGGCTGACTTGGTGGCGGTTCACCGCTTTCACCGCCATATACAGCGTCATTAATTTTGTGACACTGGCCATAGGCAGTTTCTCCTGCGCATTCTTCTGATACAGGACCTGTCCAGAACTGGCATCCACCAGTTCGGCAGCTCTGGCGTTGACTGGAGGCGGTGCGGCCACGCTTTGCGCCCATGTCATTGGCGAACAGGACGCGGCAAATAAAAACGCCGCGCTTGCAGCGCGGAAAACTCTCTTCAGGCCATTTGGCAACCCCATTGTTTACCCTCCCCGCTAGTGTTCCATGCACGCTAGTATGGGGCAAATCCGCACGAATTCATGCGCAAACCATCACTTCCCGCCACTGGCTCCACACCCGCCGGCCGCGTCAAGGCGGGGAGCACCGGGGATGACCGCATGGCAAAGCCATGAATCACCAAGCAGGCGAAATAATCCCGCCTCCGCCAGCATTAGGCCCGGGGATGTGTCTCATCATAAACTGGCCGCAGCCTTTTCTGGCTGACATGAGTGTAAATTTGCGTCGTAGAAATGTCCTGATGTCCCAGCATCTCTTGCACAGCCCGCAAATCGGCTCCATTTTCCAGAAGGTGCGTGGCGAACGAATGGCGCAGAGTATGCGGCGTAATTGTCTGGGAAATTCCCAGCCCCGCGGCGTATTTCTTAAGGACTTTCCAACATCCCTGCCGCGTCAGCCCTTTGCCCTGCCGGCTCAGGAACAGGGTTTTGACCGACGCATCTTTGCTTAACAGTGGCCGGGACACATCAAGGTACCGCAGCAGCCAGACTACTGCCACCCGCCCCAGCGGCACAAAACGCTCCTTCGACCCCTTGCCCAGGCAGCGGATGCGGCCAGGGTCGACCCACCAGTCGTCCACTGTCAAGTGACACAATTCGCTAACCCGGACCCCCGTGGCGTAGAGCATTTCCAGCATCGCCCGGTCACGGATTCCCGTCTGCTTGGTCGTATCGGGAGACTCCACCAGCCTCGTCACCTGCTCCACACTGAGAACGCCCGGCAACCGCCGCGCCATTTTGGGAGCCACCAGCAGTTCAGTGGGATCCGCGCCGATGTGGTTTTCCCGCAGCAAATATCTGTAGAATGCCTTAATCGCAGCCAGCCGGCGCGCCTGTGTTGCCGCCGACTTGTTGCCCGTACGCAGATGTTCCAGATAAGCGACCACAGCCGCCTCGCCAGCTGTATCAGGATAATTATCCAAAAAACTAATATAGTCGACAATATCCCGGCCGTAAGAGTCTATCGTGTTGACGGACAAATTGCGCTCAAAGCGTAAGTAATAGCGAAATTCATCTACCCATTTATCCATATTGTCGCCCCGCCATTTTAAAGATATTTCAAGAAGTTCGACACCTCGGTGGGAATTCCCTGCTTTCTCACCACCCTTTCAGAAAATAAAAAGCCCCCGCGAACAGCGTCCGGGAGGGCTGGCAGAACAAATGATGGGCACGGCAAGGAATCCGGCTAGGCCAGAATTTGCTCCACCGGGACATATGGAAGATTATGCGCTTCGGCTACAGCACGGAACGTCACCTGGCCCTGACACACATTCAGCCCCTTCGCTAGCGCAGCATCCCGCTGCATCGCTTCAACTGCCCCATACTGCGCCAACTGGCGGGCATAACGCAGGGTCACATTCGTCAGCGCCAAGGTGGACGTCCTAGCCACCGCGCCCGGCATGTTGGCCACCGCGTAGTGGACCACGCCAAATTTGACGTAAGTGGGGTGGGTATGAGTCGTGACATGGTCAATCGTTGCGATAGATCCACCCTGGTCGATTGCTACGTCCACAATGACCGAGCCGGCTTGCATCGTTTGCACCATGGCCTCACTGACCAGGTGCGGGGCTCTGGCTCCCGGAATCAGAACCGCTCCGACCAGCAGGTCTGCAGATTTGACCGCATCGGCAATATTGTATTCGTTGGACATAAGAGTGCGCACATGCCCGTGGAACATGTCATCCAGCTGCCGCAGACGATCCGCGCTGATGTCGACAATGGTGACATCTGCGCCAAGCCCCAAGGCGATGCGGGCCGCATTGGTCCCGACAATCCCCCCTCCGACCACCAGCACCTTGCCAGGCAAAACTCCCGGAACTCCTCCCAGAAGAATCCCCCGGCCGCCCTGTGGCTTTTCCAAGAAGTGCGCGCCAATTTGGGTCGCCATTCTTCCCGCCACTTCACTCATCGGCGTCAGCAGGGGCAGGGAACCGTCCGCAGCCTGCACGGTTTCATAGGCAATCGCAGTAATACCCGACTTGACCAGCGCCTGGGTCAACCCGGGCTCCGGGGCCAAGTGCAAATATGTAAACAGGACGAGGTCTCGCCGAAAGTATCCGTACTCCTCGGGCAATGGTTCTTTCACCTTGACAATCATTTCCGCTTCCGTCCACACTGAGGCCGCGTCATGGACAAGAGTCGCGCCTGCACTCCGGTATTGATCATCGGGAAATCCGCTGCCTATGCCGGCACCTTCCTGAACCAAAATCTGATGGCCATCCCGGCTGAGTGCCATAACGCCCGCGGGGGTCAATGCCACCCGATTTTCGTCCACCTTAATTTCTGTTGGCAAACCTATTCGCACCGTAGAGCCCCTTCTTCCCCATATCTTCTGTGATTCGTGTCAAAAAATGCAAAATGGCCGTATCACGCCTCATTCTAACATACCGGCATTTCCTCATAGAGGCTTGCCCTTTTATTTTTCTTGCGCCCGGTGCAGCCTCTTCGCCCGGACCGGCAGATACGCGAGAAAAAATATTAGGGAAGCTCCCACACTAATCTCCAAGGCAATCATTTCATGGGGCGCTAGAGGGGCTGTCGCTACAGCTCCCACAATCAGCAGCACCGCAAGGATCGACGAGTAGGGGTAGCCTTTCAGCCGGAATTTCAGCTCTTTCCCTTCCTTCAGGAGAATCTTGCGGTAGACAATCTGGGTGACAATGATCAGTCCCCAAACAAAGAGGGCTTGGAACCCAGTGGCGGTCACCAGATACAGATAAGCCGTTTTCGGCAGGAAGTAGGCCAGCCCACTGACCACCACAAACAAGATCCCCGTCACGAGGTTGGCCATACGGGGGATTCCGCGGGATTCCCGGCTGACAACGTGGGGGGCCGAATGAATCCGCCCCAGTGTTGCCAGCACCCTGTCCGTGGCAAATAACCCGGCATTCATGGCACTTAGCACAGCCAGCAGAATCACCAGGTTAAAGACGTTGACAAGCCAGCCCCATGGGAGGGTCCGCAGTGCCGCCGTAAATGGGCTTTGCGCGGTCGGCACGGAGGACCATACCAGCAGCGAGGTCAGAGCCAGGGCAGCGCCCACGTATAGGACATAAATCGCGATAATCGTGTTCCGGATGCTCTTGCCAATCGTGTGCTCCGCATTCTTGACATTGGGCGCAGCCAGACCCAGCACGCCTGTTCCGGACATTGAAAACAGCACCAGAACCATGGCGCCGAAAACCCCAGTGACACCGTGCGGAAAAAAGCTGGGCGCGTGATACCATCCCTGGATTCCCGCCTGGGTGTGCACCGGCAGGATCTTTGCCAATGCGCCAATGGCCACCAGAATAAACAAAATGGTGGCGGTGATTTTTGTCCCCGACATCCACGATTCGACCGTACTGAATCCGCGCACCGTTAGGAAATTGATGCCCACCACAATCAGAGCGTAGCCCACACTGAATACAAAGACTGGCACCGAAGGAAACCACAAGCGGGTAAAGATGGCTCCCGCTGTCGCTTCTGCTGAGATATTGAGAATGCTCGAAAACCAGAATATCCAGCCTCCAACAAACGCCGCGCCCGGGCCCAGGGCATGGTGCGCGAACGCGAGAAAAGAGCCGCGCTCCCTGTCTGCAGCAGCCATCTCAGCAAGAGCGGATACCTCTAAGGCCATAATGGTCACCCCGATAAGCAAGGAGACGACAATAGCGGGCCCGGCCAGTCTAATAGCCTGTCCAATCGCCAGAAACAAGCCGGAGCCCATAATGCCGCCAACTGTCATCAAGGTGAGGCTCATGGCCCCGATGCTGCGGGGGCTTGGAGGTTTCGGCCCCGACCCGTACCTGCTGCTGACCAGTCTCGATTGCGTAGGGATTTTGTGTTGTGCAGGTGATTTGAGTTTGCTCATAGTGACAGTACTATGCGTCAAACGCCCCCGCATTATACTCCGCTCGAGCCGACGAATCTTGGAGCTTAACCCAGACAAACCATAGGAACGTTTGAATCATTTCGTGGTACAATATAACTAGAACATTTAGAAGCTTTGATGGGAGGGATCGCGATGATTACAACAGGTGACCTTCTGGTGATCGCCGTCATTGGTATTTTCTTCATAGGAGCCATTGCCATCATAGCGCCTATTTTGTACCGTGACTACAATACAAGTGACTGACGCTTTCCATGTTCGATGGCATTCTCCTGCACTCAGCGCTGGAGAATGCTTTTTTATACGCACTGGAATGTCTAGGGACAGTCTACAGTCCACTGTGGCGAAACCGTCCCACAAAGCGCTCGTTGGCAGCGGCTTGGGAGAAAGGCCATGGCGTTGCAGGTGTCCGGCCGCGGCGAACTGCTGGAAGGGTTGAATGAACCCGAGGCAGGGCAGCCACGGCAACGGTTTTGACCGCGGCACAATACCCCGCCGGGCACTGTCAAAGGGACCTGGAACAAGGTCAGCGGCTTTCGGCCCGTCAAACAAACTTCTCAGATAATCTCCGGTAAGGCCTAGACGATTTCTCCGGGGCGATTGGAGGGGCTGTATACGAGGATTGGTTGGCGAGACGTATTACCCCGACAGCCCTATAACTCGCCAAGCTCCGATGTGCAACGTCTGGTGACCGCACCGGCCTCTGCATCTCCTATCTTCAGACACGGGAGACTGTGTTGGCGAGCTCCTCGCCCGCAGCGCCGATGTAACGCGCAAACAACTTCGCGGCTTCAGATTGCGTAACATAGACTTCGCAGCCCGCCAGAAGCACCTGCAATTGCGAGGCATTCAAGGGCCTGCCGGCTTCTGCCACCCTCTCGACTAAATCCATCTTCAATACCTCCCAAAGCCTTTTCCCGTTATCGTTCCCTATTCGCCTTCTCTCTATACTATTCGTCTTGCATGAACAAATTATGAGGGTAACTGCTACTATTTTCCTCGTCCATTTGCGGAGTATGGCAAAACACGCAAGGAGACGCCCCGCGGAGAACGCCGCAGCAAGGCTCGGGCCACATGCCCTTCCCGGCACGCATAAGAAGAATAGCCTGGTCCCGCGTTAACGGTGGCGGTGGCGAAGGCAGAATGCCTGCCACGTCCCAGCTAGTTCAGACGTTAAGGGGGGGTCCCATACCCCCACCAGATTAACACCCTCCGCTTCACGGTATTGCACCCGGCCCGGATCCCGGCGCACGATCATTAAAGAGCCCCGAAACACTCCGGCCTGATCCCACTGCCACTCGGTTTGCACATGACATCCGGGGACCAGGACGACAGGGCTAAAAAACCGCACTGCTGAAAAGGAAAAATCCCGCGATACGCTCGTCCAAGCAGACGGGGCCACTGGGCCGGCGTCACCGCATACATTGACGCGGCCTCTCATATGGTAGCCCGTGTCCTCACTGCGCCACTCGCTCCGCCGATTCGTCCGAATTGGGGGCGCCAGATAAACCACTTGCATTGATGGCAGCGGGTCCATCACCAAAACGACCCGCACCGTGTATTTCCAGAGAAACCGGTCCTTTCCCCAATGCAAGACCATTGGGCTTCCCTGCAGAGTCCAGCCCTGCAGCACCTGTCCCCGTGCGTCCTTCAGAGCATCAAGGTAGTCGTAGCTCCCGTCGCGCCGGATAAGCCGCGACGTCCATGTTTCAGGGTCTGAATCTGTACTTTCCAACGACACCACTGACTGGACTGGAGGTTTCAGCTCGTCCGCAATGGTGGGCACTGCCAAGAGCGACCTGTCGGGATTCCGACGACGCGCCATAACACATTCTCTCCTCTGATTAAATGATTAACGACCCCTTGCGCGCAATGCTGAGTCTTGCCAGCCGTCCTTTAGTGGTCCTTCGCGGTCCGTCACCGCGCGGCCGCTGCCAGCGCCAGAAGCGCCCAGCCTGCGATGAAAGCAACTCCGCCAAGGGGCGTCACCATGCCCCACTTTTTCTTGCCCGTGATGGACAGGACGTACAAACTGCCTGAAAATAAGACAGTGCCCGCCACAAAGAGCCATCCTGCCCATAGCAGCAGGGTTCCAGCGGGAGCCAAGTGCCCGAGCAGTCCAACCACCATCAATCCGCCAGCATGGTACATCTGGTACTGTACGCCAGTTTGATAGTTGGCTATGGCCTTATCATCCAGTTTGGAGCGCAGAGCGTGTGCCCCAAAAGCCCCCAACGCCACTGCCAGCAAGGCGGCCACCGCTCCCACCACCAAAAACGCTGAATCCATTGACGGGTCCTCCCTTTGTAGTCTTATGACCTTCTGACCTGCCTAATATTACCGTACCCGAACGTGCTCTGCTGACAAAATAACGGAAATTGCCGGGAGATTCTTGCCTCCGGCACTACCTTCCCATGCGCGCATTGACGTGCACGGCACTGGATCTTTTCAATTGGCGGGATGCGCGCCGCCGAACCACCCGTCTATCTCTGGGCAGGAATAGACATTTTTACTCCATCGGCGCATAATTTTAAAAAAGGAGGCAGGATCATGTGCAGCCCTTGGGCAAAGAACTTGTTGATATTAGGCGTGCTGGCCAGCTTTTTTCATCCATGGCTGGTTGTCATCGCCATTTATCCAGTGCTGGCTAGCCTCGCGAGCCGCATCACCCACCGCAATTGGTGGCCGGCCCTCTCCAGTTGTCAGTTGGCCACCCTGCCCGCTGACAGCAAGGATGGGTCTTCATGAGCGGATCCGTACTGGTCAGCGCGTCATGGCTGGCAGAACAGGATACGGCCAACCTCGTCATCGCGGACTGTCGGTACAATTTGATGAGTCCCTCCCAAGCCGCCGACGATTACCGCGCTGGGCATATTCCGGGAGCCTTCTTTCTAGACCTGGAAAAGGATTTGTGCGCGCCTTTATCCCGGCATGGCGGACGTCATCCTCTGCCTGATGCCATCCAATTCGCCCACGTTCTGTCCAAAATAGGCATGGGGCCCGGCAAAACTTTAATCGCGTACGATACAGACGGTTCCGGCGCGGCCCATCTGTGGTGGCTGGGCCGCTACTACGGCATCGACCAGGTCAAAGTCCTGCAAGGCGGATTCACCGATTGGCAGGCCATGGGTCTCCCGGTCTCGACGGGCACTCCAAGTTTCTTGCACACCCCCCGGATGCTGCTGGAAGCCCAGCCCCAGTGGAAAGCAACCCGGGAGACGGTCTTATCCAGAGAAGGCAGCCGCGCACTAATCGACTCGCGCGCCTATGAACGTTTTACCGGAGCCCGCGAGCCAATCGATCCCATTGCGGGCCGCATTCCCGGAGCAGTCCACTATGATTGGGTAGATGTTTATGATGCGCCGGGCCGCTACCGGACACCAGAAGATCTCCGCCGGCATTTCTCCGGCTTAGTGACGGAGTTGGCCCCAATTGTCTACTGCGGCTCAGGTGTTTCCGCGTGTGCCAACGTTCTGGCGCTGCATCTGATTGACTTTCCTGCTATTTTGTATGCAGGGAGTTACAGTGATTGGATTTCCTACGATTCACCGGTGGCGGCCGGCGATGTCTGACCGGCTCTTTGCGGCAAGAATTTCTCATTAACGGGGAGACAGCTAATGGCGAAACCTTTTAACGGCGAAGTTTCGAACGGTATGCATGTCACAGCCCAAGGGGCGCCCTATACCCCCTATCCCCTTGGCAAGGCTGCAGCAAAACCGAGGAAAAACTGGAAAAACCGCATTCTATCCATTTTGGCGGTGATCTACAAGGCCAAAGTTCTGTTGCTTTTTGGCAGCCTCGTTCTGTCAATGCTTGTGTATGGACTGGCTTTCGGCTGGGCCTTCGGGATTGGACTGGTCGCAATCATTGCCATTCATGAATCTGGACACGTGCTGGCCAACCGCCTCAAGCATATCGATGCCTCCTGGCCCACCTTCATTCCCTTTTTAGGCGCCATTATCAACCTGCGCCAGGCTCCCCACAATGCCGACGATGAAGCGTTTATCGGCATTGCGGGGCCCGTGTTCGGCATCGCCGCCTCCATTGGCGCCTATGGCATCTTCATGGCCACGCATCTGGCAGTGTTCCGCTGGCTCGCAGTGTTTGGGTTCTTTATGCACATCTTCAATCTGATCCCGGTCGTCCCGCTCGATGGCGGGCGCACAGTAGCCTTTCTAGGATGGAAGGCATGGGGCCCCGGGTTAGTTGGCTTGGTCGTCCTGCTCTTTTTCAACCCACTGACCGGATCCCTCAGCATTGACCCCATTACTCTGATCATTATGGCCTTTATCATTTGGAATTTCGTCGGCCGGGTCAGGCACCCAATGCCCGCCGCGTATACCGCCATCCCCCTTAGGCGCCAGTGGGGATACGGACTGCTTTGGGCGGGGTTGATGGCCGTGTCGATAGTCGGCTATCTAGGCGCAGGCTCTCCCGTATGGCGATAAGATGGTCAGCCTCAAGGCTTGTCCACAGCGTGCTGTTCGCGTTTCCAGGTGTCCATGCCGCCTTTCAGGTGATGGACGCTGGTGAATCCCATGCCAATCAGTTCCCATGCGGCAGCTTGGCTCCTATGTCCCGTCTTGCAGATGAGGACAACGGGGGCGTTGCGGTCGAGCCCGGACAGCTGGCTCGCGGTGGTTCCCAAAGGTGCAGGCTGCGCACCTTTTACGTGCCCGCTGTGATATTCCCCCGGTGTCCGGACGTCAACGAGCACCGCCTCGTGCTCCTGTATGAAGAGCTCAAGCTCCGCAGGTGTCAGGTCCACCAGTTGTTTCGGATGCCGAAACAAGTTCAAAAAATTCAATGCTCTGCGGCGGTTGCTCCTTAACCCAGAAACCGCCTGCCCCCCCTTTTCAACAATTTTGCTTTAGATGGCGCTGCCATTCCTCGTGCAGTCACGTCCCGCTCTGAGATTTGACCTAGCGGAACCTTCCCGGTCGGCCTGTCATCTTGACATGGCCTATCACAGACACTTAAGGAAAGGTACTTATACATAGCTTCCCCCATCACAGACCAAACACTTAGCGTGGAGCGGCAACGCGACGGCTTGTCCAGCAAATCCTGAGAGGATAGACTTTCAGCACGAGCCACGGCTTTGGCCGGAATTCGCTCGTGTTGTCCAGCTTGTCGCGACCTAGGTGCTCTGACGCTGGGCGCCGCCAGCTCCCAGTTCTTGGGATTTGGCGATTACCGCCTGCAGGTCCTCCCACGCCCCGACCTTCCAACTGGGATTGCGCAATAGGGCGGCCGGATGGAAAGTGGCTCGAAACCAGACACCCCCACGCTCATACCACTGGCCGCGCGCCTGCGACACGCGGGAGATTCCCAAAAGGGTCTGAACGGCCGTCGCCCCCAGCAACACGACAATATTTGGGGATAAAATGCGCAGCTGCGCAGACAGGTTGGGCCAGCAGGCCTTGCGCTCATCCAGTGTGGGCGTACGGTTGTTCGGAGGGCGGCACTTGACCACATTCACAATGTATACCCCGTGAAATCGGTCCAGCCCCCCGGCGGCCAGCATTTTATCCAATAGTTGGCCTGCCCGCCCTACAAATGGCCTCAGCAGGCGGTCCTCTTCCTGCCCGGGCCCTTCCCCAACAAAGACTATGCGGGCGGTTGGGTCTCCTTCCCCAAACACGACCCCGTGGGCCTGGTCCCGCAGGCCACAGCGGTGGCACTGCTCGACTTGTCTTCGCAGCGCCTCAAGAGCTGCAGCCTGGTCTCCAACCTGCTCAGCCATTTCGTCTCCTTTTCTGGACAGCCGTCAGCCCAGCGGCTCCCAGCAGGAATCCCCCTGCCGCATCCCAAGGCCAGTGGCCTCCCGTAGCCACCACCGCGAATGCGGCAACCGCTACGAGAGCAGCGAACGCGAAGTTTTTCAGCAGGAGACCGTAGGCATAGGTGATGCGAAACACATGGCCGCTGGGGAACGTTCCCCTGAGAAATCCCACCGATGCATGTCGCACCGCCGGCGCATGGCTCCACAGCGCCAGCCATGCGAACACCGTCGAGGGATCGATATTGGTCCACGCAATCATCTGCGCATAAGGTGAGCCCGGCACGACATTAGCAGGAAAGGGTGTGGCAACGAAGTGCTTGACCAGCAATTCCACCACACTGCCCCCCACAAAAATCCAAAAGATGCTCCACCGTCTCGGCCTGCGGCCTAACCGCCCGCTGGCAAAATACAAGACCACAAGCGTTGTCAGCGGCAAGCCGCCCACGACCCAAATCAGTTGGATCACCGGCCACTGGCGGCCCACAGGCTCCAAAATACGGCTCAGGTCCGTATTAAACTCCATCACCGGCACCGTTGGCGCCACGATTGCAGCGATCACGAAACCCGTCAGCCATACCCCAAGCAATTTACGCATACCTCTATAGTACTCAATTATCAGCGGTCTGGGGTGACGTCATGGGATCTCGGCATGATTCTGGTGCCCTGCGGCAGGCAATTTAGAAGCGGATTTGGCCTTGTCCGCGGCCAATCCACTTCCATGTGGTCAAAGCTTCCATCCCCATAGGGCCCCGGGCATGCAGTTTTTGGGTCGAAATCCCCACTTCGCCTCCGAATCCGAATTGGTAGCCATCCGTAAAGCGCGTCGATGCATTGATATATACTACGGCAGCATCCACCCTTTTGAGAAATCGCTCTCCTTGCGCGTAATCATTGGTCACGATAGTTTCCGAGTGTTTGGTGCCGTAGCGGTCAATGTGGGCTATCGCTTCATCCATGCTGGACACGATGCGCACCGCAAGATCCAGACTCAAGTATTCCGTAGCGTAATCCTCCTCGGTGGCGGGAACCGCCTGAGGGAGAAATGGCAAAGACGGCCAGTCAGCATGCAGGCGCACACGATCTTCGCCCATGGCAGTAGCCAATTGGGGCAAGAACGTTGGGGCTACATCCTGGTGCACCAAAACGGTCTCCGCCGCATTGCAGACGCCCGGGCTCGATACTTTGGCATTTCTCACAATAGCTATGGCCATTTCCAAGTCAGCCTGACGGTCAATATACACGTGACAGTTCCCCAAACCGGTTTCAATGACGGGCACGGTGGCTCCCTTCACCACCCTCTGAATCAGGCCGGCCCCTCCCCGCGGAATGAGCAGGTCGAGCCCTGGCAGATGCATCAGCGCGTCGACATATTTCCGGTCCGGATCCTCAATGTGCTGGACGAGGTCCACAGAAAACCCCGCCGCTGCCAGCGCTTGCTGCCAGCACGAGACCACCACGGCCACCGAGGCCACCGCCTCGTGCCCGCCACGCAGGATCATCGCGTTTCCGGCCTTCAGGGCGAGCGCCACCGCCTCAATCGCCACCCCGGGACGGCTCTCAAAAATCAGGCCAATCACACCCAATGGCACCCGCACCGCCTCAATGGCCAACCCATTGGGAAGAACTTTTTGCCCCAGTCCTGATCCCAGCGGGTCCGGCTGGGCAGACACCACCTGCAACCCCTCCAAAAGGCGGCCCAAGGTTTTGCTGTCCACGGTCAGCCGCTGACTCAGAGCGGGCGGCAGATCTTGGGCGCGCGCCGTGTCCTCCGCGTTCGCTGCCAGGATCTCATCCTGACGGGTGCGCACAATCTGTCCCATAAGGTCGAGCACATGATTGCGCTCCCACGACGTTGATAGAGCGTAAACCTTCTGCGCTGTCTGCGCGCGCTTCAGCATGTTGGTGAGCATCGTCATTCCCTCCCCGAATTTCATCATAGCGGCCTGCCAATCCCGTCTCAGATTTCAGGCTGGCTGAGAAAATAGGTGGCCCGCAAGGGCTCCCCCTGAAGCAAATGTTGAAGCACCCCCAGCGTCTGGCTGTCGGCAAGAACTGTGGGGATTCCGCTCTTCTGAGCCAGCGCAGCGGCCTGCAGTTTGGTATGCATCCCGCCAGTCCCCCACGGTCCTCGCGCTCCGGAATTGTGCGCCAGCATTTCCTGAGTCACCCACCGCACCCTGCTGATATGCTCTGCATGAGGCGCCGTACGGGGGTCCTCCGTATATAGCCCGTCCACATCGGAGAGTAGGATCAAAAGGTCAGCCTGGACCAGCTCCGCCACCCGCGCGGCCAGAGTGTCGTTGTCTCCGATGCGGATTTCTTCATGCGCTACGGTGTCATTTTCATTTACCACCGGCAATGCTCCCCATTCCAGAAGGCGCTTAATGGTATTCGACGAATTTCCCCTCCGCTCCTCATGTTCGAGGTCCGCCCGGGTCAAGAGAATTTGGGCGACAGCGATGTCCGGCAGATGGCGCTGGTACGCTTGCATCAGCCGGGCCTGACCAATAGCCGCCAGTGCCTGCTTCTCGATAAGATCATGGGGGTGCCGGCCGGTCCGGCCAATCCCCGCGCCCACTGCTCCAGATGAGACGACAATCAGTTCATAGCCGTTTTGGCATGCCCACGCCATCTGCCCGGCGAGATGCTGCACCCGGTCATCCATCAGCAAGCCGTCATCTCCGCAGATGCTTGATGTGCCGATTTTTACCACGACGCGCACTGGACATCCTCCTAGAAGAAAATAAAAAAATCCGCCCTCATGAGGACGGAAGATTCCGCGGTACCACCTCGGTTGCCGTAAAACGGCCCCTTGTCTCCCGGATAACGGCCGGACCGTCCTGCTCATCGCAGAATTGCTCCGAAGTGGGCAGCACCCCCTCTTAACACCAGCTTTCACACCATCTGGCTCGCTTAGGATAAGAGCTTGGGTCCTTGGCTTCATCATTGCGGCACTGGCGCCCGGAGTCTTTCTCACAATGGAAAGCTGAAATCCTCCTGCACCTAATCGATTGGCGACTCTCCCCGGCTAAAGCCAGGACTTCTCGGTTGATAGCGGCGGTGTGTTCTCCATCCGCTCCCTCAAGGCTCCGTCCGTACGTATGACGTGGAACGGCGGTTTTCGGCCTGTTCCATAAAACTATTCTACCATAAAAGACGTCATAATCTAGGGTCAGCGGCCTGCATTCCTCAAGATCAACCAAGGGGGTTTTTCAGCGCCATTTTGACAATTGCCTTCATGACAATGATCCGCCTGGATCATTGTCATGCCGCACGGACCCCAAATATTCGACAGTGCCGAATCGGTTTCCTTTGAAAACACTGCCTGCAGGCTAGGGAACGCCGCCGCATCTTAAAAACCAACTCTGCCCCTTGCCGGGCAAGAAATACCGTGTAAGAAACTGTAGTGTGCAAAAACGCGAAATGTCCTATGATAGAGGCGGGTTGAGGCAAGAAGCCACATATTAAGCCTTGGGGAAAAATTTGGCTGTGCGCGCCGGCGAAAGAACAAGAACCGCGGTATCTCAGGGTGGCCAAAATCCGGAAGGGGATATTATGTTTGAGCGCGAAGGGCCGCTGAAATTATTATCAGGCAGCGCAAACCACCCTCTCTCCGAAAAAATCGGGGAGTATTTGGGCATCCCCATCGGAAACGCGGATGTGGGCAAGTTCTCCAACGGAGAAATACGGATCCGCATTCTCGACAATGTGAGAGGGTGCGATGTATTTATTTTGCAGCCCACTTCATCTCCGGTCAATGACAACATCATGGAGTTGCTGTTGATGATTGACGCCGTGCGCCGCGCCTCGGCCAGACGCGTGACCGCGGTGGTGCCCTTTTATGGCTATAGCCGGCAGGACCGCAAAGAACGCGGGCGGGAACCCATTTCCGCTAAACTCGTCGCGAACCTGATCATGTCAGCAGGCGCGGAGCGCGTATTGACCATTGACCTGCATACGCCGCAATTGCAGGGTTTTTTCGACATTCCCGTTGATAATCTACAGAGCGCCGGGATTCTGGCTGCGGCCATTCGCGACAAACAACTGGACCAATTGATGATATTTTCTCCCGATGCCAGGGGAGTTCACCGAGCCCGGCACATGGCCAAGCTGCTGTCAGCGCCTCTGGGGTTTATTGATAAGCGGCAGCCGGAACCAGGGATGCCAGAGGTAGTCAATGTCATCGGCAATGTTCGAGGGAAAAGCGTCGTGATTTTGGACGACCTCATTGATACCGGCGCGACCGTAGCCCGAGCCGTCCAGTCAATTCGCAGTCTTGGGGCCCATGGCATCTATGCGGCCGCCACCCATCCGGTATTCTCTGGGGAAGCAGCTGGGAATCTTTCAGACCTGGCCCTGCAGGCGATTATCGTGACAGACACAATCCCTGTGCCGGCCGCTCCCGAGCGAACCCAGTTGATCTCTGTTGCCCCATTGCTGGCCGAGGCGATTATGCGGATCCATGAAAACCTATCCGTGTCGCGGCTTTTCGAGTGACCCGGCCTGGCTAGCCTAGGGAGAGACTGACAGGCCATTTTGGCGCCGGTTGTTCAATAGCAGGCTCAGAAAAACCAGGTATGATACTCCCACATCCAGCACTGATAATCCTCCATGGGCCTGTAACGACGCATCGTAAAAGCCGTGGAAGATTGCGGCCAAAAGAAACGCCCCAACCGCCAGATGCCAGTCATGATATCCTCTCTTCGCCACCACTCCCAGCCCGTAGGCGACAATGCCCGCCCACACGGCGTGCAAAAATGGTGTATACAGCGCCCGCGTCAAGGCGGTGATCGTTCCTAAACCGACACTGCGGTGCAGTACGTCAAACGAGATGCCGTGCTGCACGTATGAAATATTTTCTACAGCCGAAAACCCGAGGCCGGAACTGATTCCAATCATCATATAGACTAAAGGGTTCCAGACCTTGTTCTTGACCCGGTTGACCGTAAAGATGATGAGTACGAAGATTTGTTTGGCAAATTCCTCCGTGAGCCCAATGAACAGCACATAAGCCGGGGCCGAAATCAGCAGGTAGCGGGAGTTGAGGAGCAGGTTGGCTCCGTGATCTATCCAAAATGACTCAACGGCCAAAGCAAAGAGCACTCCGATAATTCCCGTAAAAATGTATGCGGCAATATCCATCACCACGGACCGCAGTGGCATCTGCATCTGGGCCGCCATCAATGGCTGAAAAATAAAAAACCAGAACAAGGAAAAGTACACCATCATTCCATCCACGACATTCAGGTTCAAGTCTCCAAGCAAAATAGGCACCGTCGCGAAAATCAACAGGCCCAGAAACAGGCGGGACTTGACAATAGTCACGATATAGAGCAGCGGATTGCGGGGCAGCCGGCGGTAGGCGATGGAAAACAATCCGCCCCGCTGGCCCCGGCAGGCATCACACAGCACCCCATCTACTGGGTCGCCACATTGGGCGCACCGATTCATTCCCGGCGGTAAATTCACCACATCATCTCCCTGTGCACGCTCTCAGCGGTGAAACCCCGGGGCACAAAGCCGGAGGTCGGCGGCCCTCCCCCCTTGGCCCGGATACCGTCTGTCTAAATCTAGGAATACTGCGGCTCGCGCCATTTGTGAGTTCCTATTCACAAAGCGTGTGGCTGCGCCACGCCTCGTCAACCTTATCATTCCATTCTTTCCATTCTGCTGGCGGGGTCAAGCCATCGAGAACCCATGCGGCATACCATAAAGCGGCACGCAATTCCTGTTCAGGCACCCCCATGCTTTTTGCTGCTGCCGAAATGTCTGGGCTGCGCTCGAGAGTGTTCAGCAGCTCGGACACCGGCCGGGATGAACGGCGGCCGTAAGGATGGCCATCGGCCTGCCCGCTGCTGTGGCCGATCTCCTTAAATATCACCCATAAGGGAAATCGCGGGTGAGTTCGCGTTCCTATCCAGTAGTCGAGTCTCAGTTCACTCTCAGCCATCAGTTCCCTTCCTCCCATTATTATAACGATTCTCGGCGCGCACAAAACCGCTCAAGTGCCGCGCCAGGTCTGTACGCTCTGTTGTGAAAGCTGTGATCTGCATTATAGAGAATTTTCCCTGGTCGATGTCCCCGGTGCCTTTCTGCAGGCGGTAGCGCCTTATTGCCATCCTGTCAGACGCAAATACGCGGCTGGCTCCCATAAAACCAGAGCCAGCAACGTATTGTCCTGCGTCAGCTGAGGCGGCTGGCAATCTCGCCCAGCCACTCAATGTCCGCTAAGTCGAGACCGTCTTCCCGCGGCGACTGGCAGTCGAGAACCGCACGCAAGTGCCCGCGGTGAATAATGGGCAGAGCGGCCTCACAGCGGGTTTCGGCGATAGCCGGAATGTACCCGGGAAAATATTTCACCGCTCCGGCAATCTGCACGCTGCGCTCTTGGGCGCAGGATCCGATAATGCCCTGCCCCCACGGAATTACGACCGGGGCCGTGTCCCCGCTGAATGGCCCTAACGTTAAATCCTGCCCCGGATGGGCGGCCCGGTAGAATCCGAGCCAAGTCCACTCAGGCCACCAATGTCTTAGCAAGGCCACGACATTAGCCATAACCGCCACGTCATCAGCGCCCTGTTTCAGCCAACCGTCAATCCGCTCCAAGTTTTCCTGATGGTCCGTGCCTCTCATTGCCGGCTCCTCATCTAGAATGTGATCACCACATCTGAATCCAATGCCATCTCATTGACTGCGGTGCCCCCCACCACCCCTTCTGTCGCAATGAGGTCGTCCAGTGTGCAGTCATTCAAGTCCAGGCTCGGCGCGCATACAAAAAATTTCACACCGGCCTCCCGCGCCTGGTCCACAAAGAACTGGAGCCGCGCCCCGTCTCCCCCTTCCTTCACCGTTAACGACTCTGCCACGCCCTTTTTCAAAAGAGCTGTGGCGCGGATGGTGAAAACCATCGCAACCTCATGGTCCATGAGAGCAGCGGTCGTTGCCAGGAAAAACGGCGAGGCGGCACGGTAAGCCACTTCAGGACCCGTGGTCAAAATATACAGGTACTTTTTCACGTCAGGCGACATGGTTGGCCCTCCCTCATCATTATTTGGACCGCCGGATAAAAAACCGGTAGACTTCACCTTCCTGTTCGGCTGACAGCAGTTCGTGACCCGTAGACCGCGACCATGCCTTAAAATCCGCCATGGACCCGGGATCCGTTGATAAGATTTCCACAACCTGCCCAACATCCACGCTGGTGATGCCCTTTTTGGCCCGAATCACTGGCATTGGGCATTTGAGTCCTGACGCATCGACTTTCAAATCTGCTTCAATAGGGGTTCCTGCAATATCACTCACGACGAATCCTCCTGTCTATTCTATTGCGCGTATCTCCGCCCGCTTCCGCACCCGTCCAAGCCGTCCCTTGCAAAAAACCACGCAACTTCCGGCTCGTTGTCCATCACCCCGAAAGCTTGCGGGCCTGGCGCCGCCGATCTGGCTATTCCACGGCGTCATGGAGGACAAACTCTCCGCCCAGACCCGCCTCGTCAAAAACTCAACCGGTCCACTATTTGCGCTATCATACGCGTCCCCGGCCACGGGCGCGCAAGAGCGAAGTCATGTAGCCTTCACGACTCTCGGGCGGCACTCGAGCCCTACGACAATATCATTGACCTGCCGGAGAGAGGCGTCAATGCTTATAGTGCTGCGCGTCTCAATAGAGACTGCCAGAACCCCGAGCAGATGCCAGCCACGTGCTCCCCCTACAGCCTTTCTCCCCACCTCCTCCCCGCCGCGGCCGGCATCATCTAGGCGTTCTGCGGGCCCGGCCGCACTTGATGATGCCCCACGGGCACGAAAGGTTACGGGTGTCGGCAACCGGCGCTGCCAGACAGCATGATGTCAAGACCCGCGCACGCCTACTCCCCGCGTTCCGGAATGTCTTCACCAGCATCCGGAGCACACCGCATGCAAGTCAACCCCTCATCTCTCAACTTTTGCCGGTAAATGCCCGCGGCATCTTCTCCCCGCACCGCATCGCCTTGCCACCCGTCCGCTGCTGCCACCATCTCCGCAATCCATCCCCTCCCGTAGGGGTCACGATTAATCCAGTTCGGGTCCTGCAGAACCTCGTCATTGACGGCAGTCACGACTCCCGCAAATGGCGCGGGAAAGGGTCCCACCCATTTTGCCGACTCAATCGTCGCAATGCTTTTCCCCACAGCGCACCGTTTCCCAGACTTGGCGCGCACATAGACAATTTTTCCTGCACGGGTCTGCGCGGGGTCGGTCATCCCCAAGCGCACCCGGCCCGAAGGCTGCAGCACCATCCACACATCGCGCTCAACATCGAACCAGTAATCATCGGGGAATTCACATGCAAAGACCTGCGACATCACGCACCCCCTACTTTTGACAATGAACGCCGTCCTGTTCCAATTTAGCGCGGTAACTGGCGATCCCTTCGGGCCCAAATGCCAAGAGGGCAGCGTCAGCATCCCAATTGGCCGGTTTGATTTTTAGCAGCCAGCCCCCGCCATAGGGATCCTGATTGACCAGTTGCGGCTGACTTTTCACCGCCCCGTTCACCTCCACAACCTCCCCCGCCACGGGGGTAGGAATGGATCCGACCCACTTGCCGCTCTCTAGCGTGCCGCCGCTCTTGCCTCGGGCTAGAGTCTTGCCGCTGGCCCGCAGGTTGACCACGATGATTTTTCCCGCCATGCTCTGCGCTACATCTGTCAACCCGACCAGGACCAGCCCATCTTCTTGCGGTTTTGCCCATGTATGCTTCTCAATCCAGTAATACAGGTCGTCCGGCAATATACAGCCCTCTTCCTCCGCCAACAAGAACTCCTCCTTCAATGTCTTTAATGTCCTGCACCATCAGGTCGCCGCTGCGGTCTCAACCGGTTCATTGAGTCCGACCGCCTGCGCTAAAAGCTCGGCCACATCGATGACCTTCATACGCTCTTCACCGTCGGTGCTCTGTACAGCTGCCGAGAACATCGACATGTCCTTGGGGCACGCCACCACAAAATAGTTCACATCCTCCAGCGACAGCGCCTCACGAATACGGATATTGGCCGGACGGTCGCTCACCCCATTTTCTTCCATCCAGATCCTGCCCCCGCCGGCACCGCAGCAAAAGCTGTTGGCGCCATGGCGCGGCATTTCCACGAGCTCAATTCCCATCCGTTCGAGGAGTTGGCGCGGCGCATCAAAAACACGGTTCCAGCGCCCCAGATAGCAGGGATCATGATAGGTCACCTTCAGGTTCAGAGGGGACGGGTTCAGCTTCCCCTCCTCAATGAGGTCCAGAAAGGCCTGGGTGTAATGGCGGACGGGCCGTTCGAATCCTAATTTCCGGTATTCGTTGCGGAGCGCGTTAAAGGAGTGCGGGTCCGTTGTGAAAATTTGATTGAACTGCGCTTTTTCCAGCATGGCGAGGTTCTTTTGCGCCAGCGTCTCAAAGAGCCCATATTCGCCCATGCGCAACGCGTCATTGCCGGAGTTCACTTCTCCCTCGTAGAGAATTCCAAAATCCACTCCAGCCTGCTGCAAAAGCCGGGCCACCAAGCGTGACAAATTCTGCACACGCGGGTCATACGAGGCAAAGTCACCAACAAACCACAGCCAATCCACCGGTTCCTTGCGCGCATCTTTGATGGGCACATCCAATCCCTTGGCCCATGCTGGACGCTTGCGCACGGGCTGTCCGAAAGAGTTCCCCTGCCGGTCCCAGCCCACTAGAACTTTTTGCGCACTCTTGTCGATTTCCCCGTCCTCAAGCAAGGCCGCCCGCAGTCCAGCGATTTTCGGGACATGCTCAATAAACACGGGGCATGCTTCCTGGCAGGCGCCGCAGGTCGTGCACGCCCAAAGTTCCTCAGCACTGACCACCCCTCCCGCCAGAGGCACTGGCGGCTCCCCGGCCAGTTCCCGGCGCACCGCATCACGCAACTCGATAATGACCATTTTGGGGGACAGCCGCTGCCCGGATGCATGGGCGGGGCAAACCGCCTGGCACCGCCCGCATTCCGTACAGGTAAAGAGGTCCATAACATCCTTCCAGTTCATGTCCGCAACGGAGCGGATGGCCATTCCCTCGTCAGGCGGCAAGGGCTCCACCAATTCTCCATGGGGACGTGTCTTGTGCAAGAAGATGCTGGGAACCGCCAAGAAAATGTGCAAATGCTTCGACGTGGGAAGGTAGGCCAGAAAGGCGAAGACCATACCAATATCCAAAATATACCCCGTGATGTATCCCGTCTCGGCAATAGCGGGATGGGCAGCCAAGCCTGTGGCCATCCACACCCGGGCCAGGGCATATCCCAGAAACCCCCAGGGGTCCAGGCCGGGACGGACATGAAACAGCAAGGGAGCGGCGAAAGGGTAGAACGACTCATGCAAAATAATGCCAATCATGATGACGGCAATCATTCCCAAAATAACATAGCCGTCGCGTTCGTCCGACCCATGATAGCGCTCCGGCTTCAATACCGCGCGCTGGTACACCGCCAGGACGATGCCAATCAGCACCAGCGCTACAAAGATATCCACCACACAGTCCAGCGCCGGTCCGATATTGAAGCCGGGGGCAAACACTTGCCCTACAGCATCAACGATGTCGATAAACAAAATCACAAAACCGCTGAAGATGAAAAAGTGGAGGACCCCCGACATCTTCATCTGCAATAGTCGCTTGTGCGCCAGCACCTGGCCCGCCATAAACCCTAAGCGCCGGGGCCAGTGGTCGAGCCGGCTAGTGGGGCGCGCACGGCGCATCACCCGCACAAGAGGCAGCATGCGCGCGGCAAAATACGCCGCCGCGCCCAAAAGCAGCGCGATAGTCAGAGCCATGAGCAGGTCGCGGGCCATCGCCTTATCCCCCCCTCAACCGTTCGGCCAGAACCGGCATGAGGTCCAGCATATCCACCGTCGTGCCAAAGTGGGCCGCCTCCATGATAGAAGCCTCTTCATCCGTATTGACGGCAATAATCAAGTCGGCGTCCCGCATTCCCTGAAGGTGCTCGGGGGCTCCGCTGATCCCACATGCCAAATAGAGCTTTGGTTTGACCGTCTGGCCGGATTTCCCAACCTGACGGGCCTTGGGCAGCCAGCCAGCATCGACCACCGGCCGCGAGCAGCTGACAACTCCTCCCATGGCCTCCGCCAACTCATCAGCCAGCGGCAAATTGTCGGGGCTCTCAATACCGCGGCCCACACTGATCAAGATGTCCGCCTTTGTGATGTCGACATCGCCCTTTTCGGGCTCTATCACGCGTATCACCCGCATCCGGCTGGAATAGTCACCGGAGAGTGTTTCCACGACCGGATCTCCAGCCTCTTCACCAGCTGACCATGATCCCGGAAGAACGGTCACAATCGCGCCGTCACCCGGCACTGGCACCCGGGCCAGAAGCTTTCCCGCAAACACCTGGCTGACCGCCGTAATCTTACCGTCTTGTTCCTGCAGGTCGCTGCAGTAGGCGATAAGCGGAATGTTGTTGCGCCCGGCCAGACCTGCTCCCAAATCGAGTCCCATCGTCGTGTTGGGAATCATCGTCAGAAAGGGGGCAGTTTCTGTTACGACCTGCACCAAGGCATTTTCGCAAACGGCAGGATTATACACCGCAAAATCTCCGTCCTCAGCGGCAATCACCTTGTTGACGTCCAACCGCCGCAATCTGTCCGCAGCCCCCGGACCGAAACCCAGGGCCACCGTGGAGGTGCCGAGCACCTTCGCCAATTCCTTGGCTTTGCCCACGCATTCCTTTGTGGAGTCCGTGATTCCGGATGCAGTGCTCTCTGTCACAATGAGAATAGGTCCCATGGCTACGCCCTCCTCAGCAAGTTATGGTCGGCGAGTATTTGCACAATGCGGTCGGCGACGGCATCCACATCGCCTTCAATCATCTCCGCGCGGCCAGCAGCCACAGGCCGCACGAACTGAATGTCCGCAAAAGCCGGGCCCGCAGGCGCTCCTGCGGAGACCTCTTCAATGGCCACCGATTTTGCCACCTGCCGGACTTTGGCGACAGACGCATATCGCGGGGGTTTGCGGGCCGCCTGCACGCCGATGACCACAGGCGATTCCACCTCGATTTCCGCGACCAATCCCCCAGAATATTCTTGACGCAGCAAGATCTTGGAATTCCCTCCCATACGCACTTCGGTCACGACCGAAGCATGGGGCCAATTCAGAAACCCTGCCACCAAGCCAGGAATCTGCCCGTCCACATCATCGATGGCTTGCACTCCGGACAGCACCATGTCAAAATCCTGCTCCCGTACGTAGTCACTCAGAACCCGCGCTTGTTGCCAATTTGACATCGACGCATCAAAATCACCGGTGATCTTCACGACGTGGTCAGCGCCCTTGGCCAACGCCGTAAACAGCATGGTATCAACATCTCCTGTACTCACCGCAATAGCCGTCACCTGTGCCCCCGACTCCTCTTTGAGAATCAGCGCTTCTTCCAAGGCCTGGTCATCCCATTCACTTGGCACATAGCTCATCTCATCATACTGAAGAGAACCAGACTCCTCATCCAGCACCAACTCCTCAACTAAATCCGGAACCGCCTTCAACAGCACTGCCACGCGCATGGGTCTGCCTCCTTTTGTTTTCCGTCTCATCACTCTTTGTCAGCTTATGGCCAGGCCCTCATTAAGGCCCATACAGTACGCCATCAGTTCAACAATATCCATCACCTGAATCTGCCCGTCATGGCCTGTGGACTTCACGGCATCCTCAAAGCGGGGCACCTCATAAGGACAGCTGACCGCCAAAATTTCCGCCCCATATTCCACGGCCTCCTTGACCCGCCTCTCCGACAAGCGCTCGCTGGCGTAGTCCCGGGTAAAGCCGTCCAGCCACATCCCGCCGCCCCCTCCGCCGCAGCAGTACGATGTTTCTCTGCAGTGCCCCATCTCCACCAGTTCCACATCAGGAAGGGCTCTCAGCAATGACCGCGGAGCCTCGTACTCGCCGTTATGGCGGCCCAGATAGCAGGGGTCATGGAACGTAATGCGCTTCTTGATGCCCTTCACGAAATTCACGCCAGCCAGCTTTTCCGCAAGAAACTGGGTGTAGTGCCGTACGGGCCACTCCCCGCCCAGCTTGGGATACTCGTGCAAAAATGGGTTGTAAGCGTGCGGGTCGGTCACGACAATCTCATTGAAGCGGTATTTGGACAACATTTTGATATTGTGTTCGGCCAGCATCTCAAAGAGTCCGCGCTCCCCCGCCATGCGTTGCGAGTCGCCGGCGCATTTCTCCTCGGTGCCCAAAATCCCAAAGTCGACCCCCAGCGCGGCCAAAATTCTGGCAAGCGCCGCGCTCGCTTCTTTGCCGCGGGGATGGTACGCCGGGTAGCACTCCACAAACCATAAAACGTCAACCGGAGCCTTCTTTTGCGACATGACCGGCACTGGAACCCCTGCAGTTTTCGTCCAGTCCGCCCGCTTGCGCGCAGACTCCCCAATGGGATTTCCATAGCGCGCGGTGTTTTCAAACGCGGTCAGAAGTTCCGCCGGGGCCTTCCCTTCCAACACCGCCTGTTCCCGCACTGCCGGCATGATGTCAATCATGTTGACTTCTTTCGGACAGACTCTGAGGCAGTTTCGGCACGTCGTGCACAGCCATAAGTCCGGTGAGTCAAGCAGGGAAATTCCCAGTTGGGTGCGCCGGAAAATTTTCCGGGGCGAATAGTCCCCAACGCTGTCGACAGGACAGACCGCTGTGCATTTCCCGCATTGGTAGCAATAGCCCAAGGATTCAGCGCCAGGAATATTCGTAATCTCTTCCAACACCGAGAGGTCGTACTCTGAGATGACCCGGGGCTCGAACATGCGGTTCCATGTTCCATTGAGCTCTACGCCATCGACAACAGCTATCTCCAATTCAATTGCTTTCGCCTTTTGCAATGCCATAGTCCTCCCATCTCCGAATGCCCAGCAGACTTGTCACCACCTTGGGGAAAGGCGGGAGCACGTGGGTAAACTCCTCCGTGAGCCGCCATGAGGTCATGGTGAACAGATATACGGTGTAAACCATTGCCAGCGCTACGAGGTGGCGGTACGGCGGCTCCACTTTCGGGATGCGGTGCAAGCTTTCCATCACCTGTTCCGTAAATCGCGCCGCTTGCTCAATCTGGGTGTACAGTTGGCGGGTATCCACCACGAGGCAGGCGGGGTCCGCAAGCACCAGCGCCACCGCTCCCGTCTGGGTTTGGGGAAGAAACATCCAGCGCGGCCACCAGACAAAATCTCCCGGCCACACCGCTCCCAGCCAAAACGTCGCCCAATCCCAAAGCCAAGGCGGGGCCGCCATCGATGCCAATTCCGCAATGGCGTCGTGAGGATGCCACAAAATATCTTCCCTGAGAGGGTCTTTGCAACCATCCCAGATGCGGCGGGCTTCCTCGCCCAGCCGGGCCGTCGCCGGCACCGCCAGCAGACAGCGCCTATCGTCGCGCAGCACCTCCGGAACAGTCCGCGCGCGCAGGGCGAGCACCTGATTCCACCGGCCGATGTCATCCTCGCCCACCAGCGGTTCAGCCTTATCCAAAAATTCCGATACGGCTTCCGCATCAATGACTAGCGCGCTCATTACACTTCCAGCGCCAGCCGGTTCAGCGCTCCCACAGCTTTGGCGGCGGCAGCCCCTCCCATCGACACCGTGTCTTCAATATCTTTCGGGCCAGCCGCAGCTCCCGCCACAAATATTCCCGGCACCGGTGTAGAAACCGTATCCAGTGGTCCGCCCACAATTTGCAAGAAGCCGTGCTCCTCCCGGGGAACGGAAAAGATCTTCGACATTTGCACCGTGCCCTTGGACGGTTCCATGCCGACAGATAGAATCACCAAGTCCATCAGAACTTCCACGGGCCGTCCCATGGTCGTATCTTCGCCTTTGATGAGAAGCTTGCCGCCCCGGCGGATGACCTCCGTCACAATCCCCCGCACATAATTGACTTTGTATTCTTCCTGGGCTTTCCAATAGATCTGATCCTCCCAGAACCCATACATCCGCATATCGATGTAGAAGATGAACACTTTGGCGTTGGGGAGCATGCGCTTGATTTCAATGGATTGCTTGGAGGCAATTCCGCAACAGACTTTGGAACAGTACTTATTGCCAATCTGACGGTCCCGCGAGCCCACACACTGGATAAAGGCCACGCTGTCAGGGGCTTGCCCCGTCGAGGGGCGGATAATTTTGCCTTGCTTGAACATCGCTTCGGCGTCCACCAGAGTAATGACGTCATCATATTCGTAATACCCGTACATCTGCGTTTCACGCCCCGGGTCAAAATGCTGAAATCCCGTGGCGATGACAACCGCCCCCACTTCCACCACCGTTTGGGTGGCGTCGGGATTTTCAAGAGTGACATGAAATGCCCCTATATCCCCTTCACTTTTGACCACCCGTGTGTTCACGCGCAAATCTATAGACGGATTGTGGCGAATGCCGCGCACAATATGGCCCATTGCTGCTTCCGTCTCCTGCAAATCGGGAGTGAGGGTTGCATAGGATGCATAGGGCGTTCCGCCAATCTCGGCTTGCGCCTCCACCAACAGCACCTTCTTCCCCAATTCCGCCACCGTCCGGGCGGCTTCCATGCCGCCCGGGCCAGCACCGACAATCAACACCGTATCTGTGTTCGCCATCGATCCACCCATCCTCCCGCAATTGGTGACTCCGTCAGAGCACATGCTCCCACGTGACATACTCCAACTCGCCACTCTTTATTTTTCTGACATCGTCCTCAAATTCTGCCCAGGCCTTATCCACATCGATTCCCATTTTCCGCAGCAGCGGGCGGTAATCCACGGAATGCCAGTGCAGCTGACAGACCCGGAAAGGGTGGGCGCCCATAGCCAAAGCGGCGAACTGCGACTCAGACATGACCGGCACCCCGACATTGCGGCCATGGGCCTGGGCCGCAAACTGGCTCTTATCAAGCGAGGTCACACAGCCCGTGTCATGCGTGAGCACCACATCGGGATTCGCCTCTTCCTTCATCACCTCAATCTTGCGCAGTGTGGCAAAGCTCCTTGTAAAATCCCGCTGCACGAGAATATGGCGGAATCCAAATCCACAGCAGTCGTACCAGGTCGAGTAATCGGCGACATGGGCTCCCAGTTCTTGCACCACCCCCGTCACCGCAGCAGTGCGCTGGCCGCCATAAATTTCCGGATCGTAGATAGCGTCGCCGCTCTGCAGTTTATAGTAGTGACAGGCTGGATGAACCGTCGCGGTAATGGGAGACAGGTCAAACTGCACGCGCTGGGCCAGATCCCGGCGTACGGCATACATCCACTCGCTGTAATGCACAATTTCCTCCGGCATCACAAAGGGCCGGCCCAGCTTTTCAATAATCGCCCGGACCTGTCTCCGCAGTTTGGCGTCGTGAACCAGTTCATGGCGAACTTCTTTATAGTGGCCAAAGCTGGTGCCGCAGTGGATTATGGGATAGTATCCGGTCTCATAGGCAGCGGAAAAATTCCGCATGGCCACAGCGGCCTGCGCCGCTTGATTGGACGTTGCCGATGCGTAATAATTCCACGCCGTGCACGATGTCTGGTCACGCGGGTCGAAGTAGTCCAGCCCCAGAACCCGGTTTAACCAGAAGATGGATGTTGAGTACCCGGGAATATGCCCGCACTGCCCACAGCTCTTGTGGTGCCATGTATGGGTTAAGGGGATTTTCTTCTCCCTGCCGAACTTAGTCGGCGCCAGGTAATACGGTTCCGGAACCGGCTGGACAATCCACTCGCCTTCCCGCCCCAGTTCCCGGATGGCTTCGCGCAGATCTTCATCCCGGACGGTCTCGGGATCCCGGTCAAACACTTTGGCCGTCTCGACCTTTGTCCCTGCAATTGGCAAATTCAACGGCTCCATATCATCTCTCCTTATCCGCCAGGCTTCGGCCAGCAACCCGCTCACTCGTTCCGATTTTTTAATCTACGCTCAAACCGCTGTCCTCCAGGGCATCGTCCATAATCTCCTCCATGATGTCGTGCAGTCCTTCGTCCACCTGGCTGATCATGTCGAGAGTGCCCGTTAATTTCCAAATGGCGTACAGCTCATGCATGGTTTTCTCTTCCACCTGCCACGACAGTCCCGTGGTGTGCAGAGTTTCAGGGGGAAGCGCTCGCCGCCAGACGTCAAGATTGTCTGACACGGTCTTGACTTGGGGGCCCCAATCAGGAAAGGCGTCTTCCTGCAGCATATCCGGCGAGACCTGTGTTCCCGTGGTCATAATCTTGTAGATGATCCGGGTATACCCAGCCAGAGCTTCTTTCATCGATCGCAACCCGTTGTTGACGGCGACCTCACGCATGATCGTAATCAGCCCCCCGGGACTGTTTTGCCGTGGGCAGCGGTTGCAGGAAAAGCATTGGGAGCAATTCCACACATCGTCGTTAAGCTGCTCATAGAATAGCTCGACATCTTCGCGCGCAAGGGTCTGGGTAATCTTCCTAGGGGAAAAATCATAAAAGCGGGCCGACGGGCACGCCGCCACACAGATGCCGCACTCGTAACAGCCGTAAAGATAGTCCTGGTACCGGGCATCCGCCTTGACTTCATCAAATAATCTCTGTTTTTCCTCTAGCGCGACTTCTCTGTACAGATCTGAGGGCATTGGCCGACCTCCTTCGGAAAGCTTAGACGAAGAGACTGATTTTGGCATCCCGGGCGAAGTCCAAAAATGTCGCCGCCCCCACCACATCTTCAACTTCCGGGACTAAATCTCCGCGCTTGACGCCGAGCACATCCATCGACATCTGGCACGCCAGCATATGCACCCCCAGTTCCTTGGCCTCCGTCAGAAACTCCCGGATAGACATGACATCGGAGCTGGCAAATTGGCTGCGCATCATCGACGACACCATTCTAGAGCCAAAAGGCACCATGCCAGCCGCGCGCGCCATGGTAGGCATTCCGGGATTTCCCGCAATGGATACCCCCAGATTGTCGATTTTATCCTTGTTGATCACATCCAGACCCCAGAAGGTGAAAAACAGCATACACTCCATATCCATGGCCGCCGCGGCGGTCGCCAGGATAAATGGAGGGTACGCCATGTCCAGACTGCCCTTGGAAACAATGATGGCCAAACGGTCTAGCGCCAATGCACTCGCCCCCCATCCCTATTCTCACTCAATACGACTAGTACTTTAGTCTTGATTCATGATATATTGTTTAAGTTTAAAATACAACCAAATTCATATTTTGTGAATACAATAACTTTTACAGTTGATGCCGAGAGACTTTTTCTATACCAAAGTTTTTTTCAACACCACCCACTTTGAGGAGGCAAAAATGTGATGACCACCTATCCCGTCGCCCTTTCCTACCTGGAAACATGGTATCCGGGTCTCCCGGCCATTTTGATTCCCGTCAATCAAGCTCTGCGCAATATCAATCGGGGCAAAATGGATTATCTGCCGTACAGCCATGCGACCCCGGGATTTTCATGGTACATGGAAGCGTTGCTGACACCCCAGGGAGAAAGCAAGCCTCCCGCCATCGGCCACTGGCAGCTGCGATTGTCCTCTCCCGATGGCGCGGAAATCGTACTTCAAGGAAAGAGCCAGGAGCGCGAAGAGCGTGGTATGGTGATTTTCCGCTGCCCGTCGCCGGAACGTGAAGAGGCGCTGGCCTCTGCCAACATCCTTCCGGAATAGCCTGACAGGACAGCAATGAGGCCAGCACGGCTGCGACGTACACCGCGCTGGCCTCGGCCGGCACAAGACTATCTGTTCGCTTCTCAGGTGGCGGGCAATTCCGCGGCAGTTCCCTGGCCGGTAGTCAGCGCCACGGCCTGGCCATAGCGGTTAAGGATCAGCGCATAGGGAGGAAAGCTGGAATCGCCCACGCCAACCACTTCATGGCCCCAGCGGCCTGAGCGCTCCCACACCGCCATGTCCTGAGCCGTCATCGCACCGCGCAGCAGGGAACGCACGGTTGGGAGGTCCCCCTTCAGCGCATAAATGTTGCCGGGCTGCGGTGTGACTGTGGCCTGCTGCCCACCGACCGTCCACGTGGTCCACCTTTTGGTCATCCATGTCGACGACCTGTCCGACGACGGGAAAGAGAATGCACTGTACCACTGCCCGCCGACGCGCCAGACGGCCGTGTCCGCTGTGATTCCTTTCGGAGGGAGCAGTCCCCAAGCCCCCTGCGACCAGGCCGTCGCATGGGCCGTTTGGGCCGCTTTTTCTCCCTGGGCTACAATAGATGGCCAGAGAAGGTACGTGCGGGCGGCCAGAGCGGCGCTGACGGGGCCCTGGCCCGCACTATTGACAGGGGCAATCCAATAAGTATAGAGCGTTCCCGGCGCCACCCCGTCATCGACAAAAGTCACCGTCGTTCCAGACTGGCTGACTTGTCCAATCTTTACGGCCTGCTGGTAGGTTTGCGTGCCTTCAGCGCGGAATATTGCGTAGGACGCGGCGCCTTTCACCCTCGTCCAGGCGATGGTCACATGCTGGGCGCCCCACGAAAGTTGGATGCCGGACGGACTGTGAGCTGGAGGCTCCTGGGGCACCCTGGCCTCTTGCCGCGCCAGCGCTTGGCGGGCGTTGTCAAGCTGGCTCAGCACCGGGCGGACCTGGCTCATCTCTGCCATGCTTCCGGCCATATAAGCCGCCGGCAGCAGAATCAGGACGCCCGCTGCCGCAGATCCCAGTAGAATTCGGCGGCCATTGCGCGAAATAGAACCCATAAATCCTCCTTAGTGAACCTGAGCTGTCGAGAGACACCGAATATTATCAAATAATAACAGTATACTACAGCGGCTTTTTCATCTATGGTTCCTTCCACCGGACATGTTCATTTGTTAGAAAGCTTTGATATTCATTCACAAATGAGATAAAATTTACGGAACCAGCATATTTTCCTAATGCCTGACCCTCGGCTGGCATTCAAGCAACTCCTAGGAAGTGATGATTGCACTGATGACAAACCGTATCCAATTATATGACACGACTCTGCGTGACGGGACCCAAAGGCGCGGCATCAGCCTTTCGGTCGAGGACAAGTTGCAGATAGCCCAATTGCTCGATGAATTCGGCTTTGACTATATCGAAGGCGGGTGGCCTGCTTCCAATCCTAAGGACACTGCGTTCTTCACCGCGGTACGGAGCCGCATGTCGCATGCCCGCATCACAGCCTTTGGCAGCACCCGCCGCCGCGGCGTCTTTGTGGAGGATGACCTCAGCCTGCGGGCCATTTTGGATGCGCAGTGCCCCGCTGCCACTTTGTTTGGGAAATCGTCCGTATTTCAAGCCACCAAGATTCTCGGTCTGTCTCTGCAAGAAAACCTGGAACTGGTAGAGGAGTCCGTTCATTATCTGAGCCACCGCGGACTCGAAGTCATTTTCGATGCAGAGCACTTCTTTGACGGGTGTAAAGACGATCTGGACTATGCCTTGCAGGTGCTGAAAGCCGCCGAAGCTGGCGGAGCCCAATGGATTGTGCTGTGCGATACCAATGGCGGCACCTTGCCTCAGGAACTGAGTCATTTTACGGATCAGGCGCGCAGCGCGGTTGCGGTGCCCTTAGGCATCCATGCCCATAACGACAGCGGCCTGGCGGTGGCCAATTCCCTTGCCGCCGTCGTGAGCGGCGCGTCCATGGTGCAAGGCACGATCAACGGCTACGGTGAGCGCTGCGGCAACGCCAACCTCTGCACCATATGGCCCAACCTGGTCTACAAAATGGCTATGCATGCCGGGCGCGAGCGCATGCTGACAGATTTGACCCGCCTCTCCCGCACTGTGGCGGAAATCGCTAACCTGATGCCTGATGACTCAGCACCTTTCGTGGGTGATAACGCCTTTACCCATAAAGCCGGCGTGCACGTTGGCGCCGTCCGCAAATATCCAGAGGCGTACGAACACGTCCGCCCGGAAACAGTTGGTCAGAGCCGGCGCATTCTTGTGTCCGAACTTGCCGGAAAATCCAATCTCCTGTACAATTTCCGGAATCTCGAAGCGTCTTCCGAAACCGTCACGGAATTGGTCCAGACCGTGAAGAAGCTCGAAGCCCGCGGATACCAATATGAAGACGCGCCATCTTCAATGAAGTTGCTGGTGGAGCGGTCTTTGGGGAACATCCCATCATATTTTGAGATAGATCGGTTTCACGCATCAGTCACCAGGGACCAGCGCACAATTTCCGAGGCGACGGTTCGCATTGTCATTGGCAACGAGCACTTCGTGGAAGTGGGAGAGGGCGACGGGCCGGTCAATTCACTGGATGTGGCCTTGCGCAAAGCCCTTACCCAAATTTATCCAGTGATTGAGGGCCTGCGGCTGAAGGACTATAAAGTCCGGGTCCTTGACGGGCGGGACGGGACGGGAGCTCTGGTGCGCGTGTGGATCCGCTCGGAGTTCCGAGAGGAAACCATCCAGACCGTCGGCGTGTCCAGAAATATTTTGGAAGCCTCATGGGAAGCTCTGTTGGATTCCGTCCACTACACGTTGTGGATATCGAATGCGATTCCCGCAAAGGCCACCCAGCGGTCGCACCCTTCTCATGGCTGACGGCCGCACATAATCTCTGCACAACCTCACGCCACCAAAAAGGGGACAGAAATCTTGCCAGCCATTGCCGAACTGCAACATGTCAACTTTTCCCGCAACAGCGAATCCATTCTGAAAGATGTGTCGTGGATCATCGAGGAGGGGGAAAACTGGGCACTGATTGGAGCCAACGGCTCTGGGAAAAGCACGTTGCTCAACATGATTACCGGGTACCTGTGGCCCTCATCGGGCAGCGTGGCCGTGATGGGCCAGAGGTTTGGCCAAGTCGATCTGCGGGAGCTGCGAAAGGCTATCGGGTGGGTCAGCATCGCACTGGGTGATTGGTTTTACAGCCACCATGGGGAGAATACCGTACTGCAAGTGGCTGTCAGCGGAGAGGACGCGTCTATTGGCGCAGCATTTCGAAATATTTCTCCAGAGTTGCGGGACCGAGGACTCGAGGCGCTGCAGTCCGTGCGCCTGGAAGACAAGTTCGACCGTCCTTTTCGCGTCCTGTCCCAGGGCGAGCGACAGCGGGTTCTCCTAGCCCGCTCCCGCATGGCAACATTTCGTCTGCTCATTCTCGATGAACCATGCACCGGACTCGATATTCCTTCCCGGGAGCTTTTGTTGGAGGGTGTCGAACAGTTGACTCTGCGCCCCGACCTTTCCGTGATTTATGTCACCCACCATGTAGAGGAACTGCGGTCCGGATTTACCCACGCCCTGCTCTTAGACCACGGCCAGGCGGTGCAGCAGGGACCCTTGTCCACCGTCATCACAAATGCATCGTTGTCTACTGCTTTTGGTGTACCGATTGAAGTACAATGGGATCATGGACGGCCATGGGCAAAAGTCATCAGTCGGGCGGGGTATTAGGTTTCCCCACATCCGGCCACGTTTCAGCCGTCAGTTGCCGTGGCCTGTTCAGACTTCACTTATAAAGGGGCATTCCTATGGCTAGTGTGGTTTTGCAGCATGTGAGCAAGCGCTACGGCTCTGTCGAAGCAGTGCACGATGTCAATCTGGATATCCGTGACCAGGAGTTTTTAGTATTTTTAGGCCCGTCCGGCTGCGGGAAAACCACAACGCTCAGGATGGTTGCCGGTCTCGAAGAACTGTCGGGCGGCGACATCTTCATTGGCGAGGAGAACGTCAGCCAGAAACCTCCCAAAGACCGCGACATTGCCATGGTCTTTCAAAACTATGCTCTATATCCGCACATGTCCGTGTATGAAAATATGGCATTTGGACTCAAGCTGCGGAAAACTCCTAAAAGCGAGATTGACCGCCGAGTCAAGGAAGCTGCGGAAATCCTAGGCCTCGGCCAGCTCCTCTCCCGCAAACCGAAAGAGCTGTCTGGCGGGCAGCGCCAGCGGGTCGCGCTGGGGCGGGCTATTGTGCGGGAACCGAAGGCGTTCTTGATGGACGAGCCGCTATCCAACCTAGATGCCAAGCTGCGGACTCAAACCCGTGTGGAGCTGAAAAATCTTCACCACCGGCTCGGCGCCACCATCATCTACGTCACTCATGACCAAACAGAGGCCATGACCATGGGCACCCGGATTGTGGTCATGCGCGATGGGCTCGTGCAGCAGGTGGACACGCCTGACGGGATCTACAACAATCCCGCCAACCAGTTCGTCGCCACGTTCGTCGGCACCCCGGCCATGAATCTCGTCAAAGGCAACGTGGTGGCGCATGGCGACGGGGCGTCAATCCAAATTGGACCGCAAGCGTTTGAACTGCCGGACCGCATCCGCCAGACGCTGTCCCGCCTTAGCACCGATGCCCTGACTCTGGGGCTGCGCCCCGAGGATATCTATTTGGGCGACGGGCATGACAGCGATCCCGTTCTCAATGCCACGGTCCAGGTCATTGAACCCATGGGCCATGAACACATTGTCTATCTCTCCGTCGAGGGCCAGCCGGTTGTCGCACGGACAGATAATTCGTGGAATGGCCATGCGGGAGACACCGTGGGGATGAAGTTGAATGTGCAGAGGCTGCATGCCTTCGACCCCTCTACTGAGGCCTCCTTGCTGTATTAAGGCAAAAGCCGCTGGTTCATGCGGCTTTTTTTCTTTTCCAAGCGATCCGGTCGCGCTGAAGCGCTGTATATTCAGGCCGTCATGGCGCGGCGCTGAAGTATGTGCGCAGAACAACAATGCCTATGGCCGTAAACAGCAAAGATAAGGCGGTCGCGTGGACCAGCCCCCCCAGTCCCTGCGCCCGGAGCAACAGCGCAACCCACAACACCATTCCTGCCACGGCTGCTGCCAAAAGCGCCCACCAGCCGCGGGCAATGGCCTCCGCCAAGAAAATCAACACAAGACCCAATGCCAACATTCCGACCCCATACACTGCCAGCCACGGCACTACCGGATCGAACCGGGCACCCAAGACCGACTGCACAACGGCATGGGGCACTGCCAGAAACAGGCTCTCCAACCCCAAACCCAGTGCCAGGTAAACAGCCAGGGTCCACCTTAGCCAGCGTTTGCGCCCCCCGGGGTTCTCCAGCATTGCGGTGAGCATCACCAGAGCCAGACTCGCCGCCGCGAACGGAATCGCCTGCCCCACTGTGGCCAGGCCATTGTACAGCCCCGCTGCTTCTGGCGCCAGCCGGGCTTTGGCGACCACCCCATCGGTTAGTGTGGTAAGCCCCTGCACAACACCCACACCAGCTGACAAGGCAATAGAGCGTCTGGAGGCCGGCGGTTCAACCATCAGGCCCGCCACCAGGCGCACGCTGACAGCCCATAAGGCCCACACAGACAGGGACTGCAAAATCCCCAAGGCTGCGACAGGATTCTTGAGGTGAATCGCTATCACAACGTCTGCCACGCTAAGCCCCGACCCCGCCACCGTCAGCCCGCCCAGCCACTGATAGCGCCGCGCTCTGGCCAAGTAGCCCAGGTTGGCTGCGAAATCAATAACGGGCCACGACGATAGCCCAAACAGTAGAAACAGTCCCGGCGCCACGTGGAATGTTTGGCTCAAAAACCTGGCCAGCCCCGCCAGAATTGCCCACAGCACCATCCCGCTGGCACCGTAAGCTGCCCTCCACCGCCAGAGGCTCTTGGCCGGCTTCCCGCGTCGGATGGCGGCCAATGTGATGACGGAAGCCGGCAGCGTCATAATGGCCACCACATTGTTCAGGGTGGAGACGCCACCATACCATACGGGCCCGACCCCGTGTGCGAGGACAATAGCATACAGCCAGTTAAACACACCGGCCCCGGCTGTCGCCAATCCGTAAATCAAATTGTCAGCCCAGAACTTCCCATTTCCGGGCTGGTTCATCCAGTTGCGCGGGAAACTCCGGCGTTCCGGCCGGGGAGGGATAGCGCGGCGGCGTTAGCCGCCCTTATTCCCGCATCTCCTTGTGTCTTGGCTATCTTGGTCCACACATACCCATACCCGCCTGCCCGCTGAATCAGTGCGCAGAAGCGGTGAGGGATGCCTTGTACCAGCCCGTTGTCGGCCTGGATGTTGAAACTTCCGCTGGCGCGAATGGCGGCACGGCCCAGATAAGTACCCGCTTTTTTGCCAGTGATCACGAGGGCTTTCACCAGGTCCCCGGTCTGGAACCCGAAGGCGCTTTTGCTGCGGGTCAGGTATCCCCGCCGGAAGCCGTGTCTCGTCAGGCGCGTCCGCTGGTCGCTGCCGCGTCCAGTCGCCTTGGCGCTGAGCACGGGCTGTTGCCAATTCTCAAGAGCATCCACATGCCCTACGCAGGCGGCGTCGAGACAATGCTGTTTCGGTACCGGCAACCGGTGACGGTTGTGCTTGGTCCGGCCCCCGCTGGCGACTTCCACGTTCAGCCCTGTCGCCTGGAATCGCTGAAACAACGCCCACCGGGTACTGTTCACCGCCGCCGCGTCGCGCAATGGAGCATGGGCCTTGGGCCGTATCTTCCGTGCGCGTTCCGGCCCCTTCGCCAGACACTGTTCCGGCGACATATTGCCCTTGCGCTGGTTGCAGTCGTGACAGGCGATCGTGAGGGTGCTGACGCGGTCGCTGCCGCCTTTGGAGCGGGGATGGATATGGTCGATTTCGAGCGGCACGTTCCGGGCGCCGCAATAGGCGCATTCCCTGTTCCACGTCTCCAGCAAATATTCCCGGACTTCGTCACCCTGGAGTGCCCCTTGTTGATATGCGATGCCCGAAATTTCAGCGTTCTGCAGGGCCTGGATGTCGAAGCGCACCAGTGCCTGCGACCACGCCGTAACCGGCGCCATACGCCTCAGCTTATTGACCCATGCCAGCGTCGTATCGACCCGGTGCCGCAGACTAGGAGCGAACCAGCGTGCGGGCTTAGTGCGGTTATTCAAACGCGCCAAACGGTGCTGCAACTCCAGCAGCATAAGCACAGCGGCCTGGCGGATGACCCCGCCGGTGGTGCCGTCCACCGTGTCCGACTCCCGCACCAGGGCCACGCCCGTGGTCTGGCTGCCGAGGTCCAGTTTCAGGCGCAGAGGCTGCAAAACGGACTCTTCCTGCAAGCGATCCACCAGGCGGATAGTGAACGGCACCATACGATGCACCCGCGCCCGTTTCTCCGAGCACGGCATCAGCGGTTTCTTTCTGTTGTCCAAAACAAATACCGCCATACATCCTCCCCCGTCCTTACGGACGCTTGTGACTCAGGCTACCGCCTGTATCCCCTCGGGAATGTCTGCAACCGGCTCCTGCCTGTGAGGGCAGCGGCTGGAACCTTCGGCGCTTTGCCTTTCGCCAGCATGATTCCGGCCTGTGAAGCATTCGCCGGTGCGTCTTGACGACCCATTGCAAACGTAGCGGACTGGTTACCGCTTTCCCTGGTCGACCTAGCCTGCGCTACCTTGCAAGCTCCGGCCTTCAGGCCGGGGTGATTGACAGCCCCACCGTACTAGTAGCCCAAGATGTGCGAGTTGTTCCCATGTCCGTCATCCTACCATTTCGGGGGAGCCTTTGACACAAAACCAGGGGTCCCCAAAACATGGGCCGGCGCCTGCGAATTCCGAGCGGCGCCGTCAGACGGCAGTTATTTCGACACCGTCCAGTACTGCGCATAGAGAAAATCCGTCACAGGATTGAATGTGCTGACCGTGCCGTGCACATTCTTGGCGTGAACATTGAGACCAATTTCACGGGCATATCCTTGAGGAAGCCACGGCATCCACAAGACAGGCAAATCTTTCGCCCCCCACGCTTCATAAGCATCCATGCGCGCTTGGATCTGTTGGGGTGTTCCCGGTTCATATGTCGCCTGGATGAGAGCATCCATTGTCTTGCTGTTGTAGGAGCCGCTGTTTTCTCCCGCGCCGGTGGCAAAGAGATTGCCGCCTGTCGGGTAGTAATCCAACTGGTACGTCCACCCAGCGCCCCAATAGGCCATGGCCCATTTGTTGGCGGAGGCAGGAACAGCTTCCCCCAGCAACTCATCGAGCGGCAGACTCTGCAGACTCACTTGAATGCCTTCCCTAGCCCAGTCGGTCTTAAGAAGCTGGGCCATATTGGCGATGGTTTGACTAGCTGAAACGTAGATGAAGGGAAACTCCAGTTTCTGACCGTGCTTGGTCATCACCCCGTTGACCAGATGCCATCCGTGGGATTCCAGCAGCTTCTCCCCTTGGGCCGGGTTGTAGGGATAGGGTGGCACACTTAATGCACTGTCATAAAATGCGGTCTTGGGTTGCGAGGGCACTGGCCCGTCCGTAGCCACCCCCAGCCCATGGTACAGAGAGCCGATAATGCCCTGCTGGTCGATTCCCATCTCCAAGGCTTCCCGCACATAACGGTGCTGGAACACCGTGCCAACACCGCCAGGAGCTTTCGGGTCCATGTTCAGAAGCAGATAATTCATACCAAACAGATAGCTGGAACTGAAATCGTCGGTAGAAGCCAGTTGGTTCTTGGTTTTCCAAAGAGACGCCGGAAGATATCCCACATCCACCGTCCCGGTCTTTAAACCGGTAAAGTCGCTGCTGGCCGACGCTTCATAAGCGAATTCCAATTTTCCAATCGTGGCTTTATGCCCTCCATAAGAAGGATTCGGCACGAGCGACCAGTAATCGTTAGGCTGCCAGCTGTCAAATTTGAAGGGACCGTCCACCACATGATAAGCCGCATTCGTAGGGGAGTTGCTCACCTTCAAGATATACTTCAGTTCTTGCGTCATATTCGTGGGGTACTTATTCCACACAGACTCTGGAACCGGCGTGATCTGGCTCAGACCGTTATGGATAAACCACTGGGGATTGGCCGGCTTGTCGAGAGTGATCACCACGGTGTGGCTTCCGTTAGCGACCACGCTCTTCCAGTCAGAAGGCACGCCGCCGCTGCCTGACGCGCCATACACCCACGGTGCGCCGTTAGTGGCGGCGGCCTTGATGATGTCCCACGTAAACACCACATCCTGGGCAGTGACCGGGCTGCCATTGGACCACTTGTATTTGGATCCCAAGGTTACCGTGTACTCCGTACCCTGCGCGTTGTAATGAATGCTCTTCGCCAGCGAGGTGGCATAACTCACCTGGTTCCCCTTGTTCAGGTCTATCAGCGGTTTGTACATGAGATACTGGACCTGGGCGTTAATCTCCGTGTAGGACGTTGAGCTGATGACAGGGAAAAACCAATTAGGCGAAGACTGCGGCGTCATAGCGACCACAATGGTTGCAGCTTTTACAGGTTGGGCACTGGCCGGCTGGCTGCTCCCACATCCCGCCAGCCCCACTGCCCCGACACTTACTAGGACCGACGATAAAATTGCCAATGCCGACTGCTTCATGGTTCGCCTCCTGTTTGGATATGGATTGCCAGTAAATTTACACAATTCCGTAATTGATTCGACAAAAAGTCACACAAATCCTGCACTGCGGCCGAACTGCTACAAATTCCCAGATATGGCCCCAGCGCCTTTGACAATCGCAGCAAGCGCTCCCTGCTGTTGGCGCAAAAGTTTGCGCGCACTGTCGGGGCTAACCTTCAATAGCCCTGCCACGATGGCCGTCTTCACCTCCTGCTCACAGTGGTCCAACAGAACGGCCGCCGCGTCATAATCTATCTCCAGGGCCAACATCACAATGCGCCGCGACCGGTCCACCAGTTTGTAATTTGTGGCTTTCAGATCCACCATCAGGTTCCGGTATGTTTTGCCCAAGCGCACCATGGCAGCCGTGGTGAGCATGTTCAACACCAGTTTGGTCGCCGTGCCGGCTTTCAGCCGGGTCGATCCCATAATGACCTCGGCACCGGTGGGAATGGCTATGACAATGTCCGAGAATTCTTTGACCTCCGGGTCGGCATTAGCGCTTACCGAGACCGTACAGGCTCCCCGGCGCCTGCCTTCCGCCAGGGCACCCAGCACAAACGGTGTTCTCCCGGAGGCAGACAGGCCCACAACCACATCCTGAGAATGAACGTCTGCCTCGTGCATTTGCGCCTGTCCTGCCTCTACACTGTCTTCAGCGCCTTCGACAGCATGAACCAAGGCGGCAGGTCCTCCTGCTATAAATGCCTGCACCATGGCGGGATCTGTGTTAAAAGTCGGCGGGCATTCGGCCGCATCAAGAATCCCCAGCCTGCCGCTGGTTCCTGCGCCCACGTAAAACATCCGGCCCCCGCGCCTTAGCCGGTCGCTTATCGCATCCACCGCCTCGGCGATCTCTGCGAGATGGTCCCGGACCAAGAGGGGAACGGTCTGGTCACCAGCATTCATCACCTTCAGCATATCTACTGTAGTCAGCGTTTCCAGAGAAGGAATCGTCCGGTCCCATGCTTCTGTCAGCAAACGCTCAATCGTTTTATCCGGTTCCATAAAGTTCCTCCACCGAGCTAGTTATTGTAATAGATTATGACCGCGGAAGTATTGGTGCCACGTTTCCCATTCCCCGACCGCAATAAATCCTCCGTTGTGCAAATCCTGCTTGTTATAGTGCAGAGGCTCTCCGGCGAAATCCACCACCTTCCCTCCCGCCTCTTCGATGAGCAGCTGGCCAGCTGCACTGTCCCACTCCATATTGGGTGTCAGGCGGGGGTAGATATCTGCCGCCCCCTCAGCAATGCGGCAAAATTTCAGCGCGCTGCCCATGAGCTGCAAAGAATGGTCGCCAAGCCCCGCACTGTCAAGCCAGTCCACCTCGCTCTGCCGGTGCGAGCGGCTGATAATCGCACGGCAGGGGGACGATAAGGGCCGGGTATGAATACGTGCCGTGTGCCCACCGCTCAAGCGGTAAGAGCCGGCTCCGGCTACGGCCACATAGGTGATTCCGCCCTGCGGCCAATCCAACACACCAATCACCGGGCGCTCACCAACAATCAAGGCCACATTGACCGTGAACTCCCCGTTGCGGCGCACAAACTCTTTCGTCCCGTCCAGCGGGTCGAGCAGCCACAACTGATCCCACTGCCGCCGCACCGCGTACGGCTCCGCGGCTTTCTCTTCCGAGATAATGGGAATATCGGGATAGCTGTCTTGCAGGACCCGCACCAGCACCTCTTGGGACGCCATGTCAGCCGCCGTTACGGGAGACCGGTCCTCTTTATACTCCACATCAAACGGCTGGGCCATGACATCCAAAATCTTCGTCCGAGCCCGAGACACAGCCCCGACGACTGTTTCAGCCATTTTTTCAAAACTGTCCATCCCTTCACCCCATCACTATGGGCCCGTCTGCGCGCCTAGAGCTCCGGCCGACTCCAACACCATAAATTCCATCGCACCCTCATTATAAATGCAGATGGCGGCGAGATCGAACAGTGGGCAATATTTGGCTATTGCCGCCGTCCATAGTATGCTGTCAAGGAACAACCCAGCGGAATCACCAGACGGATATTTAAGGAGCGAAGCCCTGTTGAAACCTTTGAAGTCTCTATCTGCACCAGACATTCCCCTAACTTGTGCGCAATTCAGCAGCCTATCGCTTTCTAGCGACCACAAGCGCGCCACCATTGCTGGCGAGGCCCACGATGACCGCTGGGAACTGAGTCTGGCAGATTCCGGGGTAGTGCACCTGACATGGCACAATGGCCCCGATGCCTACGATTGGCTGACCCGTGAACTGTACTCCTGGCCCGAAACCCTGACGCGTATGACTATGGAGAGCAATGCCGCAGGCTGGCGGCTCTCTGGAGGCGCCATGACCGTCGACGTGCTCAAAGAAGGCATCATCCGCGTGCAAACTCTCACCACAGTATTTTCGTACAGCCATTTCTACCGCCACAACCACCATCTCCGCTGCGCATTGCAGTCCTCCGCGCAAGAACATCTGTACGGTCTGGGTGAAAAAGTCGGCGCCCTTGATAAGAAGGGCAGGTTCTGGACCCAGTGGGCGACAGATGCCGTGCCTCACGAGGACCACACCGACCCCTTGTACCAAGCCATCCCCTTCGCGCTGCTGGGCCAGAGCGCCGGATTTCGCGGGGTATTTCTGGCCAACAGCGGCCGCACCTATTTCGACGCCACCGTTTTGGACACCCTCTGGATCGGGGTGGATGACGGGCCGTTAAGCCTCTATTCCATTCCTGGCCCCACACCGCAAAATGTTGTCGGCTTATATACTGCGATTACCGGCCGATTTCCCCTGCCGCCCCAGTATGCGCTTGGCTTCCAGCAAAGCCGCTACAGTTACATGAACCAAAGCGAGGTGCTCAAACTGGCCCAGACATTTCGCGAATATTCGCTGCCGCTTGACGTGATCTACCTCGACATCGATTATATGGACGGCTACAGAGTGTTCACGTTCAACCCACAAACCTTCCCTGACCCTAAAGAATTGACTAGCGCCCTGTCGCAATTGGGTGTCTCTGTAGTCTCCATCATTGACCCGGGGGTCAAGGCTGACGCCAGCTACTCCGTCTATACCGAAGGACGCCAGGGCCGGCATTTTATGGAGTACCTCAACGGGGAAGAATTTCATTCTCAGGTCTGGCCAGGCCTCTGCGCTTTCCCTGATTTCGCACAGGATGAAACACGGAAGTGGTGGGGCAGTTTGCACCACGCGCTCGTCACAGCCGGGATCCGGGGTATTTGGAACGACATGAATGAACCGGCGTGGTGGGGAGACGGAAGCGCCGGCACTTCCTGCCACCCCGATGAAGAAGGCGGCATCATTCACCATGCCCGGGGCCAGGAACTGCCGCACCGCCTGGTTCACAATATGTATGCTCTGCTGGAAGCCCACGCCACCTATGATGCTTTAGCGTCTAGCGGCGCTCGCCCCTTTATTCTCAGCCGCTCAGGCTTCAGCGGTATTCAGCGCTACGCGGCGGTGTGGACCGGGGACAACTCCAGCCGTTGGGACCATTTGGCCATGGCTATTCCCATGTGCCTCAATTTGGGATTGTCCGGGATCCCGATGGTCGGTCCCGACATTGCCGGATTTCTCGACAATGCCAGCCCTGAGCTTTATGCGCGGTGGATTCAGGCCGGGGTGTTCTTTCCCTTTGTGCGCGCCCACAGCGCAATCGGCACCGACCGCCATGAACCCTGGTCCTTCGGGGACGAAGTGCTGGACATCGCGCGGCGCTACATCCAGTACCGGTACCGCCTGCTCCCTTACTGGTACGCCCTGTTATACCAGGCGCATCTCTTTGGCACGCCAATGATGCGCCCGATGTTCTGGGATGACCCCTCTCCCGAGTTCATGACCGTGGACGACCAGTTTTTTGTTGGCGACGCCATGCTGGTGGCGCCTGTCGTAGAAGAAGGCGCCGTCTCGCGCCCAGTATCTCTTCCCTCCGGGCGGTGGTATGATCCGTGGCGGGGACAGTGGCTCGAGGGTCCACTGCGTATGACCGTGGAGGCCCCCCTCGACCAACTTCCTCTCTTTCTCCGCGCGGGCGCCATTCTCCCCTTAGCCGACCTAGTTCAGTCCACAGCCGAATGGGGACATACCAGCCCATGGCCTGCCACAATCTGGGTGCTTCCTGGCGACGGGGCTCTGGACCTTTATGCCGACGATGGCTATACCAATCAGTACAGTACTGGGCACTACCTGATAATCCGGTTCACTGTCCGTGAAAGCGCGGGCACGCTCCGCATTGGGTGGTCGCGTCAGCAGGGAGGAGATTTCCTTGTTCCCCCGGGTCCTGTCGTCCTGAAGGCTGGTCCCCTTCCGCCCGGCGTTTTGCCCCGCATCAAAGGGGACGGGCGCGTACTTCAAAAGGGGGAGAAGTCCCGTTTTGCCTACGTTTCCGTGGATCTCTCACAACAGACAGGGACGGTGGATGTCGTTTTGCAGCCTTAAACCTTCTGTTGCCTGTTTATTGAGATTTTTCTATTATTGAAAGAATAAGGCGGTCCTTTGCCAATCGAGTTACAATCTGGCTATGATATCTTAAGCGGACTGTAGAAATCTAGCCGCCCAAACGAGAGGATGTGACAGCATGAGTGAAGATACATACCGGCCCGGGCTGGAGGGAATTATTGCCACCGAGACTGCACTCTCCTACTTAGACGTTGACCAGGAGCAAATCGTCATCCGCGGCTACGACTTGATTGAACTGGCCAACACCGTGGACTACCTCAAAGTCGCCCACCTGCTAATGGAGGGGAATCTCCCGTCGCCGAGTGAGTACCACCAATTCACCCACAGCCTAGCAGAACGCCAGGCTGTGCCGGATGAAATTTTTGCCATCATGAAAGCATTGGGACCCCATCCTCACTTGATGGATTCTCTGCGGACGGCTCTCTCCGGACTCGCAACTTTTGACACCTCCCTGAGCCGCCTTGACCCGCAAAGCACAGCCGAGCAGGCCATGACCCTATTGGCGCGCATGCCCGTGATTGTGGCTAACAGCTACCACATCAAAAATCATGAGGCCATCGTTATGCCCAATCCGGAACTCCCTTACGCCGCCAACTTTCTGGCCATGATTACGGGCACGGTTCCCGACGACACCGAAGCGCGGGCCTTCGACCAGCTGCTCACCGTTTACAGCGAACACGAGATGCCCAACTCCACGTTCACCGCCATTGTGATCGCCTCTACCCTCTCGGATATGTACGGAGCCCTGGTGGGAGCCGTTGCCTCGCTGAAGGGCACACTGCATGGCGGAGCCAATGAGGCTGTCATGCGGATGCTGCTGGAGATGAAGACCCCCGATCAAGTGGAGCCTCAACTGCTGGCAAAACTTGCGCGCAAGGAGCGCATCATGGGATTTGGCCACCGCGTCTACATGAAAAAGCCGGACCCCCGGGCCATGCTGATGAAGGACTCTCTCAAACGCCTGGTGGCGACCAAAGGCCATCAGGAACTCTACGATATGTGCGTCATCGGCGAGACCGTCATGCAGCGGGAAAAGGGGTTGTATCCCAACCTCGATTATTACGCGGCGCCCGTGTACTATCTGCTGGGTGTGCCTATTGACCTGTATACTCCCATATTTTTTGCGGCACGCACGGCTGGACTGGTCGCTCACGTCCGCGAGCAATACGGCCATAACCGTCTTTTCCGGCCGCGTGTCCGCTACACGGGCCCCCGCAACTTGCACCCGTGATCACTCCCTGGCCCGCCCCGTCATGACGGGGCGGGCCCTGAAAGGACTGGGTTTTGTGCCGACGAAAGACGCAGATTCTCCTAATGCCGCCATTGATTCTGTCCTGACGGCTATTGCCGATTACGTGACAACCACGCCGATCGTTCACAGCGAGGCTTACACCATGGCCCACTGGGTGCTAATGGACGCCATTGGTTCCGGCATTTTGGCGCTGAATTACCCTGAATGCCGGAAACTGCTGGGCCCCGTCGTTCCGGGCGCTACATTTCCGGGCGGGTCCCGGGTGCCAGGGCTCCCCTACGAACTCGACCCCGTACAAGGCGCCTTCAATATCGGCTGCATGAACCGCTGGCTGGATTACAATGATACCTGGCTGGCCCAAGAGTGGGGTCACCCCTCGGATAATATCGGCGCTATTTTGGCCTCTGCCGATTGGAAAAGCCGTGACAATCTTCTCAACGGCCTCCCCGCGCTGTCCATGCATGATGTGCTGACAGCTATTATTCAAGCTCACGAAATTCAAGGCATGCTGGCTCTGGAAAACAGTCTCAACCGCGTCGGCCTGGACCATGTCCTGTTTGTCAAGGTCGCCTCCACCGCGGTCAGCGCGCACCTTCTCGGCGCCACCCGGGATCAAATTATCCACGCCCTGTCTAACGCCTGGATCGACAACGGCAGCCTACGCACCTACCGTCATGCGCCCAACACCGGCTCACGCAAATCCTGGGCGGCAGCGGACGCCACCAGCCGCGGCGTCCGCCTGAGCCTGATGGCCCTCGCAGACGAAATGGGATATGATACGGCCCTATCTGCGCCGCACTGGGGATTTAATGATGTGGTCATGCACTCCCAGCCCATACGCCTCAGCCAGCCCTTGGGGTCGTACGTGATTGAGCATGTGCTGTTTAAAATCTCGTACCCTGCCGAATTCCACGGGCAGACAGCCGTGGAAGCCGCTATCAAGCTGCACCCAAGCGTAGCGGGCCGTCTTGACCAAATTGAGCAGGTGGTGATTGAAACACAGGAATCGGCCATGCGCATCATTAACAAGACCGGACCACTGCTTAATGCCGCCGACCGGGACCACTGTTTGCAATATATGACCGCCATCGGCCTCATCCACGGGCACCTCACGGCGGATCACTATTTGGATGAAGCGGCCCATGATCCTCGCATCGACGCCCTGCGGGGAAAGATGGTTGTGCGGGAAAACCTGGATTTCTCGCGGGATTACCTCGATCCAGACAAACGCTCGATCGCAAACGCCGTGCAGATCCGTTTCCGGGACGGCTCCGTCTCTCCCAACGTGGTGGTGGAATACCCGCTAGGCCATCACCGGAGGCGCCGAGAAGCCGAAGGACCGCTATGGGCCAAGCTAGAGAGCAATCTCGCCTCGTGGTACGTGCCTGCCAAGGTCAGGCGGCTGATGGCTCTGGCGCAGGACGATGGGTTGGAAGCGTGGACTGTCACCGAGTTCATGAAGGCCTGGATGGTTTAGACCAATACAGAAATGAGGGAACCTCATGTCGTGGTTATTTCAAGAAGACACTCCACAGGCGCAGTTGTCCGCACGCTTCCTGGATCGCATAAAGAGTCCGGGTATTGTCAAAATTCCAGGCGCGCATGACGCCATGGCTGGTCTGGTCGCCCAGTCCACGGGATTCGACGTCCTCTATCTTTCCGGGGGAGCCTACACGGCCAGCCGCGGGTTGCCAGACGTCGGCCTAGTCAGCGCTCCCGAAGTCGCCCAACGCGCCCAGGACATTGTCCGGGCCACCAATCTCCCGCTCCTCGTCGACATTGACACTGGCTTCGGCGGCATTCTGAACGCCGCGCGCACCGCCAAAGAAATGGCGGAAATGCGCGTGGCCGCTGTGCAGATAGAGGACCAGGATCTTCCAAAAAAATGCGGACATCTCAATGGCAAAAATCTAGTGCCCGCAGATGAAATGGCCGCGAAAATCCGCGCCATTCGGGAGACAGTGCCTTCGCTCGCCATTATCGCCCGGACAGACGCTTATCTGGTAGAGGGGATGAACGCGGCAGTCGAACGGGCCCTGCAGTATATGGAAGCGGGGGCGGATGGCATTTTCCCCGAGTCTTTGGATTCGGAAGAGGCATTCGCCCTCATGGCCCAGAGCGTCTCGGCGCCTCTGTTAGCCAATATGACGGAATTTGGCCGCACCCCGTATTTTACCGCTCAGCAATTCGAAGCATGGGGTTATAAAATGGTGCTGTACCCCGTCTCCTCTCTCCGCATAGCCGCCCATGCCTATGAGCGCCTCTACCGGGTCTTGATGGAAGAAGGCACACAGCAGTCTCTTCTGGACGACATGCAGACCCGAAAGGAACTCTACGGCCTCATCCGCTATTGGGACTATGAAGCGCTGGACTCGCATATCGCGCGTACGATTTTGCCAGGAAAAGATTCCTTGGAATAAGCGCCGTGAAGGGTCCAGAACAGTTCCGGACCCTTCACGGCTTGTTTTTTGCCGTCACACTTCATCCAGGGCCCGGATCACGTGGTCCAAAGAAGCTTTGGCGTCCCCGAAGAGCATGGATGTTTTAGGATTGGTATACAGAGGATTGTCAATGCCGGCAAACCCCGGGCTCATTCCCCGTTTCAATACGACCACACGCTTCGCCTGGTCGACATTCAAGATCGGCATGCCGTATAGAGGGCTGCTCGGCTGATTGCGCGCCGCGGGATTCGTCACATCGTTGGCGCCAATAACTAGCACCACATCGGTCTGGGGAAACTGCGGGTTAATCGCGTCCATCTCATACAGCTGGTCATATGGCACCTCTGCCTCGGCCAGTAGGACATTCATGTGCCCGGGCATGCGCCCCGCCACCGGGTGGATGCCAAACCGCACGGTTACCCCTCGCTCACTCAATTTCTCCGTCAACTGCCGCACTTCTTGCTGCGCGCGCGCCACCGCCAGCCCGTAACCGGGTACAATGACAACACTCCGGGAGTAGGCCAGCATCGTCGCCACATCGTCCACAGTGGCCGACTGAACGACCCCTCCCCCGCTGGCCTCCACACCAGCCGCTCCCGGCGCGACCTGGCCGAACGCCCCAAACACAATGTTGTGAATGGGCCGGTTCATAGCCCGGCTCATCTGCTGCGTGAGGATGGTCCCAGATGCGCCTACCAGAGCCCCCGCAATAATCAGCACATTGTTGGACAGGAGGAACCCGGTCGCTGCCGCTGCCAGACCGGTGAGGGCATTGAGCAGTGAAATCACTACGGGCATGTCAGCCCCTCCAATGGGCAGCACCAGCAGCAATCCCGCCAGAGCCGAGAGCAGAATATACAGGGCCAACAGGGGCAGCGCATGGATTCCCCCCGACACAATCATGTCGATCCCAAAAATCAAAACAATCACAAGCAGTACGGCGTTGACAATTTTTTGACCGGGAAATGTTACGGGTCTGCCCCGGACCCATTCCTGCAGTTTTGAAAAAGCCAGCAGACTGCCGGTAAAACTGATCGAACCAATTAACACGGTGAGCAGGGCGGTTATCGAAGCCGCGGCTGAGGATACCCCGTGAATCCACTCCGAATGAAGTTCTCCGATAGACACCAGTGCGGCCGCGCCGCCCCCCATGCCATTAAAGAGCGCGACCATCTGCGGCATGGCCGTCATGCGCACTTTCCGGGCGGCATACCCTCCCGCCACCGCGCCCAACACCAGCGCCAAACCAATCCACAGCCACGAAAAAGAATGATAGCGGATAAGCGTCACAATAAATGCGACCGCCATCCCGCTGGCTGCGACAAGATTGCCTGACTTGGCGGTAGCGGGCGACCTGAGCCGCATCACCCCCAGAATAAAGAGAATCGCCGTAATTAAGTATCCTACTTGCAACAGCATGTCCATCCCATTCACTCCGTAGGCCGTTCGGCAGATTTTTTCTTAAACATACCTAAAATTCTGTCCGTGACAACGTAGCCACCCACGACATTAAGCGTGGCCAAAAACACCGCCGCCACACTGATGCCCACGTCCAGAGCCCCATGCACTGTCGCTGCCAACGCAATTGCCCCCACCAGGATGATTCCGTGAATAGCATTTGTAGCAGACATCAGGGGGGTGTGCAAGACCGATGGCACTTTCGATATCAGTTGGAATCCCACGAACACGGCCAGAACAAAAATGTAGACTTCTGTCAGCAGACTGTGCGCCATCCTACTCTCCACTCCTTACACCCGACATACGCTTTGCCAAAGCGTCATGGGTAATCTTCCCATCATGCGCGATCATCGTGCGCGCAACAATTTCATCTTCAAAATCCAGACCTTTGTCCGGTACTCCCAGACCCATTGAAAACAAGTGGGTGAGGAAGTTGTAGACGTTGCGGGAGTATAGCTGGCTGGCATGTGGCGCGAGCTGCGAGGCGATGTTCAGCGGAGCCTCTATAATCACCCCATTGGCAGTCACAACCGTCTCGCCAGGACGGCTCAGCACACAGTTGCCCCCCGCTTCCGCAGCCAAATCGACAATGACCGCCCCATACCGCATGCTCGTTACCATATCCTCGGTGACGAGCACCGGGGCAGGCCGCCCGGGGATCAGGGCGGTCGTGATCACAACGTCGGCTTCCGCCACAGGTTTGGACAGTAGATCGACCTCCAACTGGTGGGCATCTTCTGCCAGAGCTTGGGCGTAACCGTCTTGCGTTTGCTGCGACTGAACTTCCAATGTCAGGAACGAGGCTCCCAAACTTTCCACCTGTTCCCGGACAACGGGACGGGTGTCAAACGCCTGCACGACAGCCCCCAGACGGTGAGTGGTGGCGATAGCCTGCAGTCCCGCTACCCCAGCGCCAAGAATCAAGACGCGCGCCGGGGTGATCGTTCCCGCCGCCGTCATCAGCAACGGGAAAAAGCGCGGCAGGCGTTCGGCCCCGATAAGGGCCGCACGGTACCCTGCCACGGTGCTCATCGATGACAGCACGTCCATGCTTTGCGCCCGGCTTATTCGGGGAATCGCATCCATGCTGAACGCTGTCAGCCGGCGTTCGCGCAAGGACTCAAATCCTTGAATGTCCGCTGACAAGGGCCCCAGCATGCCGATGACGACCGCTCCAGGCCGGAGGTAGGCGAACGGCGAGGCCTCTGTCGAGGCATCAATTGTCTGCACGGTGACCCCAATGTCGGCCTCTTTCATCCAGTCGGGATCGGAACCCGACACCACTTGCGCCCCCGCATCGCGGTATTGCTGGTCTGCAAAACCCGCCGACGTCCCCGCTCCTTCTTCCACCCACACCACGTGACCTGCCTTGACTAGTTTGCCCGCCGTTTCGGGTATCAGCGCCACGCGTTTTTCTCTTTGCCCGCGTTCACGGGGTACCGCTATAATCATGGTCCGTTTGCCTCCATGCCGCCAACGCGGAAAGTGAAAGAATTTTAATGAATAAGTAATGCAATGTTATACAATAAATCTCCGATTGTGAAGTATGTGTCAATAAGGAGAAACGCTCTTTTCGGTGAAATCCTGCCTATAATGTTAGGCCATTTCTTGCCGAGTATGTTTGACCTTACCACATGCACATCATCCTGACAATTGCTGGCGAACTTTTGTCCTCCTAAAACTGTTCCAATCTGGCCATAAGTAATGCGCTCTACAGCGGCTTCCCGTCAAATAAATCGCCGACCAGCACTATGATGCTCTGGATCCTCTGAGTTTATTTGGATCGAGGTATCTCCCGCAGAGCACGGTTCCCGCCGAGGCCATCCGCACCAGCCACTTTCCCCTGACGGACCAGTGTCCACATTGTGTCGAACCGACAAACTGTGTACACTATTCAGGTATGGTCAGCGGAAACAGTTTTGCAACACCTGTGGGGCAGGATAGAGCAGGGTAAACAAAGGAAGGTGCCACATGACAAAGCCAAAACATTTTCCGAAGCTGGTCGCGATGGCCGTCGGCTTGACGTTAGGAACCGCAGCTTTAGCTGGGTGCGGGCAGTCGACGGCAGCCGCCAAGCCGCTCGCGGTGGTGAATGGCGTGGACTTGACGACGTCTCAGCTTAACACCATGGTACGGATGACAGAACTGTTTAACGGTTCCACCTTGCCCAACACCAAGCAAGAGAAAGTCAGCGAAGTAAAGTACCTTGTGCAGGAAAAGAGTGTCGAAGACTGGGCGCTAGCCCACCATCTCACCACGACGGCCAAAGCCAAAGCGTCGGCCGGTAACGTCTTAAGCAAATCCATTGAGCCTCAGGTCGGCGGTAAGGCCGGACTGGACAAGATGCTGAAGAGCAAAAATGTGACGCTAGGCCAACTGAATGACTATCTGACACAGCAGATGATCCTGCAGCAGGCCTATAATCAAGCCACCAAAACCGTCAAACCGATAACCACGGCCGCTGCCGAGGCTTTTTACAAGGCCAATCCTGAGTATTTTACCGGCAGCCCGCAAGTTGAATTGGAAGAAATCACCGTAAAGACCGAGAGCGAAGCTCAATCGCTTGAGGCGCAAGTGAAAGGCGGCGCAAGTTTTTCTGCCTTGGCAAAAACCGACACCACCAACTCCACGCTAAAAAGCAAGGGGGGCGAGGTGGGCTGGACCACAGACTCAACCCAGTCTTTGTCGCCAGCAGTGTATAAAGAAGTCAGCGCTTTGAAGGCTGGGCAATTCGGGATCACCAAAGGCTCCCACGGTTATGACCTCATTGGCCTGCAAGCGACCAAGGCGGCCCAGGTCAGTCCTTTCAGCCAGGTTGAAAGCGAGATTAAGACCAATCTGCTGCAGACAGCCCAAGGCAGCGCTTATCAGGCCTTTGCTTCAAAAATCGAGAAACAGTCCAAAATCACCATTTATTACAAGTGATGGAGCGCACCCTCCCACTGGTCAGTGGGAGGGTCATGCTTTTGACTCACCAAAGGAGTTGCCATGCCACTGAAACATTTCCCCAAGCTGTTTGCGCTGGTTCTCATGGCCGTAAGTATAAGCGCCTGCGGATCCTCCGCTCCCGTGACCTTTGGCGCCGTCTCCCCGGCCAAACTGGCCAGCGAAGCCCGCCCGTGGCCCGTTCCTTTGTTAAGCGGCCGGACGACTCGTCCCAGCCAAGTCATCATCAATCCCCTCACAACAGAACCGCACTCAATTTACGCCGCGCTTCTCCGCAATGGGCTGACGAATCCCAGCATGGGCATTTCCAGCACCTGGCACGGTCTCACAGTGCCGGCTATGTGGATTACCGATGGGCGCACCACGTTTAATATCCCCATGTACCGTGGCCTGACCTCAAACCCGTCTCTGAATACCCGGGTTGCTGTCACTCCCGCCAGAGTGCGTTCCCTCCTAGGCGGTATCATGCGCTCCCATTATCTGCTCTTGGCCCCGGCTTCGTATACCCTGGTCATCCAGCGCGTGCCCGGACGCACGGCTGCCTCGCTGGCCGCTCAAGCCAGCAGCCTGATAGAAAATCTCGGCATTGGATCTGACAGGCCAGCTTATCTGGTCCTGTGGGTGGGAAGCTCCTCTCCTCCCGTATCGCAAGCCCGCCATT
>DAHWJO010000400.1:0-691 GCA_027344105.1 Sulfobacillus sp.
GTACTCGCGCAGGACATGCAATACCACCGAATGGTGAGCCAAATCATCCTGGAGTGTCGGTGTGCACTCCCCCTGACGATCCCACTCCACACAGCACCGAAGCATCGCGTCATGTTCCCGCCGACACGCCTGCCGCACGACACGCCCCGAAATCTTCATTCGCCATCCCGCCCTTCGTAACAACGTGTTTGTAAAGCGGCCGGTGGATGACTCCGTAATTCACGCCAAAGAGTCATCCATAATTCCTGCAGCAAGTCCTCGGTGGTCGCGGTTGAGCGACCCCATCGCCGATACGGAGCCCATTGGGGTGTGACCTCGTACACTAAGGCGGCAAAGGCGTCCTCACCGCCGGCATACACGCGACACATCAACTGCCCTATAGGGGACACTGCATGCGGATGCGCGCGCGTATCCGGTGGACTGTCCGCGGGGTGCATTGAAGCCTTTGTGGGGGTATGGCAACGATTCGTAAATATTCCGCCATAGGCCAGTTTTTGCCGGATGTGATGGGTTGCCGGGCAGATTGGTCAATGAGACATGCTCGGCTGGCGGAGGCTGTCAGCGCATGTTGCCCCTCGGTTTAGATTTGGATAATTACCATAAGGGTGCTATTCTAGAAAATAGCCTGAACTATTCTGTTGTTGTAATGTTGTAAGACGGGGTAGTAATGATGCGTTGGAGATTAAGCTTA
>DAHWJO010000401.1:0-690 GCA_027344105.1 Sulfobacillus sp.
GTATAGTTGTTTCAAGGAAGCCGGATTCTGCTGTTGTATTGGACAAAAAGCTGTACCCCAGCAGCATCAATCGTTCCGACTTCCCAGAGCTAACTTCTTATTATTAATGGACATGCCTCTGAACTTTTCTCGGCCGCATCGTCGGAAAGGGCATGACTGGACCAGATATATCATGGGATTACAGCAGCAAGATCCCTACCGCAAACAAAAACAGTACTACTACAATACTGTTTTGGCTCTTCTAAACACCCAGTATCTGGACGCTTTCTGGCCAGTGTCCTGCCCTGAAAGGGGTCCCCTCAGAAAACGGAATTTAAAGCACGTTAAGCACCAGGAGCCAGTTTCCGTGTAAATCTGACCGAAATAGCTCGTTTTCGGATGATCGTTAGAACTGTGTACGAAAGTAATGAAAACAATCTTTTGGACATACTCCGCGATCCGTACATCGTTTTCGGTCACGTTGGAGGCCGATACGTCGAGATCGAGGCTCCAGCAACGACCTCTACCAAGTGACCCATGTGCTACAGCCAGCAAATATAGGCGCTCGCTAGAGCTTACAGTGCTTTAAATTCCGTTTTCTCAAGGAACCCCAGAAACCAAGTGTTCAGAAAACCTTGGTTTGCGAATTGAATATATTCCGAGAGAAACTTATATTCAAATCATCATTGACCAGTTTTGCTCCGCTTTTAG
>DAHWJO010000402.1:0-681 GCA_027344105.1 Sulfobacillus sp.
AGTACACCGACCGGCCGGGCGCGGATCACGGCGCCGGGAGCAACGGGCTGGGGTGCCAGAACCAGACAATCGGTAGGATCACCATCGTCGGATAAGGTGTTGGGGATGAAGCCGTAATTAAGCGGGTAGTGCATGGCGGTGAAAAGGAAGCGATCAACCACGATGGCGCCGGATTCTTTATCCAGTTCATATTTGACGGAGGAACCCTGGGGCACCTCGATCACGACGTTGACGTCATCCGGCAGTGACTGGCCGGCCGGGATTTTTTTCAGGTCCATGCAAAAGCTCCTTGTGAGTGATCAGAGAAAAAGGGCGCGCACGCGGTCGAGGTCGGCGGCGGTGTCCACACCCGCTGCGGGCGCTTCTGCCGCGCAATATACCGCAATCTGCACGCCGCGCTCCAACGCGCGCATCTGCTCCAGCGACTCGATGGATTCCAGCGGGCTGGCTGGCCAGACGGCGTAGTCCTGCAAAAAGGCATTGCGGTAGGCGTAGAGACCGAGATGCCGCCACCAGATGCCTGGGGTTTGCGGCAAAGTCTGCCCGCTGCTGAGAGGAAAATGGCTGCGATCCCAGGGAATAGGGGCGCGGGAAAAGTATTGGGCGCAGCCTTCGGCACCGAGCACCAGTTTGACCGAGTGGGGATCGGCCAGATCATCCCAGTGGGTGATGGGGACGGCG
>DAHWJO010000403.1:0-679 GCA_027344105.1 Sulfobacillus sp.
GTTTGGGTGGGATTCACCGTGCCGAACCCCGGACGAGGTTTTCCATAACTACAACGCCCGCTACGAGGCGCGTATAGCCAAAGATCAATCCAGGCAATTTCTTCTGTTCGAGCACGAGGCGACAGGACCCGATAAAGGCGCTATCGCTATCGAGACCACGGAAGAGGACGAAGACGCGCCTCGGGTTTAGGGCCATCAATAGGGTTTTGGGTCCGCGCTCAGATCGTCATTGATCTCCGTGTAGACCGCCTTGGCATTGGCGATTACGCGATTCATTTCTTCCTGTGACATATCTTGAACATTCGCCCGCGCATTCCCCCTCCTAGGCCGTAGGCCAGGAGGGGGCATTGTGGGCCGAACATTGTAGGCCGCATGGCCTATGGCCCATCAAGCGGACGGTTGCGGTTTTGTTCAGCTATGTCCTTCTCGGTCACGACGATCCGGACATAATCCGGGTGATACCCCTCTTCGGTATCTAGGCTACAAGTATCACCATAGAGAACAAGGGATCGTGGAGGCGGCGCTGCTTCCGTGTTTTGAGTCATAAAAACCCCTTACGCGCTGATCGGGGTTTGTTTTAAGCACCATTTTAGCACAAAAATGTGTAGGCGAGACTCAAAACGGGCCTTGTTCTGCGCCATCAATATCCTCGCTGCAGGATGTCGCGGGCTCACACCGG
>DAHWJO010000404.1:0-675 GCA_027344105.1 Sulfobacillus sp.
ATAACAGATAATCAAGAAGTTCCATTAATTCCCCATATAGTACCGGATATTTTTTAAGAGAATTCAGGGCAGCAAGAGAATCGGAGAAACCTGATTGATATACCGGCATAATGATAACCACCCCCGCCCAGCACCAGCAGACGCGGACTTTCCGCCACAATCTGGCGTACGACCTGCCAGAATAGGCCGTTGGAAACCCGGAACTTGCTCAAGGGATCGGGTGCGAGGATATCGGTGCCTGCCTGCAAAACGACGACATCTGGGTCGAAGTGCTGCAAAAGACGGGGCCACAACGCCGCAAAAGCCAGAGCATACTCACTGTCATTCACTTCTTTGGGCAACGGCAGATTAACTGCCAATCCCGGCCAGTCGGTGAGTCTCCCGCCCTGATAGGGATAGGCATAATCCGTATCCATGTGCAGGGAGACCGTCAGCGTGTCGGGGTCTTCCGCAAAGGCCGCCTCCACCCCATCACCGTGGTGGGCATCCATATCCCAGTACAGCACCCGCAAACCGGCACGACGCAAACGCTGGATGGCCAACACAGGATCGTTGAAATAGCAAAAGCCGCGGGCCTGACCCGGTGCGGCATGGTGCATTCCACCCGCGGGGCTGAAGGCGGTTACGCCTTCCAGCACGGCTTCCGCCGCGAGCACGCCGGAACCAGTAGCCAGG
>DAHWJO010000405.1:0-671 GCA_027344105.1 Sulfobacillus sp.
GAAGAAGGAGAATTCCACGTCGGAAAATTCCTCCTTCAAGGAGGTCTCTAACTGCTCGAGCGTGGTAGAGCCATAGACTTCCGGACGCCGCTCCCCCAGCCTCCCCAAATTGGGCCCGTGCAGTACCGCGATTTTCATCAAGACTCCAACCCCGGAAGCGGATACGCCAGCGTCAATTGACGAACCCGATCGGCGTAAGGACTCAAGTCCTGTCCAGCCGGAGCCTTGACCACGGATGCGATGATGTCGGCGAGCTCATTCATGGCGTCCAGCCCGAGCCCGCGGGTCGTCACCTGCGGGGTTCCAATGCGAATTCCCGACGTGACAGTCGGCTTTTCCTCATCAAATGGAATGGTATTCTTGTTGACCGTGATGCCAACCGAGGCCAGCCGCGATTGCGCCTCCTTGCCGGTGATGCCGCTGGACTTCACATCAATCAACATCAGGTGATTGTCCGTGCCTCCTGAGACCAACCGCAAGCCACGGTTCTGAAGTTCCGCGGCCAGCCGTGCCGCGTTGGCAATCACGCGCTCTTGGTACTGCCGGAATGCCGGCTGACCGGCCTCGTGAAACGCGACCGCCTTTCCCGCAATGGCGTGCATCAAGGGGCCTCCTTGCAATCCTGGAAACAGCGTTTTGTCAATGGCTTTGGCCCACTCACGGGTGGTCAG
>DAHWJO010000406.1:0-235 GCA_027344105.1 Sulfobacillus sp.
GCGGCGGCGTCATGGTGGCACAGCCGCTGAGGGTCATGGTCAGCAACAGCAGAAGTCCGCCCCCACGCTTCACGGAGCCCCCAGGTGACATAACGCGTTGCTTTCGCATCGTCCTCTTCCCCCTTCTTTTCTCTATGAAAAGTAGATAGCCCAAATGTGCCAGTTTGGCAAGGGGAAGTTCTGGTTCTGCTGCGGTTCTTGACGCACGTTGCACAGAAGGCTAGGATACGCGCAC
>DAHWJO010000406.1:245-668 GCA_027344105.1 Sulfobacillus sp.
CTTTGAGACTGTTAATCACTAGGTCGGCAGTTCGAGCCTGTCCCGGGGAGCCAAGTAAAAACAAATGGTTGCGACGAAAAATCGCAACCCTTTTTGTTTCCTCCGGGAACATTCCTGGAACATTCAGATTATTTTGAGGGCAGCGGACTCCCTGCGAAGCTCCGGGCGAAGTCGGAATGTCCCCTTGTGCCGGTCAACGACTCCGCCCAAAAGGGGGAGCTTAGTGGGGTTGGGCTGAAGCGGCGAAGCTGCGGATGGGGTGCCTTGTAATTCCGAAGCAGGGCACAGGCAGCGTATCCGGCGGAAAGCATCCGCCAAGCGCACGGGTATGCCCGGGAGTGGGGCGCTCGCGGGTAGTGCCCCCGGCGTTCCGTTTACAGGGGCCGCTGCCTGTGCGGTGGTTCCACCGGGTGCAGGGCGGGG
>DAHWJO010000407.1:0-666 GCA_027344105.1 Sulfobacillus sp.
CCTACTTTATCTGCGTAGTTCCAGTATTTTTAGCCTTTTCGTGGGCTTCGGACGGATGGATCCCTACCTGGCTACCGATTGTTGCATCAAGCAGGTAAATCGCCGCATGTTATAGACCAGATTCATCATGCCGATTTTGACTTCAGCGCGAGCCATACCAATGGTGCGCAGAAACTTGCCACCCTGCTGTACCATGGCGCCAAAGGCATGCTCAACCCGCGCTCGGTGGTGTGACCGGCGCGTGTTGGCCAACTCCTGGGCCTTGGTCAAGGGGCGGTTGCGTTGCGCCTTCTCGTGGATTCGGCTGCGGTAACCTTTTTGACATAGCATTTGCTCCGCTTCCGTTGAACGATAGGCGCTGTCCGCAAAAACCTGTACGCCCTGATTTTCCGGGTCCAGAAGCGCTTCCAGGCACTGACTGTCATGCACAGCGGCATCCGTGACCATGTACTGATGAATCAGCTTGTGGCGCTTGTCCACGTTGATATGGTTCTTGTATCCGAAGAAACTGCGGCCATTCTTTTTGGTCCAGCGGGCATCGGTGTCTTTCTGGCGGCGCTTGGCGGGCTGATCCTGCCACGTCTGGGGTGTTTCGCCCTGATTGACCTGTTCCCGCTCCTTCCGGTGCATCCGTTGCCGTGGAACCGTCACAAAACTCGCGTCGAT
>DAHWJO010000408.1:0-666 GCA_027344105.1 Sulfobacillus sp.
CACTCGCCAAGTGCTGGCGAAAGCTGACGCGCTCTTGCAAGGAGAAGCGCGGAAGATCCTCGATGGGTCCGGAATCAACATCAGTATGCTGTTGCCCGAGTTGCTGCAAACCGCCGTCGCTCTGGCCCCGAACAAGACCAAAGCCCCCGCACCGGCCACGGCCTCCTGACCCCCTTGCGGGGGTCTTTTTTGCGTCTCGGGGGCCAAAATGGGGCCACACACCTAAAAAGAGCAAGTTGGCGCAAACGGGAGAATCCCGCCAGCCGTTACGCTGTACGGGATTCGGGTGGTGCGCCCGCCGGGATTTGAACCTGGGACCTCTTGATTCGTAGTCACGGGCTGCGCTCTTTTTCTCCCTCCACGGTAGCCCATATCGGTCTAAATGTCTATATTTCCCGGAGACTTCTAAGCTATGCGCTGCCGTGTTTTAGACCCACAAGAAGACTATTGCGGGACGACGTGGGGCCAAGCGGGGGCCAAGCGTTTGAGTGCTTCCCGCTGGTCGGCGGTGTCGGAATGCACATAGGTTTGCATCGTAAACGAGACTTGACTATGCCCGAGCCTATCCGCAATCACGCGGGGACTCACCCCGGCCTGATCCAGCCACGTGGCATGGGTGTGGCGCAAGTCGTGAAAGCGAATCGATTTGACCCCGGCTCTGGCAAT
>DAHWJO010000409.1:0-665 GCA_027344105.1 Sulfobacillus sp.
GCCCTTCCAACACCCCCTGCCAGCGGTAGAAACTCGCCGTACAGACTGAGACCTTCCGGCAAAATGTGCCAACGCTCAGACCGCTTGTCGCCTGAGCATCCAATAACGCCCGCCACTCTGCGGCACTGCGCCGCTGGTACTTCCTCTGTGTCTGTGATGCCATCACCCATGATCTCCTCAGTCCATATCCTGGGAGACCATTCTGCACATCTGAAAAATCCGGGATACAACGCCGCTCAGTTACCGCTTACGGCCGAACAGCAACGTCTTCTGAACCAAAAAGATTGGTGCCTCACCCTGCGCGATGAGACCATCGCCCGTCTGGAGATGACTATCGCCAAGCTGAAACGCTGGCGATTCGGTCGACGATTGGAAAAGCTCTCTCCCGATCAGATTCTTTTCCTGCTTGCCCCTCTTCCCCAGAGGTAATATTGGAAGATTCTGCCCAATATTGGAATTTCCCAGTACGAGTTCCCTCGCGCGGTGCTGGAAGTCCTACGCGAGCCGTTGGAATCCGGAGAAATCCATATCGCCAGGGCGGCGCGGCGGGCCACTTTTCCGGCCAGGTTTCAATTGGTCGCCGCGATGAATCCCTGTCCTTGCGGCCATCTCGGTGATCCGCAGCAGATTTGCCGCTGTACCCCGGCACAGGTCAGCCAATACCG
>DAHWJO010000040.1:0-23329 GCA_027344105.1 Sulfobacillus sp.
ATGATCACCGTGTCCGGACCCACTTTGCCGTGATCCAAAGCATCTTTGACCAACGACCAGGCCGTGCGGTCCTTGATCGATCCTCCCGGATTGAATGATTCCAATTTCGCCATCACGGTAGCTGTGGGGGCCAGAGAGTCCAACGTCACCATCGGCGTATTGCCTATAAGAGCGGAAAGATCCGCCATAATATCATCTCCTTATGCAAAAAAGCCCTCACTTGCAGCCGTTTGCCGCAAAAGAAGGCTCCAATATTTTCTTTCCACAATTATTCAGTCGGCGGCTGTTGATCCTTGATAACCGCTTGAGCCGGATACTCCGCAGGCGCCGTAGGCTTGGGCTCCTCGGTCATTTGACTCATGGACTGCTTAAACTCACGAATGCTTTTGCCGAGCCCCGATCCGATTTCAGGAAGCCGTTTCGGTCCGAAAATCAAGAGAGCCACAACCAGCAATACTATGATGTGCATAGGTGATAGTAAATCCATAGGACAATCCCCTTTCTAGTAACCGGACACCTTATCAACAGCTTATGAGTTATTATAGCACGACTGCAGGTCAAACATGCCTGATTTTGCTGCGTTTGACAATGACGTCGTGCGCGGCCATCTCCCGGGTGCTGTCAAGCGGTGGCAAAGGGGTCGCCCCGCCAGTTTGCCGGTTTGCCGCCCACTGCAGCAGCAAATCCGTCACCTGCGGATTTTTCGGCAGCAGGGAGCCATGCAGATAAGTACCGAGCGTATGATTTTTCACTGCCCCCTCGCTGCCGTCCGTCCCATTATTTCCTTTCCCCGTGCGGACAGTTCCCAAGGGAGCGGCCCCCGGGCCCAAAAATGTGCGGCCTCCGTGATTTTCAAATCCCACCAGAGTCATTGGCGTCACAGGAAGCGTGGTCTCGCACACTACGTCCCCGATGGCCCGGGATGGCCCAGCTTCCGTTGTGACATCCAGATAGCCCAGCCCCGGCAGCACGGTCCCGGCAGCCGTCCGGTAATGGTGTCCCAGCAGCTGGTACGCTCCGCAAACCGCAAGCATCGGCACCCCTTCATCCAGCAAGGCCTGCAGCTCCGGGCCGCGCCGCAAAAAGTCTTCATAAATTCTGGCCTGGTGGGTATCTTCGCCCCCGCCCATAAAGATCAGGTCCACTGTTTTCCAGTCGACCGCGTCCCCCAAGTCGACATCCACGACATGAAAACCCCATCCCCGGTGCACAGCGCGGTACTGAAGTGCCAGCACATTGCCCCGGTCGCCGTATAAATTCATATGCTGAGGATAGAGATGCGCCAAGGTCAGCTCCACTTTGTTCCCGCCTCCATTCATTTTCCGGCATATACTTCTTGCAATGCGCGCACCAGCCGGTCAGAATCTTCCGGCCGCTTGACGGCAATGCGTACGTAGAGCCCATCCAGTCCTTCAAAAGTTCTCGCGTCCCGCACGAGAATTGCGCGCTTGTTCAATCCGTGGAGAACTTCGTCCAAACGCGCTCCATGGGGACTGAATAGCAGATAATTTGCCTCCGCCCCTTCGCGCACTCTTCCGAGCGGCGCCAGCAGCCCCGTAAGCCGCTCCCGCTCGGCATCCAAAAGACAACGCGTCTGAGCAAAATATGTCTGGTCCTGCAAACAGGCGGTTGCCATGTCTTGGGCCACCAGTGAGACATGCCACGGCAAAGATGCAGAAGCCGCCGCCTCAATGTGGGCGCGGCTCGCAACGATATACCCCACCCGCAGTCCCGCCAATCCGTAAAATTTTGTCAGGGACCCTATCACCACCAGGTGCGAATTCGCAGCGGCTTGGAGTGTGACCGTGAGTTCCCGCCAGTCCTGCAGGAATTCCAAAAATGCCTCATCGACTACCATGGCCGCCCCGGGCTGCTGCGCCCATTCCAGATAGGGGGCCATGTCCTGTGGTCTCAGTACCTCCCCGGTGGGATTGGCGGGATTGGCCACGAACAGCAGTCCCCGCTGCCCGGATAGGTCACCCGCACCCGAAACCGAATGCACCGGGATTCCCCGAATCTCAGCCCGGTCACGGTACTCGCTGAATGCGGGCACCTTGACGAACACCCGCGGAGGGGCGAAGGATTGCAGCACCAAATCAATTGCCTCAACGCCTCCCGCCGTCATCAACACCTGATGCTCTTCGACATGCAGGTGGGCGGCTGCGGTTTTGGTGGCTTCGAAGGCCCGCCAATCAGGATAACGGTCGATGCGGTCGATCAGCGAAGGCCAGAGACTGCGCGCCCTCGGGCCCGGACCGTACGGGGAGATGCTGCTCGACAAGTCAAGCAGCTGCTGGCCTGGCACATACTCCATTACGCTTGGGGAAGCCCAATCCCCTCCATGCACTTGGCTCACCTCCATATCCATCCCCACGCTCCCACCAAGAGGACCGTCAGTTCGGTAAAAATCACCGTGGCTCCTAAAATATCCCCATTCATGCCCGAAAACATTTTAGTCCAGTACCGCACAAACGCTGCGGCCGCGGCCGCCACGATCCCGTCGGCAACCAGGCCCCGGGGGCCCATCAGGACCAGCGTCACTCCCACTACAAGCGCTGCGCTGACGGCGGCACCGCGCGGGTCGACCACACTGCGGAACCACATTGCCAATTGACTGTGCGGGGAAGGGTGAGAAACTGCCGTCGCTACGCTTATCACCCCCCGAGCTATGAGCGGGCTAAGAAAAAATACCGGCCAGTGAACGGGGCTGGCGTCCAAGCGCCACAACTGCACCAGAGCGCCAAACCCCACAATCAGAAAGAGCACTCCCATCGTCCCCACCCGAGAATCCTTGCGGGCCACTTCACGCCGCTCAGGCGGCGCCCCCCACCCATCAAAGATGTCCGCCCACCCATCCCAGTGCATTCCACCCGTTAGGAGCACCTCGGTGACCACCGCGCCTATGGCCCGCAATGACATGTCAAGCCCGGGCAGCCACCACGCCCAGACCATCCAAATCCCTCCAAAAACAGCGCCGACCACTGGAAACCAGGCTAGAGCCCATGACCTCCGTTCCCGTTCAAAGCTGGGGGACCGGGCGGGAATTCTGGTAAGCAGGCTGGCAGCAGCCCGCAAGCCCTCTATGACAGCCACCGTCCTGTCGCCATGAATGCCACAAACCCCATGGCCAGAGAAACCACTAGCGTCACCCGCATAATGATGGACACCGCTTGAATAATCATGGGCACGGACAGCGCCCTGTCACCCTGGCCGATTTTAGGACGCAGGGAAACCACTCCCTGATAACTGTTGACGCCCCCTAAACTCACTCCCAAAGCTCCCGCCATGGCCGCCTCGGAAATGCCGCTGTTGGGGCTGGGGTGGCGCCTGCCGTCGGCCCGCATCACCTGGAAAGCCTGGTGCAGCCGCCCGTCAACTCCAGCCGTCAGCGCAATCGCCACGCCCGATATCCGCGCCGGAATCCAATTGAACCAGTCGTCCGTGCGCGCGGCAAACCATCCCAGGTCCTGGTACTCGGCGGTTCTGTGCCCGATCATCGAGTCCATGGTGTTGACGGCCTTGTATAGCCACAGCCAAGCAGGGCCGCCAATAAACGTAAAGAGCAGGGGGGCGACGATGCTGTCACAGGTGTTTTCCGCCACGGTTTCGATAGTCGCGCGAATCATTTCGCTTTCCGACAGCTTTTCCGTATCGCGGCCGACGATCATCGACAGATAATAGCGGGCTTCGTTCCACTTGCCCTGAGCCAAAGGACGGTATACGGCCAAAGCTGCTTCCGCCAGGCCGCGAACCGCCACCCCCCAGTATGTCAGCAGTACAATTAGCAGGCGAAACAGCCAGATTGAAATCACATGGGCCGCCATCAGCAGCACGGTCACGAACCCTAGCACCATGACCATCACGAAGAGAGTGAGCCCCATCCCGGCAAGGCGAAGCTGCCGGGGGCTGCGCGCAACCATCCGCGCCACCGCCTCCAGGCGTTCAACCAACAGTCCAATTAAACGAACGGGGTGGAACGGCCACGGCGGATCGCCGAAAAGGATGTCCAAAACCACCCCCAACAGTATCCATGCGGCTTGGCTAGCCCCCCACCATGTGGAGAATAGCAGGGATATCGACATTGTTTTCGATCACCTCTTTCCATTGCCGGATCACCTGTTCGAACAGGTCCCCAGCCAGCAGAGCCCTGCCCCCCAGCTGGCGGATAATGGCGTGGCGCAATTCTGTATTATGAAACACTCCATGCAGGTAAGTCCCCCAGATCTGCCCGTCAGCGGAGCTCAACCCATCGGGATTGTCCTCCAGGGAAAATAGCGAAGCAAACCTGCGGACACCTGAATATTCCACCAGAGATGTTTCTCCCATATGCATTTCATATCCCCGCACATGTTGGCCCTGCCATGGCCCAGACTTGGCGAACCCGCTCACCTGCCGCGTCACTTTCTCAGCAGCTAGAACCGTGCGGATGGGAAGCAGGCCCAGCCCGTCCGCTGGCAAGGGAGAATAGCCCTCAACACCTTGCGGATCATGCACAGACTCGCCCAGCATTTGATACCCGCCGCAAATCCCCACGACCATGACTCCTTCTCCGGCCCACGCTTTAATGGCGTCAGACCATCCCGACCGCTTCAGCCAAGCCAGGTCGGCCAGCGTATTTTTGCTGCCGGGAATGACCACCATGTCCGGAGGACGGGAAGGAAGCTCCTGGCGAAACATCAAATTCACATCCGGCTCCATTCGCAAAGGGTCAAAATCGGTAAAATTGCTCATGTACGGCAGCGTCGGCACGGCAACGGCCACACTCCCCCGCCCATCCGGCCCGCGCGGCACCCCCATGCTGTCCTCTTCCGGGAAACTCAGCGGCACATGGGGGACGATCCCCAAGACCGGCACCGACACAAGATTTTCCAAGATAGCGACACCATCCGCGAATAGCGTCCGGTCCCCCCGGAATTTATTAACAATGACACCCCGCAAGCGTGCGCGCGCCGCTTCCGGCATCAATAGAGCCGTTCCGTACAGGGAAGCAAAAATCCCGCCCCGGTCGATATCCCCCACGAGAACCACCTGCGCGTCCGCATACTCCGCCATGCGCAAATTGGACAAATCCGTGTTCATCAGGTTCATTTCCACGGGGCTGCCGGCTCCTTCGATGATCACCACGTCGTATTGACGGGCCAAGCGGTCATAAGACTCCGTGACCGCCGAGAAAAGCTCGTCCCGATTCTCACGGAAGTGCCGGCTACCATAGGCGCCTTGCGCCTGACCCTGAACAATCAGTTGGGATTGCTGGGGACTTTCCGGTTTCAGCAACACGGGATTCATATCAGCATGCGGCGCGACGCCAGCGCTCCATGCCTGCAGGGCCTGTGCATATGACATTTCCGCGCCGTCCGCCGCAATATAAGCATTGAGTGACATATTTTGTGCTTTGAAGGGCGCCACAGCGATTCCCCGGTCTCTCAGCACCCGGCACAGCCCCGCAACCATCCAGGTTTTGCCGACATGGGAACTTGTCCCCAGCACACTCAGTGCCCTAGCTCTCATACCGGAGTGCCCTTTATCCAAACAGGGATGCCTGCCACTACTACCGCAACCCCGGTCGCATTCTCCGCCAACTCCTGGTTAATCCGGCCCAATGCCTCCACGAAACGCCGTTCCTCTGGGGAGGCAGGCATCAGCCCCTGGCCGGCTTCCTCGCTGACCACCACCGTGTCCCCGCTCCGGCGGCCAAGGTGATGAAGGCTCTGGCTCAATGCCTCCAAACCCTTCCCGTCACCCGGCATGCGGCGGCCAATCACTGGCCCGACACCATCCCACAGAATAGGAACAGTCTCAGGGAGCGATAAAATTCTAGCGACTGGGTCGCCGGGTTCCACCCAAACTGTCCACTCCCGGGGCCGCCGCCTTTGATGACGCTCTATTCTTTGCAGGAATTCCTCATCCCCCGGTCCTAGCAAGGACTCGTCCATCGTGGCAATATAGTGGACGGCCCTGTGGCGCATAATTGTCCCAACCAAACGCTCCGCAAATGCACTCTTTCCTGAAGCACTGCCGCCAAGCACAAGCCAAAGGGACATGTAGTCTCCCCAATTCTTTTCAGATTCACTCCATTATAACAATGCTGCAGCATGGGAAGACAAGAAGGTGCCATATTTTACAAAGTCAAAAACCGCCATGTCGGCGGCTTTTGACCCGAGGTAACGGTTATTATTTCTTGGCGAGGCTCCACACATAACCGGAGACGTTGACAGACTGCTGCGCCGAGAGAGAGCCGGGATCCGTGGCAGGCATGTTGTGCGCTACAAACGCCTCCAATGCCGTCTCTGTGCCAAACCGCGAGACCACGGCGGCGGAAGCTGCCAGCTTAGGTCCCTGGCTGGTTCCGCCCCCGGTTTTTCCGTGGCAAGACTGGCATGTGGAGGCAAAAAGTTTTGCGCCAGCTCCGAGGTTTGGCGGGGATACCTTGGTGGTGGCCGATTCATTGTTTCCGGTTTTCACATTTTTAGAAACTCCCTTGGCATTGCGGGCACTTTGCTTCACATTCGGCGATGGGGCGCTGGTATTATGGCCGCAGGCAGTCACCGCGCCAATCAGAGCCGCTGACAAGAGACAAATGGAGAAAGCGCGCTTATACATCGTTGTCCCCCCTTCCATAGCCATAGCGTAGCCCTCAATCCGGGCCCTTATGCACTACGTCCTGGGAGTCTGCCTGGCGGCCCGGGACGCCGGGTGTTCAGACCGTTTCCTTCATTGTTTGGGTCCACTCCGGTATAATACCTCTGACAGGGCAAACTGGTTCACATGACGCTTTGACAGGGGGACATGCGCATATGGAAGACGAGACAGCCTTGGCATACGGTCTTGACAGCGACCTCAAGAGCCTGGTTGAGCAAGAGTACATAAAAGAAGGCGCCCTCTTTGGCACGGTGCCGCAGAGCAAATTGAATGTTGGAGAGATGCGGGAACTGGAAAAGGTGGGGTGGACCGTGCGCGACTACCGCGATGAACCCGTGGTGGAACCCCCGCAGTCAGCCATAAACTGGGACAATCTCAGCGCAGAGCACCGCGATCACATCTTTCACGCCATTAGCCACCGACTGCCGCAAGGGACCCCGTGGGCGGGCAATAAGCAGGCCATCTTGGAAGAACTGGTGGCATCGGCTTGGGACGAGCGGGAAGAGGAGATCCGCATTCTGTTGGGTTCGTGGACTTTTGCTGCCGCCTGGTCAGGCCACCCCGATTATAATGACCGGGTAGTGGAAAGTCGTCAAACTTTCTACTTTTACTCCGCCAAAATGCGCAATGCCGCCGAGAAAGCCCTGCACCTGGTCACAGAGCCTCCGGGGGACGATGATGCCTTCTGGGAGTTTATTGACGCTCTGGAGAGCTAATCCCTGGCAGATATTTTGCCATAAACACTTCCGCCACCATGTGGCCGCTGATATAGAACTGCTGGGGCCGGGAAGCTTCCACTGCATAGCCGTGGCGAAGATAAAAGCGGATGGCGGCCCCGTTGCTCTCAAAGACCGACAAGGCGACTTTGTGGATCTGATGTTGCTGGGCCCACATTTCCATGGTGCGGAGCAGCCCTGCTCCCCTTCCTTGGCCTCTGGATTCCGCAGCCAGAGCCATGCCAAAAGTCGCCACATGCCGGTTCTTGCGAAAGGTGCCGCGAACGGCTTCAAGTGTGCCAATAATTTTTTGCCCTGATAGTGCAACCAAGACCATCTGAACGTCGGGGTTCATTTGGCTCAGAATGCGTTGCTGCTGGTCGGCCGAATAGTAGTCGTCTTCGTTCGCGATATAAATGTCCTCGCTCCCTACGGCGCGGATAAGCGAGACAATCGATGCCGCGTCACTAGGGTCAGCGAAGCGCACTACGTACGGCATGTTTCCGACGTCGGTGTAGGTGAATTCTGTGCGCATGGTGCAGCCGATGCCTCCTGGGTACAGTCCTACCGAATAATTCTCCGTGCCCATGGAAATCTCCTGCTGCCGACCTCCTCGGCCTCGAACGCCGGGGTGAGGCTCCCGTAAACTCGACGGATACCAGCCATGCGGTGGGAAATTCAAAACACCGCGGCCGTTCATGAGGATGAAAGCGTCCCCATGCCTTGAAGGAGTCCCGGAACCATTGAATGTGAGTCGCGTAAAACGTGTGGTGGCCAACTAAGCCAATCTGATATTGAGTGCGCATACCAGCAGCATGGCCCCCGCCCCCATTCTCTATTCAGAAGAAACTAAAACCCGTGACATCGCCTGCAGAAACTTGCGGACAATCTTCCCCATTCCCGAAGAATCCACGAGAAAGCTATCGTGGCCCCACGGTGAATGCAAGGTCTCAAAGCGCGTGTTAATGCCTGACTCGCGCAAGATGGCCGCGTGGCGCCGGATCTCATCATAGGGGTAAAGCTGGTCGCTGGTAATTCCCACCATCCATACGGGGATGTCCGCCATGGCCAAGGCCCCTGCCTCCAAGAGATTAAAGCGGTCCATGGCATCGGTAATCCTCAGGTACGTATTGGCATCAAAGCGGCGGACAAGTTTCTGACCCTGGTAGCGCAGGTATGAGGAGACTTGAAACTCGTCGCGCTGCGCGGTCTGATAGTGGCGGCCGAACTTGGTCTCCATGGACTCTGGACTTTGATATGAAATCATGTCCGCCATCCGCGCCACCGCCAGCCCCTGGCTGGGGTGGGACCCCGTAAGGTAGTAGTCACCACCATAGAAATCCGGGTCGCTGGTGATGGCCATGCGGCCCACCGTATGAAAAGCTATCGCCCAAGGCGAATGCTTGATCGGAGAGCCAACCGCTAGGATGCCGCGCACTTCGTGGGGATACAAAAAGCCGTAGGCATACGCGATCATGCCACCCATCGACCCGCCGATAATAATGGGAAGGTCCGCCAATTCCAGATGCTGCTCCACCAGCATTCTCACGGAGCGCGCCATATCATAAAGAGTGATGGCGGGAAATCGGCTGCCGTAGGGATGCCCGTCGGGCGCTGGGGAATGCGGTCCAGTGGTTCCCATCGCCCCTCCCAGCACATTGACGGAAATCACATGATACTGGTGAAGGTCAATGGCTTTGCCAAACCCCACCAAGGCATCCCACCAGCCAGCAGCGTCCTGGTAAGTGTGGCGGGTCACGTGGCTGTCCCCCGTCAATGCATGAAAAATCACGATGGGCGTCCCCGTACCAATTTTTCCCCATTCCTCATACGCCAGCAGCAGTTCGGGCAGTTTTTCCCCGCAATCGAGTGCAAACGGACCGGGCGCGCGGTAGAATTGCAGCCGTGGCCAGGGGAATCCCTGGCTCATCTGCCAGGGCCAAATTGGGTAGGGATACTTCATATCTTGCCGACCTCCTCCCCATCGCACAGTCGAGGGGATCCCCTAACTCAAAAACTCAAAGGATTTCTTTTCGTGTTGCCCGCAGCATCCTACGGTGTTCTGCTAGAAACCGGATCGCCGCCCACTTATCAGAATCGCGCCGCCCATGCGGAGCGCGCCAAAGCGCCAGAGTTGCGGACATGACCTGATGATAGCAAACTATGGGCGTCACAGCGAGTACAATACCTTCCGGCCACCACCACGGCAGTCCTGGGGCTGATCTATTGACAACAAAGCCCGAAGCCATTAAAATTTGCATAAAATTTCATCGAATTTCACGATGACTGAGACTAAGGGCAAACGTTGTGCCACAGCGAGCGGCAAATGGTGAAAGGCCGCCACAATTACTCCCGTCCCACCTCAACGAGTGCCGTTAGGCGGGCTCCTCCCGTTATAGAGGGAATTGAGATACATCAGGCCATAAAGACAGCCGGATGTAACTAAGGTGGCACCGCGAATCCCATTCGTCCTTAGGACTGGTGGGTTTTTTTATTTCCTAAATCAAGGAGGAGAAATCATGCCTAAAGAAATCGTAGTGGTAGGCCCTGGACACCTCGCCCACGCCGTGGTGAGCCGCTGGCTTAAGGTCGCTGATGTCAAAATACAAGTGCTGGCCCGTTCGGAACGCTACCTGGCCAAAGGTTGGACTCCTGAAGAAGAATCCCTTGTCACCTTCCGTGCTGACGCATTGCGCCGAGCCAAACTAGTCGTGCTGGCCGTCAAGCCCAAGGACATGGCGGACACCTTGGCCACGCTGGAGGAGTTCATCCCCCCAAAAGCGTTAGTGCTGTCCTTTGCCGCCGGCATTAGCATTGAGCAGATCCATAACGCGTGGCCCCATCACGGGATCGTGCGGACGATGCCAAATATTTGTTCGGAAATCGGCTGCTCCGTCACCGGCGCCGCCTTCTCAGATGTTTCCGCCGCCGAGAAAGCATGGGTGATGGAATTGCTGAACTTACTGGGCTACGTGACCGAAATGCCCGAGCACCTATTGAACCCCATGACCGCTCTTTACGGCAGCGGACCAGCCTATGTCTATATTTTTATTCAGTCCATTATGCAGGCGGCCGCCGATCTGGGCATTCCCGACGGCCAGTCCCGGGAACTGGCTGCCCAAATGGTCAAAGGCGCATCAGAAATGGCCCTCAATGACCGCCAGAAAAGCCTAGCCCAGCTCGTGGACGAGGTTGTATCCCCGGGCGGCACCACGGAAGCGATGCTCAAAGTCCTCGTGCAGTCAGGATGGCAGGACATCCTCCACCAAGCCCTGAAGGCCGCCGGGGAACGCGCCATCCAACTCGGCCAGGCGCCTTCTCCGGCGTGAGCCTCCCGGCTCCCCGCAGGCGGCATGGCCCCGCCTCCTACCCTTTCGCAACCGGCCTTAGGCCCGGGTCTGCCCCATCACGGCGGCCGCCAGGGCCCCTTGCACCCCGGACGCCGTGCCCAGCTGAGCGGGGACAATCTGCACGGCGGGATACATGGCATCCATGCTGAAGCGCTTGGTGTTCTCCCGGATGGTGGCGATCCACTCGTGGTGGTGGGCCATAACCCCGCCGCCCAGTACGATCATCTGCGGGTTATAAAGGTTCACGAGGTACGACAAACCCAATCCCAGATAAAATGCGGCGGATTCCAAAATAGACTGGCATGTCGGGTCATTGGCATACGCTCCAGCGAACACGCTGGCCGAATCCAAGGCACTGGCGGCTTGCAAGAAAGGACTGTCCGCAACGCGCTCAGTCGCCATGCGCGCAATAGCGGTCCCTGACGACAGTGTCTCCAGGCATCCATGCTTTCCGCAGCGGCATAGAGGCCCATCAGTTTTCATGACGAGGTGGCCGAATTCGCCGGCATTGCCCTGGATTCCGGCGTCGCGCATGCCGTTCACCACCATCCCGGCCCCAATTCCGGTCGATACTGTCACATAGACCATATGTCGCAAGCCTTTACCCGCCCCATAAAGCCACTCGCCCATTGCCGCTGCCGTTGCATCATTCTCGACCACAGTAAGCACCCCGGAACGCAGTTCCAGTCCGCCTTCAATGTCCAATCCATCCCACTGCTCCGGCAAATTTGCCGTTTTGAGCAGCTTGCCTCCGTCCAGAGGGCCTGGCGATCCCACCCCAATGGCCCGCAATTGCTGTCGGGTGATCCCTATTTTCTGGCACAATTGATTGATTTGGTCCGTGATCGCATCCAGCGCCTGACCGCCCTCAGCAATCTCTGCCGTGACCAACTGGCTCTCGACGATAATGCTCCCCGACGCATCGCCGATGCCCACGGCAATCTTGGTTCCCCCAATATCGACTCCTGCAAAATAATCCAATGTTTTCTCCCCTTCGTCCCTCGGATGCTCCTGAATCGTTTCTCTAAGACCACAGACTTGCGCATGCCACTCGTGGCTCCGGGCTCCCTACAGTCGCCCGCGGTGCCTCTTTTCTGTTCAGGCCAGCCCCCCGTTCACCCCGCCGTAAGAAATCTGACCAGAAATGCCTATCTCGGTCAAAAACCGCGGCCTGAACGCCATAATTTCCAGCAGGTGCCCCAAGTCTAGCCTCTATCCGGCAATATTTTACATTTAACTGCCGTTTTAGGCAGTGATGTGATTATTCTATACTTGGCTCAGTGTTCCCGCCTGCCCCTACCTAGAAAGTCTCTAGCAAGATAGCGGAGGAGTCAACAGAAAAGATTGTTCACGCAGGTCTCAGCCGCCTGTCCGTGCCAGCGCGCGGTTCGCCGGGCACAGAGCCGGATCAATGGGTAAGTTGCTAATCACTGCAAGGACTACTAAAATTAGGACCAGATGAACAGCCTGCACAAGATTGAGTTGGAAGAGGCCGTTGACACCACTGAGAATGCCTAGGGCGCAACATCTACCCACTAACCACAAAGGAGCGTTGCAATGACTTATCAGGACTTAGATGTGTTATCCGTAAACACCATCAGGACCTTAGCAATCGATGGTGTTCAGAAAGCGAACTCCGGGCATCCCGGACTGCCCATGGGTACTGCCCCCATGGCCTATGTTTTATGGACCAAATTTCTTAAGCATAACCCGCACAATCCCTCCTGGTTCAACCGCGACCGATTTGTGCTGTCGGCGGGCCACGGCTCCATGTTGTTATATTCTTTGCTGCATTTGACGGGATACGACCTTTCTCTCGATGATCTGAAGAACTTCCGGCAACTGGGGTCAAAGACGCCTGGCCACCCGGAATACGGCCATACGGCTGGCGTCGAAACGACGACCGGTCCATTAGGACAAGGATTTGCAACCGCCATCGGAATGGCCATGGCGGAACGGTATTTAGCTGCACGGTACAATCAGCCCGGGCTGTCTCTCATCGACCACTATACGTATGCCATTGTATCCGACGGCGACCTGATGGAGGGCATCAGCGGAGAATCCGCGTCCCTGGCGGGCCACCTGAAACTGGGCAAGTTGATTTACCTCTATGACGACAATCACATATCGATTGAGGGCACCACCGACCTGGCATTCTCTGAGAACGTGCTGGAGCGCTTCCAGGCCTACGGCTGGAACACTGACCGCGTGGCAGACGGCAACGACACCGAGGCGATTGAGCAAGCCATCCGGCGCGCACAGGGCCAGGAGTTGCCTTCCCTAATTGCCGTTCGCACCCACATCGGCTACGGCAGCCCGAACAAGCAGGATAAGCCTTCGGCTCACGGGTCCCCTTTGGGCGCCGAGGAAGTGCGTCTCACCAAAGAGGCGTACGGCTGGCCGGAAGACAAATCCTTTTACATTCCTGATGAAGCCTTATCCCATTTCCGCCAGGCAGTGCCGCAGGGCGAAGAGTGGGAAGCGGAGTGGAATCACCTCTTTGCCCGGTATCAAGAAACCTTTCCTGAACTCGCCCGCGAGCTTCAACGGGATCTGAGACGGGAATTGCCTGCGGGGCTTTTGGACCGCATGCCGTCCTTTGACGAGGGCGACATGGTGGAGACCCGGGCAGCGTCCGGAAAAGTCATCAATGCCATCGCCCCTTACTTTCAAGATTTGATCGGCGGCTCCGCGGACCTCGCTCCTTCCAACAACACCCACATTCAAGATGGCGGGGATTTTTCCGTGTTCCAGCCCGCAGGGCGCAATCTGCATTTCGGTGTGCGTGAGCACACCATGGGTGCGGCTCTCAACGGCATGTCTCTGCACGGCGGACTCCGGGTCTACGGCGGAACCTTCCTCATCTTTTCCGATTACATGAAACCCGCTATCCGTCTGGCCAGCCTCATGAGTCAGCCCGTCATCTACATTTTCACACACGACTCCATCGGACTGGGCGAAGACGGTCCTACCCACCAGCCGATTGAGCAATTGGCTGCTCTGCGGGCCATGCCCAATATCCTAGTCATCCGCCCAGCCGATGCCAATGAAACCAAAGAAGCCTGGAAAGTGGCCCTACAAACCCGCGATAAACCGATCGCCATGGCCCTGACCCGGCAAAAAGTGCCAACTGTGCCTGCCCACAAAGCCAAGGGCCTCGCCCAGGGCGGGTATATTCTTGAGCACAACGCCGAGCATCCCGATCTGATCCTCATCGCCACCGGTTCGGAGGTTGGTCTGGCTCAGGCAGCATACCGGTCCTTGGCAGAGGAAGGCATTAAGGTCCGTGTCGTCAGCTTACCGTCATGGGAGCTGTTCGAAGCGCAGCCACAGCAATATCAGAACGCAGTGCTGCCACCGGATGTCACACGACGCATTGCCATCGAAGCGGCCTCCCCAATGGGTTGGGAGCGTTTTGTAGGCCTGAACGGCAAGATCATAGGCATGTCCACGTTCGGGGCCTCGGGAAAGATTGAGGATTTGATGCCGCACTTCGGCTTTACACCAGAGCATGTCATTGAAGAGGCGCACAACCTGCTTTCACGGTAGGGTGACGCTCCATTCGAACAAAGGAGAATGATGATTGATGAGCACAGCAATTAACCGCTTAAACGAACTCGGCCAGAGCATCTGGTACGACAATGTGCGCCGGGGACTCATCGAATCTGGGGAACTGTCCGATTTAATCGCCCAAGGAATTTCGGGAGTGACTTCCAATCCCACAATCTTTGAGAAGGCTATCAATGGATCCAGCGACTATGATTCGGCCCTGCGCAAACTAGTTGCCGAGAGAGCGTCTCTGGAGACTATATACGATACTCTGGTCCTGGACGACATCGCCCACGGCGCCGACCTGCTGCGCCCTGTCTATGACCGAACGAAAGGTCACGACGGATATATCAGCGTGGAAGTTCCGCCAACCTTGGCAGCAGAAACGCAAAAGACGGTCGAGGAAGGCCGCCGCCTATTTCACACATTAGGCCGTCCGAACGTCATGATCAAAGTGCCGGCGACCCCGGAAGGCATTCCGGCCATCCGGCAACTGATTTCCGAAGGCATCAATATCAACGTCACCTTGATTTTCAGCTTGGATGCCTATAGTGAAGTCATCAACGCCTACTTGTCGGGCCTGGAGGACCGTGTGGCCCGTGGCGAGCCGATTGCGCACATCGCCTCGGTCGCTAGTTTTTTTGTCAGCCGGTTGGACACCCTGGTGGACCGGCTCATTAAAGAAAAGGGCCTTCCGGAAGACCTGTCCGGCAAGGCGGCCGTAGCCAACGCCAAGCTCGCTTACGAACTCTTTGAAAAATCTTTTCAAAGCGCCCGCTTTGATGCGTTGAAACAGCGCGGCGCCATGGTGCAGCGTCCGTTGTGGGCCTCGACCAGCACCAAAAATCCGGCATATCCCGACTTGCTCTACGTCGACACCCTCATCGGTCCTGACACCGTCAACACCCTGCCCCCGCAAACCGTGGCAGCCGTGCTCGACCATGTGAAAGCCGAACGCACCGTCGACCAGGACCTCGCCGGCGCCCACCACACGATAGACACTCTGGAGTCGCACGGCATCTTGATGCAAGATGTCACGGCCCAGTTGCTGCGCGAAGGCGTCGACAGCTTCTCAGCCTCCTTTGTCACACTGTTCCGCGGGCTGAAAAGAAAGCGGGCTGCCATTGTCAGCGAATTGGAGCCAGTGGACTGGACTCAGGACATCCTTCACGCCACCGCTGACCCAGTGGTCGCCAGCCTCACCAGCGCCGACGCGGTCACACGGGTCTGGAACCACGATGCCTCACTGTGGAAACAGGACCCGGAACATCAAGCCATTATCAAAAACGCCTTGGGGTGGCTTAGTGTCCCCGAAGCCGTCGCTAAAGACATTCCGAACTTGACCGCGTTTACCCAGAGCATCATCGATGATGGGTACACCGACGTCATTGTTCTGGGAATGGGCGGCAGCAGCCTGATTTCCGACGTCTTGCTCCATACATTTCCAGCGCAAGCGCCTTATCTCCGCCTGCACGTTTTGGATTCCACCAATCCAGACGCCGTCACGGCTCTGAAAAACGGCCTGCCCTTGGCTACAAGCCTCTTTATTGTAGCGAGCAAGTCCGGAACGACTACTGAGCCCCAAGAATACTTCCGTTACTTCTGGGATGCGGTCAGCGCGGTCAGCGCCAAGCCCGGGGACCACTTTGTCGCCATTACCGACCCCGGCACTCTGCTGGTCGACGAAGCCCAGTCCCATCAGTTTCGCAAGACCTTCCTGAATCCCGCAGACATCGGCGGGCGCTACTCTGCGCTGTCGTGGTTCGGCATGGTTCCTGCCGCCTTGTCCGGCATCGATTTGGAAGCGCTGCTGGTCAATACTCAGGACATGCAGCAGCTATGCCGCCTCTCTTCCGTAAAGGATAACCCGGGGGCGCTGCTGGGCGCGCTGATGGGCTCGTTTGCTGTTCAGGGGCGCGACAAGATGACTCTCTTGATGCCTGAGGCCCTCGGCCAGTTTTCGGACTGGATCGAGCAGCTCCTGGCCGAGTCCACCGGCAAAGAAGGCACAGGCCTTCTGCCCATTGCCCATGAACCCGCCCTCCCTGTGCCGGACTATTCAACGGACCGTTTGTTTATCGCCTACCAAATCGAAAGCGATCCTGACGCGGCTTTGGACAAAAAAATCGCAGAGCTCCGGGCTGCGGGTCACCCCGTGGTCATTCTGCCCATGGCAGACCGCACCTCCCTGGGCGGTGAGCTGTTCCGGTGGGAATTTGCCACGGCCATCGCCGGCTCCGTACTCAAAATCGACGCGTTTGACCAGCCCAACGTGCAAGAAAGCAAAGACAACACGAAGCGGGTGCTGGAAGAGTTCAAAAAGGCCCACGCCCTCCCGGGAGAAACCGAAATCGGCACTCAGGGAATCATGCACTGGTCGGCTGATCACTTTGCTGTTAGCCCCGGGGCCTCGCTGGCCACTACCCTTAAATCACTGCTGGATACTTTCACCAACGGGGATTATATCGCCATTATGGCCTATGTGGAACCCAACGAGAAATCATGGGCACCTTTGCAAAAAATCCGCGGGGAAATTGGGCGGACGTGGAAAGCGCCGACCACCCTCGGCTTTGGTCCCCGGTTCCTGCACAGCACGGGGCAGTTGCATAAAGGCGGCAATAACCACGGACTATTCATTCAAATTGTTTCAGCCCACGGCCCGAGTGTCCCGATTCCGGGTGAGCCCTTCGACTTTCTCACCCTCATCGAAGCCCAGGCGATCGGCGACTACCAAGCCCTGCAAACCCACAAGCGGCGAGTAATCCGGATCGTGATGGACGGCTCGTCATCTGAAGGTTTAACGATTCTCGACAACACTGTAAAGACAATCTGTGAAAAGTGAGGCGATCAATATGAAGATTGGAATGATTGGACTCGGACGCATGGGCGGCAATATGGTCAAGCGCCTGACAGAAAACGGCCACTCGGTGGTAGCCTATGACAGGAGTCCGCAGGCTGTCCACGAAATCGAGAGCACGGGCGCGGCTGGCGCCGCGTCCATTCCCGAACTGGTTGGCAAGCTGGAAGGGCGCCGCGTAGTCTGGATGATGGTCCCCTCCGGAGACCCGACCGAACAGACTTTGGAGACTCTTTTAAGCCTGCTGTCTCCTGGCGACATCATTATCGATGGGGGCAATTCCAATTTTCACGACTCCATGCGGCGGGCCAAACTAGCGCAGACCCAGCAAGTCGAATTCATTGACTCAGGCACCAGTGGCGGCATCTGGGGGTTAGCCAACGGCTACTGCCTGATGGTCGGCGGGTCCGACGAGGCTGTCCAGTACTGCGAGTCCATATTCAAAACCTTGGCACCGGCCGACGGATACTTGCACACGGGAGCAGTGGGATCGGGCCACTTTGTGAAAATGGTGCACAACGGGATTGAATACGGGTTGCTCCAAGCCTATGCTGAAGGGTTTGAAATTCTCAAGGAGAGCCAGTTCCCCTTGGACCTCCCTGCCATTACCGCTCTGTGGAATCATGGCAGCGTCGTCCGGTCATGGCTCCTAGAGCTGCTGGAAGACGCTTATGCGAAGAATCCCGGCCTCAAGGACATCCGCGGCTACATCGAGGATTCCGGAGAGGGACGGTGGACCATTCAGGAGGCCATCAACGAAAATGTTCCAGCCCCTGTGATTACCGCCTCGTTATTCGCCCGCTTTGCTTCGCGGCAAGAAGAATCCTATGGCGCTAAAGTCATTGCCGCACTGCGCAATGAGTTCGGCGGCCATGCCGTCAAGGCTGAGTAAAAGTGTCAACGCGAAAGGGACGGAGAAGATTATGACCGATACACAAACCACGATCAATCCGCTGCGGGAGGGGCTCGTTGAGAGCCGCCGCCCCCAGCCTTTTACCATAATCATTTTTGGGGCCGCTGGAGATTTAGCTCATCGCAAACTGTTCCCCGCACTGTACAACTTAATGGTGGACCACTGGCTCCCCCACCAAATCAATGTGGTTGGCTTTTCACGCCAGCCTTTTGATGATGACACGTTCCGCCAGGAGATCCGCCACTCCATCGAACAATTCTCCCGCCAGCCTCTCAATCCCGACATCTTTGAACAGTTTGCCAGCGGCATGCATTATGTGGCTGCGAACTTCGATGACGCCCATGCCTATGAGGAGTTGCGGGATTTGTTGCTCCGGATCAATGAAGACCAGCACATGGTCGGCAATTATCTCTTCTACCTTGCCACCCCTCCCACCTTCTATCCCATCATTGCGGAGCATCTGGGCGAGGTGGGCCTGAACGTCCCGCCCCATGACCAAGGATGGGTGCGCATTATCGTGGAAAAGCCTTTTGGCCGCGACCTTGCGTCTGCTATTGAGTTGAATACCCAACTACATAAGGTCTTCGACGAAACCCAGATTTTCCGCATCGATCACTATCTCGGCAAAGAGACGGTGCAGAACATTTTGGTGTTCCGATTCGCCAACGGGATATTTGAGCCGTTATGGAATCGCCAGTACATTGACCATGTGCAGATTACGGTGGCAGAGTCGCTGGGAGTGGAAGGACGCGGTACATACTATGATACGGCTGGCGCGCTGCGCGATATTGTGCAAAATCACATGATGCAACTGGTATCCTTAATTGCTATGGAACCTCCCGTAGTATTTGAGGCCGATGCCGTCCGCGACGAAAAAGTGAAAGTGCTCCGGGCCATACGCCCGCTGTCCACCCGCGACGTCGCCCAATATACCGTCCGCGCCCAATATGACGAAGGCTATGTGGAAGGGACAAAGGTGCCGGGATATCTGGACGAGCCAGACATCCCTTCGGACAGCCGCACCGAATCCTATATGGCCATGCGCCTGTTGATTGACAACTGGAGGTGGGCCGGTGTCCCCTTTTACCTCCGCACGGGGAAACGCCTAGCGAAACGCGCCACTGAGATTGCGATTCAGTTCAAAAAGGCTCCGCACCGCTTCTTCAACCAGACCGCGACGCCTGACTTAGAGCCCAACCTGCTGACCTTGAAAATCCAGCCCGATGAAGGCATTGCCTTGCGGTTTGGAGCCAAAGTACCGGGCCCTATCGTACGGATACGCACCGTCAATATGGACTTCCTTTATGGCACATCCTTTGCCGACCAGGCTCCAGAGGCCTACGAGCGTCTGCTGCTTGACGCCATGATTGGGGACTCGACTCTGTTTACCCGCAAGGACGAGGTAGAGGCTGCCTGGTCTCTTGTGACCTCCCTGTTGACAGGATGGGAACGGGCGAAGGGTCCCATTCCCACATATGAAGCGGGCACTTGGGGACCTCCTGAGGCTGACGAGCTGATTGCGCGCGATGGTTTTCGTTGGCGCCGGCCCTAAGACTGGAAGCGGAGGAAAAACTAGTGGAAAGCCAGACATTGCATTGGAATCATCCGAATATCAAAGGCCCAGAACTGCTTGAGCTTTTGCGCACATCCGTCCCGCAATCGCTTGGCGGCACTCTTCCCGTAACAGCCACCGTATTGACGCTGGGACTGTATGTCAAGGGCATCCCTCCCACGGACTGGGCCGACCTCGCTGGACAAATTTCCCGGGTTCACCCTTCTCGGGTTCTGATTATCAATCCGGTCGTCGATTCCGCTCAGGCCCCTACTCATGTCGACGCAGAATTATCGGCCACGATTACCTACAGGCGGCCCCACGAGCCTCCTATCTTATTCTCGGAATGTGTGCAAATGAACTTGCAAGGGGGTCTGGCCAATCACTGGATTGATCTGGTCCAGTCGTTGATCAAATCTGATCTCCCGGCCTATTTATTGTGGCTGGGAGTGCCCCCACTGCCTGGCTTTCGCTGGGATTTGTTAAGCACAGGCTTCAGCCATTTGGTCATAGATACCGAGCAAACTGGGCTGACTCCGTGGAAGACGGTAATGCAGGAAAGCCGGCGGCTGGGCCTGATGATTGACGACCTATATTGGCAGCGCCTAGGCCTCTGGCGTGCCCACTGGGCCAACCTCACGGATTTTTCCGAGGCTCTTGCGGTGATTTCGGGACCAGAAAAAATTTCTATCACCTGGCCGCCAGCCAAGTCAACAGGCTGGCGTATGCTTCTGGGCTGGCTCATTGACCGCCTAGGGTGGCAAATTGTGGATGTTGATCCGGACTATATCTCTCTCATCACGGAATTCGGGCAGGCCATTCCCGTAGAAATTCACCAAGGCCCGGATCCCGCTGTTTCTTTTATTCGCGGCGCGCTGTCCCTGGCCTCGGAAGAAATCGGCAATCGGCTGCAGACCCATCTCGCCACGCCATCGGAGATTTTATATGAAGTAATAGATCCCTGCAATCTTGCCGATCCCGTGACCGATGTAGTCAAACTGCTTAACCGGGGCCACGACCAACTCTATGATGAAGCGCTGGCATCACTAATTCTCAACGAGCGCTTATAACGGCCCGCACACCGCACAGGGGGGATATTCATTGATGCTGGATCCTATTGTTTATGCAGCGCCCAGCCCATCTGACACTGTTGCAGCTCTTGCCCAGTGGCTGAGCGCCCAGGCCCAAGAAGCCATCAGCGATCACGGGGTATTTCTGTTGGCTTTGTCGGGGGGAAGCACACCACGCCAATTATATTCCTACCTGGCACAGCCCCGCTTGCAGAAGGAGTGGGACTGGTCGCGGACCGAAATCTTCTTCAGCGATGAGCGCGATGTTCCGCCCACTCACCCTGACAGCAACTTCAAAATGGCGTCCGAATCGCTGCTCACCCACCTTGATCCCCCACCGCAGGCAGTCCACCGGTGGCAAACGGAATATGCGCCGGCGCTGGCTCTAGCCGATTACCGCCACCAGTTGACGATGGGGAACACGATCTCGCTTCCGCCCTCCCTTGACGTGGTGCTTTTGGGCCTCGGACCTGAGGGCCATACCGCGTCCTTGTTCCCTGGCCAGCCCGTTCTCGGCTCAGATGACATCGTGAGCCATGTCTATGTGCCGACCCACCAGTCTTGGCGCTACACGTTTACCCTGCCCTTGCTGAACAACAGTCGCCGCGTAGCCTTTCTGGTCACTGGAAGCGGCAAGAGCGAGATCATTTCCCAGATATTCAACAGCCACCTCCATGTGCCCGCTTCCCTTATCCAGCCTAACCGCGGGCAGGTGCATTGGTTCCTTGACAGCGCCAGCGCGGCACAGTTGAATTCAGACATCCTTCAGCCATGACTGATGCCCTATCCAAAATTCTTCTCCTGTTTGACATTGACGGCACCTTAATCCACGCCGGAGGAGCCGGGTCATGGGCCATGACCGCGGCTTTTGCCAAGACCTTCGGCGTGCCTCAGGCCTTCCGCGGTGTAGAGTTCGCAGGGGGCACTGACTCCCAGATTGTTGACGCCGCCCTGCGCCACCATCATGTGAACATTTCTGACGGTGAGGGGCGCTTTAAATCCGAGTATTACCGGCTGCTGTCCGCCAAGCTGCCCCAAAGCCACGGGCGCATCTTGCCCGGAGTTTCGACTCTACTGCAGCACCTCAGCGGTGACCCCCGCTTTTCACTGGCTCTGGCCACAGGCAATTACCGTGAGTCAGCGTACCTGAAGCTCTCGCACTTTGGACTGCAGGAATATTTTCCGGTCGGCGGTTTCGCTGAGGATGGCCACTCCCGGGTTGACATTTTACGGGCCGCCCAGAAGGCAGCCCGCAATGTGTATAATCTCGGGGAATTTTCCTCACTGTTCATCGCGGACACCGTACAGGATGTGGAGGCGGCGCGGCAGTGTCCCTGCCCTATCGTCGCTGTTGCCACGGGAAAGTGTTCCTTGAATGATCTGCAAGGGTTGACACCGCACGTGCTGCCGTCCCTTGACGTCCCGTCGCTTCCCGACTGGCTGGCGGCCGTGGCTGCGGGCGGGGAGCCACGGCCTTAAACGTCTCAATATCCTGCTCTGGCTGTGCGCATGACTAAGGCCCCGCCCATTGCCTTCTTTCGGGACCAGCACATGCCCGGGACGGGTACACGAACAGGAGCGGGACAGGAATGGCCTGTCCCGCTAATAGATTTGCAGTGTCCCTCGGATTGTACCGCTGTCGTCTTGTCCCACTGCAATGGGCAGGACGACAGCACACTGGACAGTAGCTTCCAGTTGTTGACCCGTATCTGAAAAGGAAATGACCTGCACGGAGCTTTGGGTGAGCTCCTCCTGAAGGTCATGCGTGAACTCCAGGCGAGCTCGCTCGCCATCTCCCAATTGCTGACTCTGAACGGCCTCTAACGCGCTATCCATCGCGTCCATAAGTTGCTGGTGCCGAATTATCAGAGCGGAAGCATTGACGAGTGCGGGAACGACAGCCATCACCAGCATCATCCACAACAAGGTCCAAATAAACACATTACCACCACGATGATGATCCATTGCCCCCGCCTGCTCCTTGAAACGCTGACCGCGTCGATGCTACTCTGGAATACGGCCACATCGGCGCATTGACCGGCAGGAAGACGGTAATTTCATCCAAAGCACCCTGCCGCACATACACCGCACTCACGCCACTAGAACCGTACCCCTCAGCGCTGAGGGTTTGATGCACCTGCTGCTGTGCGGCTTGGGCATTGCCCGTTGCAGCCCATTCCTGAACACCGGCCTGCGCAGCCTCACCGGCGGCATAACTTGTCTGCATCCACTGGAAAATCCCGACACTCCCAAAAATTACGCTCAGCAAAATGGGCAGAACCAAGAGGATTTCGATAAAACTATTGCCTTCCGTCCCCGCCATGCGGCTCCATGACGGCACTATGGAATGGCGTTGAGATTGCTGGTGATTTGATTGAAAGCTCCCACCAAAGCGTTGCGCAAGGCCTCGATAGGTAAAATCATAGCCAGGACAACGATAATGATCCAGAGTATCATCGTGTGATCGCGTAAGAAAAAACGCTAGGATTCATGCGGCTTTGCGGGTTCTCCTATGAATTGTATCACAGCATTGACAGTTCCATCCTCGCTGGTCGACACCGTTATTTTGTCAATCAGTCGCTGTACAATATCCTGCCGAGTGGTAAAGGGCAAGGCATCGAGATGCGGTCCCATACGCGCACGCACGTCCGCAATAAGCGTCGCTAAAGATGGCTGAAGATTT
>DAHWJO010000410.1:0-662 GCA_027344105.1 Sulfobacillus sp.
CCATGGTGAGCACATCGTCTTTCATGCGGCGAATCATCCATTCACTGATCCGATCGCCCAGACCTTTGCGGTCATTGCGTGATTTGGCAAAGTGTCCGGCAAAGGTCTTCACGTCCACGTCGCCGGCGGGGTGCCCGGAAAGCCGTAACAGGGTCCAGGTCTCTTCCGGCTTGTTGAGCATGGGGGTGGCCGTCAGCAGCCATTTGCGTTCTGCACGCTTGGCCAGGTCGAACGATGCCTGGGTGCGCTGGGCGGACGGCTCTTTCAGGTAATGGGCTTCATCGAAAGCGGCAACGATGAATTTCCAGTCATGGGTTGCACCCTGCGAAGGGGTCGCACCCTGCGAGAGGCCAGCGTCCAGTCGTTCCATCAGCGCACCCAACCGCTCGTAATTCACGATCAACCATTCCGGCTGCATGTCGGGCAATGCATTCTCAAAAATGAACGGCTCCGCGTCAGGGATCACCATGCGAATTTCCCGGCTCCAGTTATCCTTGAGGCTGGCGGGGCAAGCGATCACTTTGCCACCCGGGAGATGACTGGCGGCGGAAATAGTTTGCCGGGTCTTGCCCAGGCCCATGTCATCGCCGTTGAGGGCGCAGGTCCTGGTCAGGAAGTGTCGAACTCCATCATTCTGGTGGGGCATCAAGGAACAGCGAACA
>DAHWJO010000411.1:0-660 GCA_027344105.1 Sulfobacillus sp.
TGGGCCGCGTCGCCATCCGCGCCAGCGGCAGCTTTAACATCCAGTCCACGCAAGGGCTGGTGCAAGGCATCCATCACCGTTTCTGCACGCTGATTCAGCGGTCAGACGGGTATGGTTATTCGTGGGCAAAGATAGCCAACACACAAGGAGATGCGGGAACAGGGGCGGCTTGCGCCGCCGCGCTATCCCTCCCCGGCCTGAAGGCCGGGGTTTCCCGCGCAAATGGATGAAACAGATATGGAAACTGGACCTTCTTCTGGAATTTATGAGGTTACGTTCCAGCCACGACGGGGATAATGCGCAGGCCGGCGCAGACGAGGGCATGTATGTGGATCCCAAAGGCGGCGACCTCAAACAGTTCGAACAGTTCTGGCCAGTGCGCAATGTTCAACGTACCGCCTATTTGGGCCTTTTGGGATTCTTGAAAAGAGGGGTTTTAGCCTGTTGGCGCATTGATAAAGGCGGCGCGCATGGCGGCTAAGGGCGGCGGTGACAGCAGCGACGAGTTGATCGGCATTCTCGTCGCCATGGCGCTGGGGGTGGGGCTTCTCGCCTTTTGGGTGTGGCATTTCTATGGAAATTACCGGGCCGGCGTCAACACGGTGTTTATCTGGATCACCCAAGGGGAACTGCTGCCCTTTCTGCCTTTCGACAAGGTCG
>DAHWJO010000412.1:0-655 GCA_027344105.1 Sulfobacillus sp.
CACGGGGTGCGTGGATTGAAATACATCAATGAAAGCTATCGTTGAACTTCCCCATGTCGCACCCTTCACGGGGTGCGTGGATTGAAATTTTCAGTAGCGGTAGATCATCAGCTTGATGTCCAGTCGCACCCTTCACGGGGTGCGTGGATTGAAATCCCCACTCCACGTATCCTTTGCCGTCAGCCAGCGTCGCACCCTTCACGGGGTGCGTGGATTGAAATTTTCTGTTGCCGGTAGATCATCAGCTTGATGTCCGTCGCACCCTTCACGGGGTGCGTGGATTGAAATGCTGTTCCCCGGGATGCAACCGTTCCCGTAAAGACGTCGCACCCTTCACGGGGTGCGTGGATTGAAATGCCACCGGGGTCTTGCGCAGGCCGCCCCATTTGTCGTCGCACCCTTCACGGGGTGCGTGGATTGAAATTGTGGGATATAAGAAGTTGACCGAGTCTGACCAGTCGCACCCTTCACGGGGTGCGTGGATTGAAATTTTACGGTCATTGGGTAGTTGAAAGGGGCAGAAGGGTCGCACCCTTCACGGGGTGCGTGGATTGAAATCTATGTGTCAGACTGGAAATGTCAGAAAGAGAAGTCGCACCCTTCACGGGGTGCGTGGATTGAAATTCCGGAAGCGTCACGGGATATATCGCGGGGA
>DAHWJO010000413.1:0-649 GCA_027344105.1 Sulfobacillus sp.
GATCAAGTCCACGGGACGGGGATCCTATCAGCGGACCCGGCTGGACTCTTTCGGATTCCCGAGGGGATTTCTCACCCGGACGAAAGCCCACTTCGGTTTTCAGACCGGAGACCGGGTCATGGCGATCGTGACGAAGGGCAAAAAAACCGGAACCTATGCCGGACGGGTGGCCGTGAGAAGCTCCGGCAGTTTCAACATCCAGACCGGCTCCGGAGTGGTGCAGGGGATTTCTTGCAAGGACTGTCGGCTTCTCCAGCGGGCCGACGGGTACGGATATTCATCCATCCGATCACTGAGAAAGGAGGAGCGGGAGAGGCGCTATCCCTCCCCGGCATGAATGCCGGAGTCTCCCGCGCAAGAGGATGAACGTGATGGCAGACATGGTGGATCCTCTGAATGGGAGTCGAAGATGGTGGTAACGGAGACATCAGGAGAGGGTCAAGGACGAAAATGGATGGAGCGCTTTCTTCCCCCGGTCCTTGAGGGCGATTTGCCGGAGAGACTCTCCGGCATCTCCGATGACAGCCGAAAGGTCTCTCCTGGGGATCTCTTTCTTCTGAGGATGGATGGCCCCCTCCAGGAAAAGTTTCTCGACGAGGCCATCGCCAAGGGTGCGGCCCTTCTGGTTGCGTCCCGACGACATTTGCCC
>DAHWJO010000414.1:0-649 GCA_027344105.1 Sulfobacillus sp.
TGGCTGCCCACGATCAATCGGAATCACTGCCCACGATCAAACGGAATGGGTGCCCACGATGCCCCGGAATACGCATTACGCCGAGACCAGGCTTCTCCCGATGCAGGTGCCGGTTGCGTTCAATGTGGGCCAATGTGATGACTACACCCCGATGCGCCGCGAGGCCGGGGCTTCCGGACATCCTCTGCACCCGAATTCAAAATGGTATGCCTGGTACAAGGCCCGTCAGACGCAGCGTGGTGCTGGATTGCCGCCTCCGGCTAAAGGGGCGGCCTACACGCCAACGACCCTGCTCAAGGTGCCGGACCCTGAGCAGATGAAGCAGGAATGGATTGCCACCAAGGGGGTAAAGGGCGGGCACAAGGAGGAGGCTTATCTGAAGACCTATGCGCAAAAGCGGCATGCCCCCATTGCCGCCTATCAGGCCGGGGAGACGGAGTGACAGGGCTTTACACGGCAGCCTGACGGGCTGAGTGTGCCGATGTGGCATGCCGTTTAACATGGCGGGACATACCCGCCGATCTTGATGCTTGCACTTTACAATTCGTCATAGATAATGGCCAACAGGCCGTTTAATCCAACGATAATATGTAGAGGCATACGCAAGGCTAAAAATTAATGTCGCAACTCGAACATATCGAAGCCATCG
>DAHWJO010000415.1:0-648 GCA_027344105.1 Sulfobacillus sp.
GAGTGCCAAAGAGGGAAACGTCTTCATAGAAAACGGCATTTGGAGTGTCATTGGGTGATCGCGTAAGGCCTCGGGTTATTCGATCGTGCAGACCTGTCCCTTGCCTTACGTACATGAGCAGAGATGTCAACGAGTGGTCGCACGCGATACGACGGTCGAGTTCATGGCGATAGCTCCGCACGATGCGGAGCGCGTGAAAGAATTTTTGGCCACGCTCCGGCGGAGTGGGAAGATAATCCGATACGCCCTCCACTTCCACCCCGCGGTGTTTCACTAACGCCGCTCCAGATTCACTCGCCCGCCTGTTCCTTATCAGGGGCCAAGGACTAACTGGATGATGAATCTCTGGTGGTGGAACGGACCGTAGAGCCGCCGGGGTATCTGCTGAGAGATGGTTATCTTCGGTATCTCATTGCGCACCAGTTAGGGTGGGTGCCCGTGCGGATGGAGCCCAGTGCAGTGAGGACCGGGAATATCCTGGCATAACCCGGGCGGGGTAAACGGCGGGCGGATTGCTGTACACCGCAAGCCGTACATCCAGGACGCAAAGAGGTTCGGCAAAATTCCTTGTGATGGTGATTGCCACGTCGCAGTGCTTCGTGAAACGTTCGGTCTTTGTGCTACAATCAATGCATGAAACCTATGAAA
>DAHWJO010000416.1:0-648 GCA_027344105.1 Sulfobacillus sp.
GCTGCCCACGATCAATCGGAATCACTGCCCACGATCAAACGGAATGGGTGCCCACGATGCCCCGGAATACGCACCTGTTCCAGGAATTGGGCTACGCCTACGCCCACGGCCCCGACATCGGCCCGGACAGTGACCATCCTGAACGCGCCGACTACACCGACGCCCTGCTGCTGGAACGCCTGCGCACCGCGATCATTTTCTTCCTGAGTGTCCGCGCTACCCTGGACAAGACCAGTGACGCGGAATCCCTGGTGGAAGAGCAGGAATACGCCATCCGCCAGTTGATTGACCAGTCCATCGCCCCGGAAGGCGTGGTGGACCTGTATGCGGTGGCGGGACTGCCCAAAAGCGAAATATCCCTGCTGTCCGATGAATTCATCCACCAGATCGAGGCCATGCCCGAAAAGAATCTGGCGCTGGAAATGCTGCGCCGCCTGTTGCAGGACAAAGTGCGCAAGGAAGGCAAAGGTAATCTGATCCAGAGCAAAGCCTTCTCGGAACGGCTGGAAGAAGCCCTGCGCAAGTACCATAACCGCTCGGTGGATACCGTCGAGGTCATGCAGGAACTCATCGAGCTGGCGAAGGCCTTGCAGGTGCTGGATCAACGCCACGCGGAACTGGGCTTGAGCAAGGACGAGGCGGCCTTTT
>DAHWJO010000417.1:0-292 GCA_027344105.1 Sulfobacillus sp.
CTCCAGCGTGGTGAGATGCTTTCTTTCGCCCTCGGGGGCTTTCCGGCGTTTTTGGGGGGTGGCTTGCGCAGCAGACAACAGATCCTGTCCTGCGGACGGCAGCCCTGCCGGTGGAAGCCTTGCAGGCGGCGACCCTGCGGGCGGCACCTCCGGGGGCACCGCATCCGTCACCGCGACCACCTCTGCCGACGCCCCCTCAAACAATTCTCCCTGACCAGGCGCCGCCGGAATCTGTGCCTCCGCATCCCCTACCGTCTGCCGTTTCCGCCCTTTTTTCGCTTCCGCCATCGCC
>DAHWJO010000417.1:302-644 GCA_027344105.1 Sulfobacillus sp.
AAATGGGCGGCCTCATCGTTTTGTCTCAAAATAGCTCCTCACCGGCAGGCGGAGAACCCAGCAAAATCAGGCCATCCGCCCAGCCTGGGTCAGCGCTCACGAGACAGAATGATGCAAAATGTCTGCTTATCCAGGCTGCCTGACAGCGCACGATGCAGCACCTGAGCTATTAAGCCTCATGGATCATTGCGCAAACGGGCGATAACCGGCGAGAATGCGCCCGATGACTCCGACACACTTCTCTGACGGCAACACAGCCTGGATGCTGACCTCCACCGCTTTGGTGCTGCTCATGACCATTCCAGGCGTGGCCCTTTTTTATGCCGGCATGGTACGCAAAAA
>DAHWJO010000418.1:0-641 GCA_027344105.1 Sulfobacillus sp.
AGTGCTCCTTTGCGACGCGTGATATCCCGGGCCTTGCGGGCCGCTTCCCGTGCTTTGGCCGCTTCAACAATTTTGGCGCAAATCGCTTGGGCTTCCTTGGGCTTTTCATCCAGAAATGTGCCCACACCTTCGGCAATCACCGATTCAACGATGGGGCGGACTTCACTGGACACCAGCTTATCCTTGGTCTGCGAAGAAAACTTGGGATCTGGCACCTTGACGGACAGTACAGCCGTCATGCCTTCCCGCATGTCTGCCGCATCGATCGTGACCTTGGCCTTTGTCGCAATCCCTTCCCGTTCCATATAACCACCGAGTATACGGGTCATGGCGGAACGGAAACCCGTCAAATGTGTCCCCCCATCGGCCTGCGGGATGTTATTGGTGAACGGAAAGACCGATTCGTTATAGCCATCGTTCCACTGGATAGCCGTGTCCACCATGACGCCATCGCGATCACCCTTGATACGGATGACGGTTGGATGAACTGCTTCACGGCTCTTATTGATATCCAGAACAAAAGCCGCCACGCCGCCTTCGTAGTGATAGACTCCCTCCCTTTTTCGGTCACTGCGTATTCCGGGGCATCGTGGGCACCCATTCCGTTTGATCGTGGGCAGTGATTCCGATTGATCGTGGGC
>DAHWJO010000419.1:0-637 GCA_027344105.1 Sulfobacillus sp.
CATGATGCCCTTCGGCACCACCCCATACTTCTCCACCAGGTTTACGAACATGTCCCACTGGCCCCCGTCTTGCAGCGGGGCGGTGAGCAGCCACGCCACGAGCCGTCCATCCACCGGTTGCTCCAGCGTGTGGATAATGCTTTCCAGAAAGTAATGGGACTTCTCCAGCTTGTCGTAGAACATCAAGTAGGCCTGCGACAGTTCAAAATCCTTGACACGAAGCGTTTCCGCCATGCGCTGGCGAATCACGTTCAATCCCGCAAAAATCCAGCAGCGGCCGCTTTGCCGCTGATGGGTAATCGCCCCGGTGGCGATTTCATGCGAAAACGCGTATGGCATTTCGGTGACTCGAGAACGCTTCTGAGTCACCGCCTGCACCCCATTCTTGATGATGGCGTTGGCGATCACTTGATGCAGCGGCTCTTCCGCAAAGGCTGCATGCCATTCCTTTACTTGATCCGGGCTGATGGAATTCTGAGTGCCCATATCGGTTGCCATGATATCCCTCCTTCAACTGAGAGGGTATTCGAAACCGATGCAGGAATTTCCTCCATCGTCCCGCATGCCTGCCGTTATTGATTGGCCCAGATTTGTCCCAGCGTCTCAAAGACAAAGTGTTTGGCCTTCAATCCCGCAA
>DAHWJO010000041.1:0-23252 GCA_027344105.1 Sulfobacillus sp.
GAGCGGAGAAGGTGCTGTGAATGAAGTGGCCCATAAATTATTGGCGCAGGGAGCCGCCCTCGTGGTCTTCCTCAAGGCAGACGGCCGACTATCCGTCCGGAGCGACACAAGGATCGATGCAGCCGTACTGATGGAGCAGATGTTTCATGGCGGCGGGCACGCCCGCGCAGCGGGCGGCCGCATGGAAACCCCCGGTCCCTACGGCCCGCAAGACGCTCAATCCCTGCTCCTCCAGATCGGCCACTACCTGGATCCTGGTTAATCTACTGTAAGAATGACTTTGCCTATCGTTTGATTGGTGACGAGATAGCGGTGGGCCTCATCGGCATGTGCTAGCGGAAAAGTACGGTCGATGATGGCTCCCAGCCGGCCAGATTGGAAAAACTCCCCGGTTCTTTCCTGAAATGTTTGGATCAGACGCATCTTGTCATAGACCGGTCTAGATCGCAGGGCGGTTCCTCGCAGGGTGATCCTGCGCCCCAAGAGCTGGCCGAGATGGATCGGGGCCTCGGCTCCGCTGAGCGTGCCGATCACCACCAGAACCCCTCCCGTTTTAAGGCTGACCATGTTCTGCTCCAAGTAGTTCGCGCCGATGAAATCCAAAATGGCATCCACTCCCTGTCCCGCAGACCACGTGCGCGCTGCTTCCACAAAGGACTGGCGGTGATAATTGACCGCCTCCTCCGCGCCTAGAGACAAGACCCGCTGCCGCTTTTCTTCCGTCCCCACCGTCGTCAGCACATGCAGTCCCGCCAAAACAGCCAGTTGGATAGCCGCCGATCCTACCCCGCCAGCCCCCGCATGGATGATGACCCGCTGCCCCATGGCCAGTCCTGCCTTGTCGAAGAGCGCATCATACGCCGTGAGAAAAGCCTCCGGAATTGCCGCAGCCTCAACATCCGTCAGAGCCGGCGGAACAGCCCAGGCGAATTCGGCTGGGCAGGCCACATATTGCGCGTAGCCGCCGCCCGAGATTAGGGCCATTACGCGGTCTCCCTCATGAAACCGCATGACGCGGGTTCCGACCTTAGTCACCACCCCGGCACATTCGAGTCCCGGAATTTGGTATTCTGGACGTGGAGGCGGCGGCGGATAGAGCCCTTGACGTTCCAGCAGGTCAGCGCGATTGACACCTGCCGCGTGGACACGTATGACAATATCATCGGGACCGCATGCTGGCATGGGCACTTCTTGCATGCGCAAAACCTCGGGCCCTCCAAATTCTGTCAGCGCGATAGCTTGCACTATAATCCCCCCCGAACATTTCATGGTTCAGCCCGACTCAAAGGGTCTATGGACTGAAACCGCGACATCTTATTCTCTTATCCCAATCCTGGGACTATTTTAAACCACAATCTGGGTGGCGCAAGTGTTCGGGAGAGCCAAAAGCCTCTACAATGGAATACTAACGCCCCAACACCAGCAGGAGGGACTCATGACATTTTCTTGGCTTGTCATCTTCATGTCCGTCGCGACCGGTGCCAGTGTTGCCAATCTTTACTATAACCAGCCTCTGCTGACACTCATGGCCCACACATTTCATGTCGGGCCAGCTGAAGTCGGGATTGTGACCATGCTCACACAAATCGGCTATGCGGCGGGTCTCTTGCTGTTTGTGCCCCTAGCTGACCTGTGGGAGCGCAAACGGCTCATTGTGGGGCTGTTTATCCTGACCTCTTTCGCGTTGGAGATTGTCGCTATCACTCCCGCCTTCACCCCTTTCCTCATCATGAACTTCGCGCTGGGTTTGGTCACCGTAGTGCCGCAGGTGATTGTTCCCGTCGCTGCTGACCTTGCCCTGGACGGGTCCCGCGGCAGAGTGGTTGGCGTCGTGATGAGTGGACTGCTGATTGGAATATTAGGAGCGCGCACGGTCAGCGGATTGGTGGGCGACTGGCTGGGATGGCCCCGGGTTTACCAGTTGGCTGGAATCCTCATGCTGATTTTTGCAGCCGCTATGGCCCGGTTTTTCCCCCGTTCTTATCCGCACCGCCATACCTTGAACTACACGGGACTGATCCGCTCGCTCGGTCCCTTAATCCGGGAAGAACCGGAACTAGTCCGCGCCTCATTGACTGGAGCTGCGCTATTTGGCGCGTTCAGCGCCTTCTGGACCACCCTGACGTTCCGTCTCGGCACAGCGCCCTACCATTACCCTGCGTCGGTTATCGGCCTGTTCGGCCTCCTGGGGATCGCGGGCGCAAGCGTCGCCCCTGTTGCTGGACGCGCAGCCGACAGGCGCGATCCCAGAATCACCATCACCGTGGCCATCATCCTCGTTTCCGTGGCATTCTTGTGGATGTGGCCGCTATCGGGCAACCTTTGGGCTTTGATCATTGGCATCATCCTTCTCGACCTCGGCGTTCAGGCCGGCCAGATCTCCAATCAGTCGCGGATTTACGCGCTGCGGCCCGATTCCAGGGCCCGGCTCAACACCGTATACATGGTCACCTACTTTCTCGGCGGCTCTTTAGGATCAGGCATTGCCAGCTGGGCGTGGTCCCTGTCCGGCTGGAAGGGCGTGACACTGACGGGTCTGGCGATGCTGGCCGGGGCCGCCATCGTCCACACAATCAGCCTAGTCAGGCAGCCGATGAACAGGAAAGCGGTGTGAACCGCGCCGCATTCATGGTACAATGGGCGGCGAAAATACGACAACGGAGTGATGCCACATTATGAGACTACGCCAAATTATCGCCGTACCCGCATTGTCTGTGATGGCGGCGGGCCTGGTGGCCGGCTGCGGCCAGCAGGCCGCACCCGCCCACAAGACTCCCCCTCTCGCCAGCGGCCGCAACCTGCGCTGGAAATCCCCACCGAAAATGACAATCAACCCGAACAATTCCTACGTGGCCACAGTGAACACCTCTGCGGGCACCTTCGACATATCATTGTTCGCCCAAAAAGATCCCCACGCCGTTAACAACTTTGTCTTTTTAGCCGACCACCGATTTTTCAATGGTGATAAGATTTTCCGGGTCATCAAACCCTTTATGTTCCAGACGGGAGACCCTCTCAATAACGGGACCGGCAACCCCGGGTATCAGTGGACGGGCAAGGATGCCACCTACCCATACCAGCCAGGAATTGTCGCCATGGCCAATTCAGGCACTCCGGCGACCAACGGCAGCCAGTTTTTCGTGTGCACCGGTGCGGAGAGCACAACCCTCAACCAAAACCCTATTTATACCGAGCTCGGCCGGGTAACCAAAGGCATGACCGTGGTACAAAAAATTGCGGCGGGAAAAGTAAAATATAATCCGGCGATGCAGGAAGATTCTTTACCCGTTCATCCCTACTTCATCCGCTCCATCACCATCGCGGTCACTCCGTCGTAACCAGTCTCCCAACGCATCCAGGCACTCCCGCCCCGACCCCCTTCGCAATTGTACGGTCGGGGGAAGCGCTTGGCCTCAGGAGTCTGGAACCTGGGCAATCAGTTCCGGACTATCCGCTTGGCTGCTGTTCAACTGCTTCGACACCGGATAGTGGGTCAGGACAACATCCTCTTTTGGCACCAGCGCCCGGTACTGTGCAGATGACCGGTCCAGCCATAGAGGCACCTGATCGGAAGTCAAAAGCCAAGGCATGCGGGAATGAATTCCCTCCATCCAGCGGCTGGCGGCACAGGTTATCAGCACAATGCGCCAGAGCGGCGCTTCCGCAGAACGCAGCAGCAATCCAGCAATGTTCAAAGGCCCCGGGCCCACAAACCGGAAGGGCTGCTTGCTCGATTTGGCCCATTCATAAAATCCGTCCGCAGGCACCACAGCGCGTTGCCACTCCACCGCGTCACGGTACAAGGCCTTGGTCAGCAAGTTTTCCTGGCGGGCATTGATCAGCATCCGTCCGCGCATAGGGTAACCCCAGCGTACCCAAACCGCGGTCGGCTCGCCACCGGCATCGTTGCCAATGGCGAGAATGTCCTGACCCGGAGCAATGTTGTAGCGTGGACTCCAAGGCGGGCTGGGGGCAGACGTCAAGTGCCACTGGCTGGCCAATTCTTCCCATGACAAGCCCAAAGAATATCGACCGCACACCGCCAGTTCCTCCTTCTCTCATGATGACCGGAGCAAATATCGAGATCTTCATGGTACACTAGAACCCAAGCGAAACCAAACGCATAATATCAGAAATGTCGAGGTGAATTATGAAAATCGCACCGGAATGTGCGGCCTGTCTCTATCTTCAACTGATGAAAACACTGGACCACCGGGGCGTAAGCGACCAGACGCCCGTCCAGCGCGCCGTCATGCTCTCACTCGCAGACCAATGGAGTGACTACGACAGTCCTGCCCAGGCCATTGACCAGATGTATCAAGTAGCCAATCACGCCACCAATCAGGCGGATGCCTACACTGATGAGAAAGTCAGAGCCAATGCTCTGGCTGAAATCTTTTGGAGGCAGCACCCACTGCCTTTGGAAGACCTTGCTGGACGGATGGCCTATGCGGCATCCGCCAATATTATTGATGCCGGGCTGGATGCCAATCCTGAGCACTTATTCAGCCAACTCCAAGAAGCTATGGACGAGGGGCTCGGCATCAACGCCTCTTCTCAGTTTTTTGCAGACGTCCCGGAAGGCAGCCGTCTTCTGTATGTCACTGACAATGCCGGCGAAGTGGTGTTTGACCGGGAACTGATCCGTGCCCTGCGCCACCAAGGCTATTTTGTGACAATTTTAGTCCGCCACCACCCTTTTCTGAATGACGTCACCCGTGAAGACGTCTGCCAGGTTCACCTCGACACCGTGGCCGATAGAGTGCTGGATCTCGGCGACGGATTTGCCACATGGACACTGAGCCCCGAAATGCTCGAGACCTGGGGCCAAGAATTTGATGGCTTTATAATCAAGGGCATTGCCAACCTGGAAGCATTGTCACACCGGACACTGCCCCATCCCGCCCTGTTCCTCTACAGAGCCAAATGCCCTCCTTCAGCACGTCTGGCGGGCGCCGAATGGAATCAAAACGTGGCGTGGCGCCAGCCATCATAACACGGACGAGCGGAGGGCATACTAGATACTGGGCCTGCTGTTGTGTTTTCCCAGCAGTTTTTTGCGTGGAACATGCTACAATGTATTGTCTTGTATGTGGGGGAGCGAACGATGAGCAAATGCCAATACGGCTGATAAAGGATCGGATGCTGATGAACACTCGGAACGGCACACCAAGCATAGGGTTTAGCAGGCGGCAACGGTGGATCACCGGTGTTATTGCAGGTCTCGGCGCGCTGTTTGTAGGAGTATCCGTGATGCTTCACTCACGAATCCACAGCCGTATCAGCACAATTGCTATTAACGAAAAGCAGCCGGTTAATGTCCTTGTAGGGATTCGGGGAACACTGGGCGCCCCGGCTTTCCTTGGATTTGTGGCGGTAGTGCGTCCCAACAGCCAGATCCTGACGGTGATTCCCGTCTCTGGACGAACGGTGGTCCCCGCCGCCAACGGCGCGCCAAAGCCGCTTTATGAGGCTATTACGGGCGAAAGTCCGTCTTTGGCGACTAAATCTGTGTCTACCGCCATGGGCGTGCCGATCACTCATTATTTTTACTTTACCACAAAGGACCTCTTAATGGTGATGAACGCTCTATACTACCATACCGACCACCTCTGGCCGCAGGCTGCAACCCCCGCCTCCATGCTGGCGACTTTGGGATATCCCGATGGAGCGGCCAGTCCGGCGGGACAGGTGCAGCTGCTCGGCAAAATTGTTGATATGCTGCCGGAGGTCACCCCCATAGCCGCCGGCGGCCTGCTGGGGATGACCAAGAGTTCGACGACCAACCTAACCGCCTACCAAGTATTTGCGCTGGCCAACTATATCCGCGGCGATGCCCTGAAGCTGGGCTCGGTCAGTCAGTTGCGCCGACCAAGGAGGTCGCATGGCTAAAGATCTGACATCGGAATCTCCTGCGCTGTTCCCTGTTCAGACTCCATCTCCCACCCCGCGCTTGAAATGGCCCACTGTCAAGCATTTATTCTGGCTTTTTGTGATATCGCGGGCATTTTTCATGGAATTAGGCGGTCTGGCTTATATCTATCTGCCCCATGCCTGGGTGGAATCCCCGCCCAACACCCTGCCGCCGTCCGGCCAGCTGCTGTATCATGTGACTTTTGGCCTATGGGCTCATTGGGACGGACTGTGGTACTTGTCGATCGCCAACATGGGCTACGCCAACCGACCCACGGCAACGGCATTCTTCCCCCTCTACCCCTTAGGTGTCCACTTGCTGGGTGGTGGCGTGGTTGGGGGTGTCCTGCTCAGCTTGCTGTGCTTTGCTGTGACCTTGTGGTTTCTGTTTCGGTTGACGCAATATGAATTTGGGGACCGAATTGCCTGGAACGCCGTACTGGCCCTGGCTTTTTTCCCTACTTCCTTTTACGCCAACGCTGTGTATTCGGAGTCCCTGTTTATGGCAGCGGCCATTGGTTCGCTATACTTCGCGCGGACGAGACGCTACCGCATTGCGGGACCGTTAGCGATGGCCGCCACATTGGTCAGCATGTACGGACTGCTGCTGGCCATCCCCCTGCTCTATCTCGCGTGGACTCAGGAGGGACACCGCATCCGCCCGCTGCTGTATAGTCTGTGGGCCCCGTTAGGTCTTGTGCTGTATATGGGATTTCTCTTAATCCGGTTTGGCGACCCCTTGGTCTTTGAACATGCCCAGAGCAACTGGGGGCGGCATTTCCAGTGGGTCGGGGCGACACTGTGGGCAGCGACAGTGAAAGCCTGGCAAGTCGCAGGACAGGCCTTCAGCCTGCACACACTGTTTGCGACAGGAATGCCCCAGCTGAGCGCCAGTAATTTTTACAACTGGATATTCGCCTTGTTTCTGCTGATCATGCTAGCCTTATCGGTGAAATACCTGCCCGCCTATTTATGGATTTACGAGGTGCTGGCGCTGCTGGTTCCTTTTTCTTACCCGGCTACCGGAAATCCCCTGATGTCCCTGCCGCGTCTTGTACTGGAAGCATTTCCTACATTCATCATGTTGGGGCTGGTGATCAGCGGCAAGCCGTGGCATAAGACACTGTATTTTATTGCATCCCTGCCTCTAGGCATACTGTTTGTGGCTCTATATGCTACAGCCCACTGGGTAGCCTGAAGCGCCACGGTCACCCGTGGCGCTTCGCCGGTCCTGCCGCAAACACGGGAGAGCTAATGCCCTCCGCAACTGCAGCCCGTCTGGGCCTGAGGGTTCGTCAGGACAAACCCTTCCTGCATTGGGTCCATTTTATAATCTAGGATCCCACCTTCCACGTAGGGCCGACTCTCCGCGTTAACGACCAAGATCACGCCTGCAGCCTTGATCTGCTCGTCTTCCTGGCTGAGCTCCTGGTCCCAGAACATGCGGTAGCCAATGCGCCCGCACCCGCAAGCCGGCTCAGCGCTGACGCGGACATAGTCCGCCTGCTTCTCCGTACCCAGCTCTGCCAGTTTGGCGATCGCCTCAGGGGTCACTTCAATTTGTAAGCTCATAAATCAATCCCTCCCTTTACCCCATCATAAAGGGCTATAGACGGTCTGTAAAGGCTGGCCCAGTTGTGCTGCATCAGGTAGAGCCCACCCACCAGCATAATGCTCCCCGCGATCCACTGCAGATGCACGGCGGACAGCTCCTTAGCCTTCCATGGCCGCAAGCGCACGCCGCTCCAAATCCCCGCAAGAGCTCCGGCAAGATAGAATGGGACCAAGTGCCAATCTATGGCGCATCTCCCGAGATTGCGCACGGTAGCGGTCAATGTCAGGGCTACCACTGACAACAACCCACTTCCCGCGGCGCTAGCCACAGGAAGTCCGGTCCAGATCATGGCAGGGAACACTAAAAATCCACCGCCGCCTCCAAAAAAACCCGCCACCGCTCCTACAATCAGTCCTGCTATTCCGAGCCGGGCTGCCAGAGTTTTGGAGTCCCCGGTATGTTTTGGTAAAATGAACGTCAGCGCGGCATTCACCAACATCACCAGACCTAATAAGGCCAGGCGCAGGTGGGACGAGAGAGACTGTTGGGCCATGTGGCCAATGGCCATCCCAACCCAGCCAGGAAGAGTAAACCACACAGCTGGGCGCCACGTCTTGCTGACGGCATGACGGCGCATGCCCACCAGTGCCATAGCCATCACCGCGGTTAAGGCAGTGGATGTGCCAAACAGCATGCCAATATTTTTAAGACCGAACAGGTAGCGCAAAATGAACACGGACAGCACCAGGATTCCGCCGCCAATAGTAGCCACTAGGAACCCTATTCCCGCACCTGCGGCCACGGCCAGCACACTTGTAGCCGACACATTATCCAGCACCAGGCACCCTCCCATGAAGACGCTAGTTTGTTTGGTGTTAGAATGCGCGCGTTCGGCTCAAAGCATGCACAAAGGAGGAGAAGCGAATGAAGAACTGGCTGGCGTCCGCAAAGACGTTCGCGTCACGGGTTGCCCAAGATGACATGCCATCCTATGCGGCAGCCCTGGCCTACAAATTTTTGTTTGCCCTATTTCCTCTGGTTCTTTTTCTTACCGCGCTGTTGGGGTTCATGCGGCTCCCTGGGAGCATCGGCCAGGTAACCCGCCCGCTGGACGCCCTGGTGCCCCCAGCGGTGCTGGATTTGCTGCAGAAGAGTATTGTACAGGCGGTGCACCACGAAAATCCCACCATTTTGTCGCTGGGCATCGCCGGGTTTGTGTGGGGCATGTCCGGGGCCTTTTTGGGCCTCATGGATGCCTTCAATCATGCCTACGAACTGCCCTATCCCTACCACCGTACAGTTTGGCAGCGGTATGGCCTCTCCCTGGGGACAGGCATCATCGTCGGACTTTTATTTATTGCCGTGCTCGTCATCGGCACCGGGGGCACGGAAGCGACGCACTGGGTCCTGGTGCATCTTATTCACTGGTCTGCCGGAGCTAGAGCTTCCGCGGCTGTGCGGTGGGTGTTGATGCTGGTGCTGTTAGTGGTCAGTCTGGACATCCTCTATACCGTACTGCCCGATCTGCGCCTGCGCTTCGTTATTCTGCGGCCTGGAACCGTGCTGGCCACCGCCGTTTTTCTGGTCATGTCGTCGTTGTTTTCCCTCTATACCAGTCATTTCAATACGTACAATAAAATGTATGGAAGTTTGGGCACCGTCATTCTACTGCTGCTCTATCTGTATTTCTTCGCTCTAGCAATCCTTCTCGGAGCCGAGCTTAATGCCATGACGGAGCATCACCGGGCGATGCCCCCTACAAGAGATGAATAAGGATAGCCAGCAGCAGTCCCACCATGCCCCCCACTAAAGCCCCGTTGACCCGGATCCACTGCAGGTCGCGGCCCACATACCATTCTATTTTGTCGATCCATTCCCGCTCATCCATATGCGTCAGATTGTCGCGGACCAGGCGCCCGATCATCGGGTGATAGCGGCGCAAAAGCGAAACGGTCATGCGTTTGACCATGCCCTCCAGCATGGCCTGCTGCTCGGGATTGGCACTGAGAGCCTCGGCTATGTCTCCCATGGCCTTGCCAATGCCGTCCCACAGGCCTTCCTGATTCAGACGGGTACGCACCTCAGTCATCACCAAACTGACCGCCCGATCCCACGGCACATGGGTGACAAGCTCGTCTTTCGCCCCTTCGATGCGTTCCCGCAAGGCGGCATCGTCCCGCACTGTAATCATAATGCGCACCAGCGCGAGTTCGAATTGTTCAAATGCCTTTTTGGACTGCAGCCAATCAATCAGCTGTGCTTTGACTGTGACACTGAGGTCCTTGTAATCCACCGTTCCCAAAGATTCCAGGAGCCCGAGCACGAGTTTTTGAGTGGTCGTCTTGGTATATTTCTCCAGCATGTCCTTAAGGCGGTTCTCCATATCTTCCGTGAATTCCACACTGTTGAGGACCTGGACCACATGCCGGGCCAAAAACGCAAAGAGAGGGCGGTCATTCTCCGATTGGACCAGCCATTTGACGATGCTCACCACATAGTCAGACAGGTCCATACCGTGCACTTTGTCGGCCGTAAAGCGCTCCAGATAGTCAGCCAATTTGTCTTCTGGCATCAACGACAGCAATTGATTCACCGCTTCCGTTATGGCACCGCGGATCTCAGGACTTGGAGGCGCTTGCAATAACCTGATGACCTGCCGGCTGACCTGCAGCTTTGCAATATTGGATTCGATAAAGCCGACAGACAGCAGTTCAGTTTCCACCAACGTGGCCAAGGCGTCCACGATCCGGTCGCGGTTGGCTGAAATAATCGAAGTGTGCGGAAGCCAAGTAATCCCCAGTGGGTGCCGGAACAAGGCGGTGACAGCATACCAGTCCGCCACCCCGCCAGCCAGTCCCGCCAGGGACATCGATTCCAGATAGGGCGCCCAGAATTGCCGGTGGAATACCAGCGCGACCAAAAACAAAAACAGCGCAATCCCTAAAGTGATGTTGGCCCAACGTCGTTGCACGGTATTCCCTCCAAATTTCATCTTACCGGACTCGGCCTGGCAACGCAAAGGTCGCGCGCCGATCAATACTGCCATCATACGCCATGATAAGCCGCCCTGCATTGATTTTTGCGCCCGCATCTCGCACAATGAAACAAGCGCAGGCGTGCGCCGCACGCTGCCGCATGACGCGCCGCCAACGGCGCGGTGATGATGGAGGAGGAATGCTTCAGTGGTCATTGATGTCGTTGTAGAAATTCCACGGGGAAGCCAAAATAAATATGAGGCCGATCACGAAACAGGACGCATCCGCTTGGACCGGGTGCTCTATTCACCATTTCACTATCCCACCGAGTACGGATTTGTCGAGAAAACGTTAGGCGAGGACGGTGACCCCATCGATGTCATGGTGTTAATGTCGCAACCCACGTTTCCTGGCTGCATTGTCCGTGGCCGCATTGTCGGTCTGCTGGAAATGACCGACGAAAATGGTGTGGACAACAAAATCTTGACGGTGGCTGCAGATGATCCCCGCATGAACGGAATCGAGACCATCAAGGATGTCCCTCAACATACTCTTAAAGAGGTCGCGCACTTTTTTGCGACATATAAAGAGCTTGAAGGCAAGGAATCGCATGTCGGCGGCTGGCAAGATCATGAAGTCGGCGAACGCGTGCTGAAAGAAAGCCAAGAGCGCTTTGTGAAAGGCCAGCACTAACCGGGGCCCAAATCGCGGGCAGCGGGGATGACCAGCGGAATCAGAAGGCGGGACGACACGAGCAAGTCTTGAGTCATTTTTTCGACATCTGCCAGTACCGCCGCCAGGTCGATCCAGTCCACCGCCGACCCTTCAACGTTTTCAGCCAACAGGCGTCGCATTTGCGATGCCTGTTTCAACTGTCTTTCCAATTGCCAGGCCGCATGGGGATCCCGGTCAATAATGATGCGGGAATAGGTCCCAAGAGCTTGTGCCATGATCGCCAGCAATTCGGCCATGCCTGTCGCCATGGCCTGCGGCAGCGACACATATGGGTCGCTTACATTGCGCTCGGCGGTAACGAACAGACTGCGCGCAATACCCCGGACTTGGGACAGCGCATGCTCCAGCACTGTTGCCGCCTGTCTCAGGGTCTTCAGCCGCAGGCGTCTTTTGGATGCCATGACATTCCATTTCAAACTCTTTTCGGCTTGGCGGATAGCCCGTTTGACCTCTTCCAGAGAACGGTCGACCCCGCGCGCCCGTCTCAAATGGCGGCTGGCGTGGTCCGGACTGAGTCCCGCAATGAGATCGGCACGAATTCCCCCCAGAACATCACAAACTTCCTGGTCCAAAACGCTAATCGCATTCTCGGCTGACGGGGTCGCATCCGGAGGCCATACCAGTGCATTGACGGCTATGGCCACGACAACCCCCACAGCCGTGTCAAGGGCCCGGATCCATGCGTATTGGGGCGCCATGCGCCCCACAGTCATCACCAACAGCGCAGTCACGGCCACCTGCGGGATTCCCTGAGTACCCATGCGCAGGCGGGTCGCCAGAAATACCGCGAGATACACCACAATTCCCACGGACCATGCCGACAAGCGAAAAAAATATCCGGCAGCGACCGCCAAAACAATTCCGCCCGCCACCCCGGCCACCCTCTGCACCCCGCGCGACACAGACTCAGCGACAGTCACCTGCAAAGACAAGATGGCCGCCAGCGGCGCGAAATATGGGCGGCTGGTCCCAAAAAGCCGCTGGGCCGCGAACCATGAAGCGCCAGCAGCCAGACCCGTCTTGAAAACCTGGGAATTCGTGCCCTGTTCAATCAGGCTGCGCACCTTCTGCCACGGTATCCGCATCATGGTGCTAGGATGGTGCGCCAGGCTTGTCTCTATGCCTGCGCCAAATCCTGCCAAATCTTAGCAATCCGGAGAATTTTTTCCTCCTGCCAGTAATCCCCCACAATCTGCGCATTCGCAGAAAATCCTTCGGCATTCACCGCCACAGGAATTGTCGCGGCGGGCAGGCCCAGCAGATTAAACAAAGATGTAAACCACACCAGGATATTGCGGATGTCAGCCGCCTCCCCGCCGTATCCCGTCAGGGTCTGCGTGTCCAAATCAGGCGGGTAGACCGGTACAGACGGCATGATGATGCCGTCACACGCCTGGGCGCTAAACCATGCCCGGTAGGTCTGCACCAGTTCGGTCCGGGCCCTGAGCGCCTCGATATACTGCACGGCCAAGTACGAAGAGCGGGAGACTAGTCTCTCACGCACATCCGGCTGATAGTCCCCGGGGCGTTCCTGGAGCCAGCGCCAGTGATAATTGGCCGCCTCCGCTCCAATTATCACCATTTGTGCCGCCCGCACGCGCTCGGTGTCTGGAAGGTCGCCACGGACAATCTCAACCCTTCCCCTACGGACCAACTTCTCCACGGCCCCCTCAAAGCGCTCATTGAGGTCAGCATTCAGCGCCTGCCACTGTGGCCCTTGCGGCCAGAAAAGCCGCAGGGGAGCGCTGGGGTCAAGAGGTGTGGACCGCATCCATTCCCAGGACACCCCCGGCTGCTCCGCAATCACATTCAGCACGAGCGCCAAGTCTTCCACGGTGCGCGCCAGCGGTCCCACGTGGTCAAGCGTCCATGACAGGGGAATCACCCCCTCCCGGCTGACCCTGCCGTATGTGGGTTTGAGACCCGCTATGCCGCACAGGGCAGCCGGAATGCGCACGGAGCCCCCCGTATCCGTCCCCAATGCGGCCAAGAACAGTCCGGACGCCACCACAGCCGCCGATCCGCCGCTGGATCCTCCCGACATTTTGCGGGAGTCGACGGGATTTTTCACTGGCCCGAAATAAGAGCTGGTGCTGGTGGGCCCAAACGCAAACTCGTGGAGATTCAGTTTGCCGATATCGACATTCGCCCCTGCCGCCCGCAGCCGCGCAACAACCACGCCGTCGGACACGGGACAATAATCCTTGAGGATCTTTGAGCCCGCAGTGGTCGGCACCCCGGCGGTTTCGAACAGGTCTTTGAGGCCGACCGGAATCCCGTCGAGAATTCCGCGCGCCTGGCCCTTCCGGAATCGGTCCCAGGACGATTCGGCCGTCTTCCGGGCGCGCTCAAAATCCACCGACACAAAGGCATTGGTCTGCGACTGCACAGCCGGCTGGCTGGCATGGATCCGTTCAAGCAGGGCGACGGGGTCATCGCTTCCATTCAGAAAACTCTGGTGCAGCCGCTCAATCTGGGAGGACATGGGGCGCCCTCCCTGCTGACTGGGGGACCGGCGGTGTGAAAGGCTCTGCCCGGTTGAGGGCCTTGGGCGCCAAGGCGCGGATGACCATGCCCATTCCCGCTTGATCCCAAATATCTTCACCCAATGCATCCATACCCAGCACCTCATTCAAAATCTGGCCCAATGGGTCACTGCGCTCCATAGGGATTCTCCTCCTGGTGGGTTGTCGTGATTATGGATGTATTATACAATGCCCATGCCCGCTGTGCCTCCCCGACAAGGATGCGCAACCCGACTCCACGAAAATGAGGGATAATAATGCAATGGACTGATGAACTCATTGGCAGACACTCCGCGCCGCGGGTGCACCATATAGACCGGTGCGCTCTGCAGCAATTTTCCTGCGCAATCGGTCTCACTTATCCTCCCTACTGCGATACTGAATCTGCCCTACAAGCCGGTTATCCCGACGTGATAGCCCCGCCCAGCTTCCCATTCACGCTAGCCGCAAACACGATTCCCGGTATTGACATGCCGGCCGCCGGCATCATTCACGGAGAGCAGGACTTCGAATATGGGGCGCCGATTGCCGCAGGCGACCATATCAGCGTGGTCAGTTCGATTCACGCGCTAAAGCGCCGAGCTAACATGGTCTTCCTGACTATCCGGACAGTGGGCACCAATCAGAGGGATGAAGAGGCTTTTGTGTCCCAGAGTCTGCTGCTGATCAATACCAGCACACAGGAGGTGGGGTAATGTTTGTGCCTAAATCGCTGGGACCCGTGGAAGTTTCTGTGACGCGGGAACAACTAGTGCGCTACGCCGCTGCTTCAGGAGATTTCAACCCCATTCACTACGACACCCTCACCGCCCAGTCGTTTGGGCTGCCAGGGGTCATCATCCACGGCATGCTCAGCATGGGTCTGTGGGACCTTCTCTTTGTCCCCTTCTACCAAGAAGGCTACCGGATTACACACTTTCATGCCCGTTTCCGCCAAATCGTGCAGCCGTCTCAGCTGATACTGAGCGGCACCGTGAACTCGCCAGGACCTAGGGAGCTGCGGGTGACCCTCGCGGCCCACGTCAAGGGCGAAAGCAAGGCCGCCGTGACCGGAGAGGCGGCACTCGTGCTTACCCCGCGCGCCAGTCACGGTACAGCGACCGGCCAAGTCCGGCCATAATCATGGTCAGCGCCGCCAGAATCCAGAAATAACGCACCCAGAGGCTTCCTGACGGTCCAAAAGTCAACACCATGGCCATCGTGTCCATAAGGATGTGCGCGACAAGAGGCACTACGATGTCTCCTGTCGCCATCATGTAGAGCACCCACGGCAGGACACTCATCCCAATGGTCCACATGGTCCATGGCCCCCAAAACGGCACATGCCACAGTCCAAACAGCGCGGCGGCCAACAGAGCCACACCAAAGCGCTGCCACGCCGAAGATGGCCGCAAAAACTGCCAGAGAAAGGCCATGGCCCCAATCAGCAGCAGATTTTCCACAGGCAGCACCAGAGGGAACTGCCACAGCATCCGCGCGGCCCCATGCCACGTCATCCGGTCCAAGCCGGATTGCTGTGGGTTGAACCCCAAAAGCCGCTGGGCAACATCACCCAAAGCCGTGCTGGCAATCAGCACCAGAACACTCTGGCCTAAAGTCGCTTCTGTCCACCGGGCCGTGGTCAGAATTTTGGGGACGAAAGGCCAGCTCAGAGCCGTGAACAGCAGAGCTCCATACGCGTACCCAGCCATGCTGCTCTTGGTCAGGGGAGATAGAACCAAAACCGCGCAGGACCCTACAACGGTGGCCACGAAAAGCCGCAGCATCGAGACGGGCTGTATCAAGGACAGGAATTGTGGCGGGGGCGGGCTCAGGACCCCGGGCCAATATTGCGCAAAGCGCCGATGTTTTTTCATGGTTTCACCCTGTACATGCATAAGCGGCGCGGGCTCGTCCTATGACAAAAAAAAGAGCCGCCGTGGCGGCTCTTTCGGACACCTTTACCGAAAGGATGACGGTAGAGGTTTTTAGAACCCCAGGCTTTAGCCGGGGAGGTTCAGTGCAAAATATCCTCAATCCGCCTGAGGACATCCGCAGACAGCTGAACATCGACCGCCTTGACATTTTCCGTAATCTGCTCAGGCCGCGACGCGCCGATCAAGGCACTCGCAATCCCCGGCTGCCGGAGGATCCAGGCCAGGGCCAGTTGGCTCAGCGACAGTCCCAAATCTTGCGCCACCAGCAGAAGGGCTTCAATCTTGTCTAAGTTTTCCTCCGTCAGGTACCGCGTAATGAAATTGCTGACCTCTTTAGTCGTCGCTCGAGACCCTTCGGGCAAGGCCTGTCCTTTGCGGTACTTCCCAGTCAAGAGGCCCTGCGCCACAGGCGAGAACACCACCACGCCGATTCCGCTCTGTTCACACAGCGGAAGCACAGCCTGCTCGATATAGCGGGAAAACATATTGTAAACCGGTTGGCTTGCACGCAGGGGGTGCAGCGCCAAAGCGGTCTGCACCGTCACCGCTTCGGCAATTTTCTCGGCAGGCCACTCGCTGACACCGCCGTACAGGATCTTGCCGGCCCGGACCTGGTCATCGATAGTTCCTAGAATTTCTTCCATTTCCGTATCCGGATCGTAACGGTGGCAGTAAAAAATATCGACGTAGTCGGTTCCCAGCGCTTCCAGGCTCTGGTCGAGCTGGGCGATTAAGTGCTTGCGGCTCAGACCGCGGTCATTGACACCGGGTCCCACAGGCCAGAATGCCTTGGTTGTCAGAACGTAAGAGTCCCGAGCAAAAGGGGCTAGAGCCTGGTTCAGAAAACGCTCCGCGGCGTGGGGCGTGCTGCCATAGACGTTGGCGCAGTCAAAATGGTTGATGCCCAACTCATAAGCATGGTGCACACAAGACTCTGCCGTATTCTGCTCCGTCACCGTGCCGTACGTGAGCCAACTGCCTAGCGCAATTTCGGAAACTTTGATTCCTGACTTTCCCAAACGGCGATATTTCATCCAATGGCCTCCTGTTATGGTGAATAAATGTTGGCATCTTCCGTGCTTCGGTTTCTAAGACAGCGGCGTCTGGACCGATTCCGGAATGAGAAGAGACGATTCGTATAGACGCATGGCCGGATCCTTGTCCTGCAGTCTGGCCAGTGTGTACTGGTCCTCCACCAGCAGAACCGGCCGGTCTCCGGAATCGAGCACCACCGCAGCGCGGTCAAACCGTCCCAGTTCAGGCCGCGGGCCATCAATCCAGCGGGCCATCACATAGTGCATAGGGCGTATTGTCACATCCACCCCGTATTCGTTTTTCATGCGAAACTCCAAGACCTCAAACTGCAGCGGGCCGACTACTCCCAAATACACTTGGGGTCCTCCATCCGTCGGGTGAAAGACCTGAATCAGTCCTTCTTCCGTCAATTCCTTCAAGCCACGCTGGTACTGCTTATGTTTGAGCGCGTATTTCAGCTCGACTTCCCCGAAATGCTCCGGGCTGAAGCGCGGAAACCCGGTAAATTCAAAAACCGAACCCTCCGTCAGCGTGTCGCCGATATGAAAGAGCCCCGCGTCATGCAGCCCAATCACATCTCCCGCAAAAGCTTCCTCCACAATGGAGCGGTCCTGTGCCAGGAACTGCTGGGGCTGATTCAAGCGAATCACCCGCTGGGTACGGACATGCGTCACGGCCATTCCCCGTTCAAAGCGGCCCGAGGCAATGCGCACAAAGGCAATGCGGTCACGGTGCTGGGGATTCATGTTGGCCTGGATCTTGAAGACAAATCCGCTGAAGGTTTCCGCGTCGGGCGAGATCGGCCCAATAGAACTGATCCGGGGAGTCGGGGACGGCGCCAACGCCAAAAACGTGTCCAGAAAGCTCTGCACCCCAAAGTTCGCAATAGCGCTGCCAAAAAACACGGGGCTCAGCTCCCCCGCATTGACCCTGTCCTCCGCAAAGACTTCCCCGGCTCCATCCATCAGTTCCAGAGCGTCATCTAGAGCGCGGCGCTGATCCTCCGGAATCTTGTCCGCCAGTTGCTTGATGTCCGCGATTTGGTAGTCTTGCCGTTCCCGGTCAAAATACTCAAACCGCCCACGGCGCACGTCATAAATGCCGCGAAAATCCAGTCCCATCCCTACTGGCCAGTTCATAGGAAAAGTCTGAATGCCCAGCACCCTCTCAATTTCCTGGAGAAGGTCCCAAGGATCTTTCCCCTCACGGTCCAGTTTGTTGATGAACGTAAAGACAGGAATATGCCGCTTGGCAGCCACCTGAAACAGCTTGATCGTCTGCGGTTCAACCCCTTTGGCCGCATCAATCACCATCACTGCACTGTCGGCCGCCAACAGTGTCCGGTAAGTATCCTCACTGAAATCCTGGTGGCCGGGGGTATCCAGCAAATTCACCCGATACCCTTGGTAATAAAACTGCAAGACGGTAGAGGTCACGGAAATGCCCCTCTGCTGCTCAATGGCCATCCAGTCGGAACGGGCATGCGCTTGTTGCCGTCTGGCTTTGACGGCTCCCGCCTCCCGGATCGCCCCGCCAAAGAGGAGCAATTTTTCGGTCAGGGTCGTCTTTCCGGCATCCGGGTGGGAAATGATGGCGAAAGTCCGCCCTTGCCTGATGTCTTGTGTCCACTTGCTCACGGTACCCGCCCCTTTATCTGCCTGACCCTTAAATTATATCATCCGCGCGGTGAAGCTACACGGTGTCAGGGCTGCAAAGTGGTTTACAATAGTTGTGGTCAATTCTGTCTACAAAGTTCAAAATTGAGGTGGCAGACATTGGAAAACACAGTGCTAGATCCTTTCAACGCCCGCGTCGTAACTGCGTTCGAAGGCCAACCGATTGTATATTTCCGTCTTGAAGCCCTGAATCCCCTGCGGTCTTCATCGCTATCCCACCTGCCTTTTTCCATCAAGGTTTTGCTGGAATCTGTCTTGCGGCAGGTGGACAACCACCAAATTACCCCGGATGATGTGCGCAGACTGGCGAACTGGGACCCCAAAAATTTTAGCCAGGGCGGGGAAATCCCTTTCAAACCGGCTCGCGTCGTCCTGCAGGACTTTACAGGGGTGCCAGCGGTCGTGGACCTGGCCACCATGCGTGACCAGGTGGCCCTGATGGGACACGACCCCAGCCAGATCAATCCACTGGTTCCGGTCGACCTCGTTATTGATCACTCGGTGCAAGTGGATGCATTTGGCACTGCAGCTGCGCTGCAGTACAACACCGATAAAGAATTCGAGCGCAACAATGAGCGCTACCGCCTCCTAAAATGGGCGCAGGATGCATTTCAGAATTTCCGCGCCATTCCTCCCGACACGGGCATCGTCCACCAAGTCAATCTCGAATACCTCGCCTCGGTGGTCGCTTCTAAAGAGGACCCCGATGGCCGTTTGATCTTTCCTGATTCCGTGGTGGGCACGGATTCCCACACCACGATGGTCAATGGTCTAGGCGTTCTCGGCTGGGGTGTGGGCGGTATCGAGGCTGAGGCCAACATGCTGGGCCAGCCTTTGTATTTTGTCACCCCCGCGGTGGTGGGATTTAAAATGACTGGCCGCCTGCGTGAAGGAGTCACTGCCACGGACCTGGCCTTGTCCGTCACCCACATCCTGCGGGCACACGGCGTGGTCGGCAAGTTTGTTGAGTTCTTCGGTCCGGGCGTGGCCCAGATGGGTCTGGCAGACCGGGCGACAGTAGCCAACATGGCCCCGGAATACGGCGCCACGATGGGCTATTTCCCCGTTGACGAGGAAACTCTGCTCTATTTGCGGCAAACCGGACGCGACCCTGCCCATGTCCGCCTGGTCGAATGGTACCTGAAAGAGCAGGGGCTGTTCCGTACAGAGCATACCCCCGACCCAGACTATTCCGAAGTCATTGAGCTTGACCTCGGGTCCGTCGAGGCCAGCATTGCCGGCCCCAAGCGGCCTCAAGACCGCATAAACCTCAGCGCAATGCCGCAAGCTTTTGAGGAATCTCTTGCGGCTGATACCAGCCAGAGAGGTTTTGGGCTGTCTGAAGCTGACCGCCAAAAGCAGACGGAAGTCGTCTGGGAGGATGGCCACCGCGAAACGCTGGGACAAGGCGCCGTTGTTATCGCGGCTATTACCAGCTGCACCAACACTTCCAACCCGCACGTCATGATCGGCGCTGGGCTGCTGGCCAAAAAGGCTGTGGAGAAGGGGCTCCATGTCCGCTCCTATGTAAAAACCAGTTTGGCACCAGGATCGCGGGTAGTGACGGAGTATCTGCGGGCCGCAGGACTCTTGCCCTATTTGAACCAGCTGGGTTTTGAAATTGTCGGCTACGGATGCACCACGTGCATTGGCAATAGCGGGCCGTTGCCCGAGCCCGTGGCCCAATCCATCCAGGCCAGCGACATGACCGTGGCCGCGGTATTAAGCGGCAACCGCAATTTCGAAGGTCGTGTGCATCCCCTGGTGAAAGCCAACTATCTGGCTTCACCACCGCTCGTCGTGGCTTATGCCCTGGCGGGCACAATGCGCATCAACTGGTCCCGCGACCCCATTGGCCAAGACCCTGCAGGTCATAACGTGTACCTGTCCGACCTGTGGCCGACAGACGCTGAAATCAGGGATACCCTTAACCAAGCCCTCCAACCTGAGATGTTTGCGGACCAGTACCAGCAGATTTACCAAGCCAATCCGCTATGGAATCAGCTGCCAGAACTGGGCGGAAAAATTTATGGGTGGGATGCATCATCCACCTATATCCAAAAACCACCTTTCTTTGAACAAGCTGAAGCTAAGGGCCGTGTCATTAGCAATGCGCGCATCCTGGCACTGTTCGGAGATTCCGTGACCACAGACCATATTTCTCCGGCGGGCAATATCGCCGTGGACAGCCCCGCAGGCCGGTACCTGCTCGAGCATGGCGTGAACCCTCGGGACTTCAATTCCTATGGATCGCGCCGCGGCAATCACGAAGTCATGATGCGCGGCACCTTTGCCAACATCCGGATTCACAATGCCATGGTTCCGGGCACAGAAGGGGGCATTACCCGGTTCGTGCCCACAGGTGACGTCATGCCCATATTTGACGCCGCTATGCGCTACCAGGAAGCCCACGTGCCCTTGGTCGTTTTTGCCGGCAAGGAATACGGCACTGGCAGCTCACGCGATTGGGCAGCCAAAGGCACCAAGCTTTTGGGAGTGCAGGCCGTAGTGGCCCAGAGCTTCGAGCGCATTCACCGCAGCAACCTGGTAGGCATGGGAATCCTCCCGCTGCAGTTTCAACCGGGAGAATCCTGGCAGACATTGGGCATCCAAGGCGATGAGACCGTCACAATCGAACTGCCGGCAGAGCTTGAGCCCAGCGCCCCAGTCACAGTGCGGCTCATGGCGGCTGACGGGGCGAGCCGGACATTCTCCGCCATTGCCCGCCTCGACACCCCGGTGGATGTGGAATACTACCGCAACAACGGGATCTTGCAAACCGTGTTGAATCAGATGGCCTAGCTTCACCATATCAGACAGGCGCGCGGAACCATTCCGCGCGCCTTTGTGTCAAGCGGCTGAGCCTCACCGACCACGCTGGTCCACGAGGCTCAGCCACTATCAGTGATTCCCGACACTGCGTCAGCTCCTTTCAGGAGTCCGTTGAAACCGCCCTCCGCACCGCACGCAAACATATGCAACCTAAGCGCCAAAGATTTTCCGCATGGCCTCCTGCCCCGCCCGCAATGAGCAGTGCCCGCTTCAACTAGAAGCAGAGACGGCCGGGTCGCACCCCCATGTTTTTCAGAAAAGTCTCTGGACACATAATTCGGCAGCTTTTTTCCCGCCTCTTGCCATTATCTTATGCAGCAGTATAGTTATGCAGTGCGTTTCCACGATTCATCAATTTACTGTACGAAAGTTTTAGGAGGGATTTCCTTGTTGACCACGCCGACACGCACAACCGGTGAAGACCGGCCGGCCTCCGGCTTCCAGCGCCGCCTGACCCGCACTGACCTGACCATGACCGCTATTGGCGGACTGATCGGTTCGGGATGGCTTTTCAGTGCTTTGGCCGCGGCCACTATTGCCGGTCCCGCTTCGATCGTTTCCTGGATTATCGGAGGAGCTGCTGTGGTGATCTTGGGGCTGGCTTTTGCAGAACTGTCGGCGACGTATCCGGAGGCGGGCGGCGTCATAAGGTTCCCGCAGTATTCCCACGGCACGCTGGTCAGTTTTCTGATGGGCTGGGCGGCCATTATTTCGTGGGCCGCTGCCCCCGCGATGGAAGCGGAGGCCGTGTTGGAGTATTCTGCCGGCTACCTTCCCGGCCTTTACAGCTCCGCTCAAAATTCGCTGACGGGTTGGGGCTTCGCGGCCGCCACCGCCCTGTTGGGGATGTTCTTTGCGGTGAACTATCTCGGCGTGCAGCTCTACGCCAAGGTCAACACCCCCGTGACGTTCATTAAACTCGCGGCGCCCACCATGACCATCATCGCTCTCATCCTCACCGCATTTCATTCCGGCAACTGGACCCGCTTTGGCGGATTCGCGCCTTACGGCGCCAACGGCGTCTTCACCGCCATTGCCGCAGGAGGAATTGTCTTCAGTTTTACCGGGTTCCGGCCCTTATTTGACCTGGCCGGTGAAGCGAAGAATCCCCAGCGCGACATTCCCTGGGCCTTCATGGCCGCAATGGTCATCGCCAGCGTTGTCTACTTGCTTCTCCAAACCGCGTTTATTGGTGCTGTTCCAGCCTCCGACCACGCCCTAATCTTTACCCATAAGTTTTTGTATTTTCAGCGCCAATTTTTTCAGTAGTTATCATTCGCGGACAAGCGTTCTCGTTTGCAAAAAAAAATTTGACCGCTGTGTCCCAGAGCAAAGGAATTTGCGATTGTCTGTCGAATATCTAAGATATGGTACTAGCGACACAGCAATCCAGACAATCGATCGAACCCTGGGTATTCCGGGAACTGGGCCTCGCCTTATTTGGCGACGCGCGGTTGACCGCGCGCTCTTTACGTCTCGCCAGTGATTTGGCTGCGCATCCAGGGCTCTCGCTGGCGAGTCTCTATGAGAGTGATTGGGCCGGCCTGAAAGCGGGCTACCGATTCTTCGATAATCCGAAGGTGACCCCAGCGAAATTACTGGAACCCCATCAGGCGGCCACATGGGAACGGTCGGCGTCGGAACAAATCGTCCTGGTTGCGCAAGATACGACGTATTTTAATTTTACGAGTCATGCCGCCACGACGGGGATGGGCCCCATTGGGCCCGGCCCCAAGGTAACGTCAAAGTATTCGTGTGAAAATTACGTGAAAGCCGATGGGCCGTTAAATGTTCACCGCGGGGTACGCGAGGCAGGTTTCCAGAGGGGAGACATGCCCCTTGCGCAAAACGGCGAGTAGCCCGGTCTATGACCGGGTTGGTGAGGGGTGGCCCAGGGGTGGCCGTCAGCTCAAGAGGAGCGTGGCCACCTGATCCGGGCGGCGCTGTAAATGATTGACGGCCCGTTGAATGTTGGGTAACTGCAGACGTCGGAGTAGCCCAATGGCGGTATTGCGCAGGATGGCCATCGCGCGCGGTTCATTCCCGGTACGCACTTGTGAGCGGTCCTCATCGTAGGTCATGTCGCGGAC
>DAHWJO010000420.1:0-633 GCA_027344105.1 Sulfobacillus sp.
TCCTGAGACCTTGTGGGAACTGCTGGGGGAGCGTCTGGTCTCTGCGCTGCTGACCCACTGGAACCAGGTGGATCTGGTGCGCGCGGTCACCCTGGCCCAAGAGGCGCTGGGGCAGAGCGTGGGGGGGCAGCCAGCCGACTGGGCCTGGGGAAAGGTCCACCAGGCGCAGATGTACCATCCCTTCACCGCCGTGAAGATGCTGGCGCCTCTCTTTGGGCGGCAGCCATTAGCCATGCCCGGGGATTTGTATACGCCGCTGCAGGCGGCGTTTGCCTTGGATCCGCGGCTGCCTTGGCCCCGCCCTGTGTCTTTTATGCCGAGCTACCGGGAAATCATGGATGTGTCCTCTCCCATGGAATCCCTGGCCGTGCATCTGACAGGGCAATCCGGGCACCCGCTGTCTTCCCATTACGACAACCTGATAGGTCCCTACATGTCTGGCGCTTACTATCCTCTAGGCCCCGGCATGATGACGCATCTGTGGTTCATGATGGGGCCTGAGCCCGGCTGACCCGGGTAGGGTGCGCCGGGGTGAACCCCGCCCCTGGTTTGGGGCTAATCTTTACCCATAAGTTTTTGTATTTTCAGCGCCCATTTTTTCAGTAGTTATCATTCGCGGACAAGCGTTCTCGT
>DAHWJO010000421.1:0-631 GCA_027344105.1 Sulfobacillus sp.
TTGGCAGTGGTCACGTGGGCTTCCTTACATGAGGTTCCTGACTGGGTTATAGGCTGAATGTAGGTGTATAGTTCGCAGACATCCGGCCGCCGGGGCTGTGACGGATTTGTACCATGGCCAAAATGTAACTCCCTGAAAGTGAAGTTGACTGTGGTTGATTATGGCTTTGGCAAGCGACGCAACTGATTGATAAATAAGGTTCTGTGTGGTATCCAGAGGACTGTTAATCACTAGGTCGGCAGTTCGAGCCTGTCCCGGGGAGCCAAGTAAAAACAAAGGGTTACGATGAAAAATCGCAACCCTTTTTGTTTGCCTGGGGCAAATTCAGGGTAAATTGGAGTCAGTCTAAATCGGCTGCCCGGAACTGAAATCACACATTCCGGTAATCAGTATCTCTACAGCCGGGAGTACTTATGGAAGACCGATTTCTACGCATCGAAGAAGCGGTACGCGTACTGGGAATACATCCGAAATCCCTGTGGCGCTGGTTGCGCCAAGGGGTGGTGCCACCCCCACTGGCATTGAGCCCACACGTCAAAGGCTGGTGGCTCAGCGAAGTCCGGGAGTGGGGCGCTCGAGGGTAGTGCCACCGGCGTTCCGTTTACAGGCGCGCTGCCTGTGCGGTGCTTCC
>DAHWJO010000422.1:0-629 GCA_027344105.1 Sulfobacillus sp.
ATAAATGTTTGGGTAAGCCGAGCAACATGCGACGGACGTTTTCAAAACCCATGTCCAAAGCGCGAGAAGCCCCAGCAATTGTCGGGGCAACGTCCGCTAAAACCGCACGTAGCGGATTGGAAGTCGATGTCATTGGATGGTCCTTTCTTGAGGAGGATTAAGCGGGAATGGTAAAAGAAGATTAACCTTACACTAATAGAATACACCGCAGATCAGAAAAACTTCACCACGGCAGGAAACAGCGCCTTATATCCCCATAGCTAAAGCTAGGGGTTTTACGGCGTATTTGATAACTGTCGAGAGGAGAACTAATCATGACATCAGCTACTCCAGCGCGGGGATGGTACGTAGAAAATGATTGTGGCATAATTGGTTTCCATAAAACCGATGCTGATGCCGCTTTGGTGAGGATATGGAATACAGTCACGAATCAGGGGATAGCGTGCTATGGAACGGAATCCCCACTATTTTTTGATGAGCATTGGGCGGAGTTTGTTCCCGCCGAAATCATGCGGGAACAAGTGATGGAATCGGCCTATGATACGGATATTGCAACATTCCCAAAGTTTGACGCATGGGCACTAAAGCATCCTGAAAGCGCAAGGGAATGGCGGACTGTGATTGCCATG
>DAHWJO010000423.1:0-629 GCA_027344105.1 Sulfobacillus sp.
TCCGGTGCCTTCGGCCGGCATACATCCCGGCATTCTCCCGCGACTGATGAACGATTATGGTCGGGATGCGGCGTTGAACGCCGGAACCGGGATCATGGATCACCCCATGGGCCCGGCTGCCGGGGTGCGCGCGTTCCAGGAGGCGTTCGAACGGTGGGAAAAAGGTTGGTCCTTCGAGCCTCGGGAAATTCCCGAAGGGCCATTGAAAGCGGCCGTCGACAAGTGGGGAATGTCAACCACCCCGCCGTGAACGGCGAGGCTTGAAAGGAGGTATTTCGAGCCTGGGTTGACCAGGGTAAGCGGTAATCAGCCCGCTCCGTTGCCGACAGGTTCAAGACCCACTCCGGGATGCTTCCTCAGTCCCGGACCCTGGAAGTTCCGGCTGCAGACACCCGCAGGGTACGGACGAAACGGGCCGGAATCCAACGCTGGTCGGCAACATTCCCGAGGGGAGACAGTCGCAAGATTGCGTCACCAGGCCCGTAAGGGCATCACGAAGGAGAACCCCTTGGCCGTATTCGTCCTGGACAAACACAAGAAGCCGCTCATGCCCTGCTCCGAGAAACGGGCACGCCTTCTCCTGGAACGGAAGAAGGCCGTGGTCCACCGTCTCACCCCGTTTACGATCC
>DAHWJO010000424.1:0-629 GCA_027344105.1 Sulfobacillus sp.
TTCAGCCTCGTCTCGCTTCACTACGTCCCGGAAACTGGCGCCTCCAAGAGCTCGGCCAAATCCCGGACCGGTAGTTGCCCGGATTCTTCAGTAACACCATCAGTCAGCATAATCAGGCAGTAGGGGCAGCCGGTCACGAGCTGGTCAGCCCCCACGTCAAGCGCCTCCCGCGAGCGGTTGCGGTTGATGCGTGTGCCGGTTCTTTCCTCCATCCACATGCGTCCTCCTCCGGCTCCGCAGCAGAATCCGTTTTCCCTGTGGCGGGGCATCTCCTTAAGTTCCAGCCCGCTGCCTGAAATGATGTCTCGCGGGGCGTCATAGACGCCGTTATGGCGGCCCAGGTAGCAGGGGTCATGGTAGGTGGCGGAGGCCGTTTCCTCCGGCTTAATGGAGCGGAGACGTCCTTCGGCCAGTAGCTGCTGGAGGAATTGGCTGTGGTGATAGACCTCAAATGCACCGCCTAATGCGGGGTACTCGTTGGCAAAGGTGTTGAATCCATGAGGACAGCTGGTCACAATGGTGGTGACGCCGGCTTCCCGGAGTGTCTGAATGTTTTGCTCGGCCATGCTTTGGTAGAGGTATTCCTGTCCCATGCGGCGGGCTGGGTCGCCGGTGCAGCGCTCCAGACT
>DAHWJO010000425.1:0-622 GCA_027344105.1 Sulfobacillus sp.
GAACGGGCTGAGTTTATGGCCCAAGTAGATGCGGTTGTGACAGCGCAGGAAAATCTGACTGAGGGTGCTGTGTCCACTGACCAGAGCAACCATAAGCGTGTAAAAGATATCCGTCAGAATCGACGGGAAGAACGAGAACGTGTCCGGAAGGCGGAAGCATGGGAGCTAGCGGAACACCCTGGTACACCAAGGAAAATCGGCGGCGGTTCGCAGTCAAATGCAAGCGCTTCGTCGAGCACGGTTGAGTCGCGCAAAAGAGGGTTTTTAAATATTCTGAAGCAAACGCGGAAGAGCGATGAACCTGACAACCCAACCAGTTAAGGTGTGGTGGCATACATTCGCCTTGGGGATCGGGAGAATATAAGGCAAAATTCTTGGCTTGGTTAACGTTCAACCATTCTCAGATGCGCATGACTGCGCATTCCGGCGATCGTGGGCAGTGATTCCGCTGATCGTGGGCACTCCCGAAAAGCGTACATTCTGGTCACCGCCATTTTATCCCCAGGTGGTCACGATGCGTCAACTTTAGGGGTGTCGCGTCCATCACTGTGACGACGCAGGGAGTCCCCCTTCAGCTCCAGTCGGTGAGCACTCTGCAGCAGTCGGTCCAGTACCGCATCGG
>DAHWJO010000426.1:0-620 GCA_027344105.1 Sulfobacillus sp.
GTCGCTGCGCTCCTTCGCCGGATCGACCCCCCTTGGGGGACGTTGTCCCCCACTGCCTACGGCAGCGGCTCCCCCTTTTGGTTTTCCAATGGGGTGAGGCTTTTTGAAAAAGCGTTAGCTTCCGGCCCCGCAGGGGCAAAGAGGAGCGGGCGAGGATGGCGAATCGCTTGCGATTCGACACCGGAACCCGCAACCGCCCAGGGGGCGGAATGCCTGCTACGGAGTACACCGCGAGGGTCTGTCAGGACGGAAGCGATCCGTGCCCGGCACGGCGAAGCCGTGGCAAGCGGGCACTCCTTTTCTGATCTTGGCGCGGTCATGATCATTTGGGTCTGCCTTACGGGCGCGTAAATCGCTTATCAGGCGATCGGGGTACGGGAACTGTCACCCACACCAGTTGCGTGTGCTGTAAGGCAAATTTGGGGCCTTTCCGGCGATGTTTGCGCCGACCCTGTCCGCATCCATGGCAATGATCCATCGAGACGCAGGGGCTTGGGCTTGTTTTGTAGTATGTTGTATCATACTATTATTACATATTACGGATAAAGGAGAGCAGCATGGCAAGCAAAGACGAGATCTGGGCCGCCGCACAGGCCCTGGCCGACGCCGGCGAGCGGCCC
>DAHWJO010000427.1:0-604 GCA_027344105.1 Sulfobacillus sp.
CATCTTTACCGATGGTAGATTTCAATCCACGCACCCCGTGAAGGGTGCGACCGCAACGGTGTCCTGGGAACTGCTAGATCCGGCCTCATTTCAATCCACGCACCCCGTGAAGGGTGCGACACGTACGTCGGTCCTTGGGCGTTGTTCTCGGTTTATTTCAATCCACGCACCCCGTGAAGGGTGCGACCTCACGGTCAGGATATGTCCCTGGGCTAGGATCATATTTCAATCCACGCACCCCGTGAAGGGTGCGACCGTGCGTTCATGCTGCACTCTCCTTTCTAGGAGCTATTTCAATCCACGCACCCCGTGAAGGGTGCGACGGCGAAAATAGGCGAAATTAAACTAGATTTTCCCATTTCGCTCATTAAATCACACTAAATTGCATAGCAATAGCGAGGGAAACAATTGCTATTCCCATTGTTCGATCTAATTCGACAAATTTTACGGTGCGAATCTACCACAGTTTTCATGGGAACTTGCCATTCGCACCGCGACACCAATTGCTAATATCAGTCACAAAATTAGCGGACCTTCGATGTCATAGGCTTCTTTGATCCCGACGTGGTGCACCTTGGGTTGGTACTTGTCACCAAGGTTATAA
>DAHWJO010000428.1:0-596 GCA_027344105.1 Sulfobacillus sp.
GCCCAGAGCGAACACGTTCCCGGATAAGCTCGCGTTCCAATTCAGTAACGGCTGATAGGAGGTGCGCCATCATGCGGCCCATGGGTGTACTCATGTCGATATGACCCGGAACCACAAAGGCAACACCGAGCGTTTCCAATTCCGCCATGGTCAGGATGAGGTCCTGCACGCTAATGCTTGGACGAGGACCGCGTCGATAGCGCGGGTGCGCGCCATTTGCAGGATTTCTTCACGTAACGGTCGCTTTTGTGATGCTCCGCTGGCGGTTTCCTGAGCCTCTCGCACAATCTCCCAGCCGCGTGCTTTCGCGTAGTCACGTAATTCGCGCAGTTGCCGGTCGGTGGATTGGTCCGCCGCAGTGGACCCCCGGGTATAGATCGCCGCACGCATGGTCAAAAACCCCTCTGATTTTCGCGCCGTTCTCCCCAGTATTGGCGAGCCTTCCAGACGCCTCGTTTTCTACGGTCAAAATCAAGTAATTTTGACCGTCATGTATTAAGCCTAGATGACTATGGCTGCGTATTCCACGCCATTCGGCCACTTAATCCATCGGCATCCGGCCACTCTGTCCACGGCCATTCGGCCGGGGCGGGCGG
>DAHWJO010000429.1:0-595 GCA_027344105.1 Sulfobacillus sp.
AAAACTCACGATTTCTCCGGTCTTGAGTCCGTTGAGCAACGTCTTGTCCTGGACTACGAAATTCATCGACATACTAGGCCAGCCAAGCGCCTTAACGGGACCCATGGCGACATTGGCCGTGCGTGCATCGAGATTGAGGTTGTTGATTTTGCCTTGTCCCAGAAAGATCTGAGTCTTGGCCGTCTGTCCCGCGCCTGTGTTTTTGGCATTGCCCATAGTAGCCTTACCCTGCATGTCGCCCATGGCCGCCTGTGCCGGAAGTGTGATAGCCGAAAAGCACAGCAGAATGAGGGTGAGATAAAAATGTTTCATGGTCCTCTCCTTGACTATAAATTGAACATTCGCCCGCGCATTCCCCTTCCTGGGCCGTAGGCCAGGAGGGGGTCAAGCGGGCCGCTGGGCCTTGCGCGGTTTTTCCTTGGTCCCCTGGCTTTCCACGTAACGTCGCACTGTCTCCAGTGTGGCACCCCCGACGCTGCCAACATAATAAGCGCGATGCAAAAAAACGGTTTCCAATAAAAAGGTTTGAGGTGCTCGGCAAATCGGGTCCTTGCGCGTCTAGCACTGGCGGTTTTCAGGTTGTTGATCAGCGTGG
>DAHWJO010000042.1:0-23178 GCA_027344105.1 Sulfobacillus sp.
CCTTTCTGAAGATTCCAGCCTCTTGTTCGGCATACGCGATTACATTGCAGGCGACCGTCTGGCCCAGATTCACTGGAGAACTTCTGCACGCACGGGACAGTTCAAAGTCAAGCAATTTGAGCCTCTGACACAGCCTCGCATCCGGATTATTCTGGACGCGATGGCCGCGTTTGATTCCCCAGAGCAATGGGAACTAGCCATTGAGATAGCCGCATCACTGCTTGATTTAGCCGCGCGCCAGTCTCAGGCTGTCGGACTGCTCTGGGTGGGAGACGGCGACGGGAGGCTTGGCGTCGGCACTGGACAGCAGCACTACACGCAGCTTAGAGATTACCTGGCGGGCCTGCCCGCATCGTGGCCGCACGGGGCTGAATCATCCATGTCATATATCCCCAAAGACGCGATCCCCATCTGGATTACCGCGGCAGGCACCCACCCTGCCAGAGCCAAAGAGGATCCCGTACTGTACATAGGCGGCGAGCTCGCATCTCTGGAAGACCTGCCTTTTTATTTGGAGCATGGACTGTATGAGAGCACGCCCGGCGGCCCGGATTATCTGGGCCAGTAAGGTCAGAAAGCGCAAGGAGGGTTCGAATGGACAAGCGGCAAATCGTTCTGCGGGGATTGTGGATGAGCGCTATTTTTTGGCCGTATACCCACGGTGGCGGATTTCATTACGCCCTCATTCTAGGCCTGTCCCCCCTGTGGCTCGCGCTAGGCGACCTGTGGTCCGGGTGGATGCTACGCTGGGTCAGCTGGATAGGGATTCTTGCCTTCGAGGTGGCTCTGGAATGGTCAAGTTTGCCGAGCTTTCGCCATGTGGTCCATACCTTCACCCGCTCGGTCATGGTGCTGCACAGTTTGTCCTTTGCCAACTGGAACCAGATTTCCGCCCACATCGCCACCCCGCTGCTGTTGATTGGCGTCCTGCTCGGATGGCAAGTCTACCGCCAGGCCCGCACCCCCGCCCGCATCGGCGTGTTGTTGGTGCTGGGCACATTCGCCCTCGCCGTCAATCACGTTTTCTGGCGTCTGCCCGCGGCTGGGCCCCTATTTGCATACGGGGCCATTGGCTTGTTCCTCCTGTCATACAGCCGTGTGCTCCGGCATTTGTCCCATTCCCTGTCCGCGCGGCCCGCCGGGACAGCGGTGGCTGTCCTCACAGTCCTCATCGCCATGGGGATTGGGTGGCGCCTGACCCCGCAGCCGGGCCACCCTTCTCTGGGATGGCTGGGTCCCGATCTCCAGGATTTGCGCTTCTTTTCCGCCACCGGGGCCACCACCGGGTTCTCTGGGGGAATCAACCATATCGGCCACTCGGTGGTGCCTGACTACCGTCCCGTGATGATTGTGCATTCCGCCCACCCCCACTATTGGCAAGCCGAGATTTATAATACCTTTACCGGCAAGGAGTGGACCGATCCGGGCCAAAACGCCGTAGAAATCACTCCGGAAGATTCTGGGATCCCTCTCTTCGGGTTGCCCTTCAATACCTCCCAAGTCCACACCACGACCACCACCATTCAGGTTCAGGGCCTGGGCGGGTATCAATTCCGAACCCTGTTCTACCCCGGTGTGCCTGTGAGCTTCAGCGTGCAGTCATCGCTCGTGCTGTATCCCGGCAAAGAGCAGTTTGTTTCTTCCAGCATTGCCGGGTACCGCGTCACGAGCATCATCCCGCAATTCACCTCTCAGCAGTTGGATAGTGTGGCGTTTGGAGAGTATTCAGCTGCCGCAGCTGGACCGGACCTTCAGATTCCCTCCAACCTATCGCCCGCGGTGGCGAAATTGGCCCGGACCGCAACCAGAGGCGCCACGGGCCCCTGGCAGGCTGCCCAGGATCTCAAATACTATTTGGACCGCCACTACCGGTACTCGTTTGTGGTCACACCGACCCGGACCAACGTCGTCAATCATTTTCTCTTCACCGACAAGGCGGGCTATTGCGACCAATTTTCAACGGCCTTCATTATGATGGCCCGGACGCTAGGAATTCCCGCCCGCTGGGTGGCGGGCTATGCGCCCGGCACCTATGAGGCCAAAGACCACGGGTATGTGGTACGGGCCGTCGACGCCCACTCCTGGGCTCAGGTGTACATTGCTCCCTACGGCTGGGTGCCCATCGATCCCACGCCGGGATTCCGCATCCCCGGCAGCATTGTCACCGAGTCGGCCACTATTTCCGGCGCTCAGGCCGCGACCAAAAACCCTGTCATGACGCTGCCCAAAGTGCATTATAATCTACCGCCCGGAACCAACCTCCATCATGTCCCCTCTGTACAGTCCCACAATCATCCGCAACTGGGAAGCAGCCAGCGCGCCAGCCGCCGCGGCTTTCCTTGGATCGGTGGATTGTTTGGGATGTTGATTCTGGGACTCGCCGCCGCTGGGCTCAAGCGGAGGCGGAAACTGGGCTCGAACTTTTGGCGGCCTGCTTTGACGGCGCCCAAGCTTTGGCGGCGCATCAAGTGGTGGAGCCGCTGGCGTCTCAATCTGCGCGCGGACACCCTCACTCCTAGGGAGTGGGCCGCCGAGTGGAGTCAGCGCACTGGGTCCCCTAAATCCCTTGAACTGGCCCTATTGCTGGAAAGGGGGCTGTACGGCCCTGGAGGGTGGAGTGACGAGGAACGGCGCCGGGCTTGGATGCTGTGGGGGCAGTTGCGGTTTTCCCGCCGCTTGCGGGCAGGGCGGACGCGGGCCTCTTGAAATTTCCGGTATCGCCGAGTGAACAGGGCCTTCTCGGACGCACCAAACCGGCGTGCGAGTGGCACGCACCGTGCCGGCGATTTTGCGTATCAAAAAGAGAACATTCCCGCGAGAAAGGAGACAGGCTTGGGGAAAGCATCGCCGCCACCGTGGGCATGGCCAAACCCCGTGCGGTTTGCTTCAGACAACAGGCCGGATATCCATTATCAGCACCCTAGGGACCTTCGGGTGCCTGTTTGCTGACCGACAGCAATCCTTCCCGCCACGACTTGATCACATATATTAGGGCCGACAATTACTAGCCATGTCGTAGAGGCTGCGGACCTGCAATTTTAAGCGGACTGTCCATTAAAGAGAAAATCACTGGATACTGTGGCTGATTGGCGGCGTCCAGCCATGTTTACTCTTTTGCAGAACAGTGCAGCAATGACCGCCATGGACGTGCAGGAAAATCTTCGGCAGCAAGCAGATGGCACCGTTCCCTTGCCGAAAGATAGCCTCTCAGCGGCATGCCCACTACTGCGGGAAGTTGATCGGTCGGGGAAAACTGGCCCCGCCCATTCATTCTGACTATATGATGCGCGATGAAGAAAGCAACATCACGTCGCGTCCGTCCAAATACCGCTCCAGCTTGCGTTTGACGCGTTGCAACGCGTTATCAATGGACTTCACGTGCCGGCGCAATTCGATGGCGATTTCCTGGTAGGACCGGCCGTCTAAATAGGCCATGAGGACCTTCCATTCCAGGTCACTGAGGATTTCTCCCATCTTCTCCTCAATATCTCCAAATTCTTCACGGTGAATGACCATTTCCTCAGGATCAGAAACCTTGGCCGTGGATACAATATCGTAAAGCGTGCGGTCGGAATCTTCTTCAAAAAGCGGCTTATTCAGCGACACATAGGAGTTGAGAGGCATGTGTTTTTGTCTCGTGGCCGTTTTGATGGCCGTAATGATCTGGCGGGTGATGCACAACTCGGCGAAAGCCCGGAAAGAGGCCAGCTTATCGCTCCGAAAGTCACGAATGGCCTTATAGAGGCCAATCATGCCTTCTTGCACGATATCCTCGCGGTCAGCGCCGATCAGGAAATATGAGCGCGCTTTGGCGCGGACAAAATTTCTATATTTCTGGATAACGAAGTCCAGAGCATCGCTGCTGCCGTCACGAGCTTCCGCTACAAGATCCTCATCGGTCATGTCTTCATAATTATGTGTCGCATCACAAGAGGGCACTAACATAGTGTAATCGCCTCCACTGCACGCTTGGTTATTATCAGAAAATTCACTACAAAAAAGCTGTACCCTTTACATAATGTCTGCGCTCATTATAATCAGGCAGTAAATTCGCCGTCAAGCATTATGACGGCGAAACATGCAATATTTTGCTTTTTTGTCCTGCTTCATAAAAATTCACCCTGTCACAAAGCCGCATTTTGGCGCTGCCGGACTACCTCAAAAGCCAGCACCGCGCAGGCAGCGGCGGCATTTAAAGAGGCTACCGGCCCCTGCATCGGCAGTTTGATGATCTGGTCGCAACGCTTCTTCACCAGCGGCCGCAGCCCTGTCCCTTCGGCGCCAATCACAAGAGCCACGGGTCCCCGGAACTGAGCCTGAGTGTAAAGCACCTCGGCCTCTGGGTCTGCGGCGAACACAAAAAATCCCCAGGTCTTAATCGTCTCGACAGCCTGCGCCAGATTCGGCACTTCTGCTACGGGGACATACTCCGCAGCCCCGGCTGAGGCTTTGCTGACAGCAGCGCTGAGGGGCGCGCTCCCGTGCTGGGGGATAATCACGGCGCAAGCCCCTACGGCATTGGCGACCCGGATGATGGCTCCCAGATTTTGCGGGTCCTGAATCTGGTCCAGGAGAATCAGCAAGGCCTCTTGTCCACGCTCCGCCGCAATTTCCTGGACCTCATCGAGCGAGCGCACGGGCAAGGCACTGACGCCGGCCACCACTCCCTGGTGGTTCAAGGGGCCCGCCAGTGCATCAAGCTTGGCGCGCGGCACTTCCTGGATAGTAATGCCGCGGTCCCGGGCAATGCCGATAATTTCCCGCATGCTCCCCTCATGTTCGCGGTCCTGCACCCAAATCCGGTGCATCGACCTGCCAGCGCGCAAGGCTTCTAGCACTGGGCGCCGCCCCACCAGAATATTTTCCTCGCCGTCGTCCTCGCTGCCTGGCGGCAGTGTCTGGGGCTCCGGCCTATGTCTGCGCGGTGGGTATGACCCGCGGTCCCTCTGGTGTGTCCTCAATGGAATATCCCGCCTTTGTCAGTAAACTACGGATTTGGTCGGCCTCTTGAAAATCTCGGCGGGCCCTGGCCTGCTCGCGCACTTCCAGCAGCCGCACCGCTAAATCTGGCAGGGATTCAGTCGACTGGGCGGCGGGAAGCAGCCCCAACAGTTGGTCGGCTGCGCACAGATTTTTCCGCGCCCAACCCAGCGCGAGCGCCTGGTGGCCCAGGGCAACTCCCTGATGGACATCATGCACCATCTCGAACACTTCCGCGAAAGCTCTAGCCGTATTAAAGTCATCGTCCAGACACGCCCCGAGACGCTCTTCAAACTCCTGCAAGCGGGAGGCCCACGGGTCATCAGACCACTCACTGGGCGCTGGCTGTTCCCTAGCCTCTTCCCACAATCTCCAGACCCGCTGCAGTCCGCGGCCCCATTCCAGGGCCGCCTCCACACGGAAGTCGAGGGGTGAGCGGTAGTGCACGCTCAGCAGGTATGTTCTCAGCACCACCGGGTCAATCTGTTCGAGAAGCTCCCTGAGGCTCAGACCATTGCCGAGAGATTTAGACATTTTGACATCATTTTGGGTGATCAGTCCATTATGCACCCAATATTGAGCGGGTTCACACCCGAAATGCCCCATGGATTGGGCCCGCTCATTTTCATGGTGGGGGAAAATCAGGTCAATCCCGCCGCCGTGCAAGTCAAACTGCCGGCCCAAGTATTGATACGCCATGGCGGAGCATTCGATATGCCAGCCCGGGCGCCCGTATCCCCAGGGACTCGGCCATCCGGGCTCTGTCTCCGGCGCGCTTTTCCACAGCGCGAAATCTTCGGGATCGCGCTTGCCCTCATGCACTGCCGCCCGCACACCGGCGTACAGATCTTCAACTTTGCGGCCCGAGAGTTGCCCGTATGTGGCGTCGTCTCTCACCGAAAAGTACACATCATGCCCTGACACATAGGCCGCCTTGGCCTCCACCAATTCCTCAACAAAAGCGGTGATGCCATGAATGTTTTCCGTCACCCTCGGTGCAAAATCCGGCGGGATGACACGAAGCCGGGACATGAGGGCCGTATACTGCGCCATATGCTTTTGGGCCAGTTCTCCCGTGCCGATATTAACCGCTTGCGCCTGCTTCACGATCTTATCGTCAATGTCCGTAAAGTTCTGCACGTGGCGCACAAAATACCCGTGCCGGGTCAGGTGCCTTTTGATTACATCCCACATCACTGCCGGGCGCGCATGGCCCACATGCGCTTCCGCATAAGGTGTCACCCCGCAGACATAAATCGACACATCGGGAGGATGCAACGGTGCAAACGGCAGCTTCTTGCGTGTCAGACTATCATAAATTTGGATCATGGGACCTCGCCCTTTCCCGCCCTTCCACAGGATTCCTGGTCAAGGCTGTTCCCTGCATTTTAGGAAAAGATGTGCTGAACGTCAATCCAGACGGCGCAGACCTGTTCCTTGGCCCACCTCCACCACGAGTGCCACAGGCCTTGCGGCATTTCGTGCCGGCGTGGCGGCGCCGTGGACGCATGGACATGGACGGCTCTTGCCGTCATCATCACCCGCGCCACTTCGGCCGCCTGGCCAGCAGTCAGCGTGACTCCCAAGCGCTTGGCCCTCCCCATCGCCAGTTGGCGCAAGGGTCCGTCCCGCAGGCCCTGAGAATCATGGCTAAGCCCCCAGAACAGCCGCGCTGCCTGATCCATGTCATGGCCATGCTTTCCCACAAGGACCATGAGGCGCAACTCGTCTTGGGCCGCGCGCTGCCCCGCAGGGGAGACAGGCTGGCCCGCTGCCTGGCAGGCTGCCCACACGGCCGGCAGCGCGCCCCGTCCCGTAATGCCAAAGGGCGCCGCCACCACCACCTGGTCGCGGTCTAGTCCAGCCGCGCCGAGAGCTACCGCATACATCAGCGCACTGACTTGCGTGATGTGGTAGACCCGCACCTGCACGCCAGAGTCCGGCGTCCCAACCTGCACCAGAACGCAGGCGGCCGACATCAGGCGGGCATTCCCGGCGCTGTGCTCAGGCCCGCCCACGGTGACCACTTTGGCGGCAGGTCCCGCATGAAAATATGCGGTCATCTGCTGGCGCTGCCCTGGGGTCAGAGCGGAGCCAAGCGCCACCGCGCAAGGACGGGTTTGAGAACTCGCCAATAGAATCCAAGCAGACATCAGCAACAACTTCCGGATCGTGTTCACCTTCCGGTTCCAGGTTTTCCATCCTCTTTCCTGATCATGCGCGCGCCGGTTGCCCCTTGAAAGGAGCCAAGGTACACTAAAATAAGGAAAGGGGGGGAAGAACTTTGAGCGCAAACCCGATCCGCTGGGGAATTGTGGCAGCAGCCGCGGCCATCCTTGCCGGTTGCGGCGCTCTGCCTCACCCTCCGTCCGCCTCTCCGGTGCAGACGGCTGTTCGCAAAACAGAACTGGCGACCGTCCCTGTCATTCAATGGCACGCCGTCTCGGTCGGCCCCGAAGTTCTGCTCAATGAAGGCACATCAATTTCCTCTGTGCTACCAGGCCCCGGCGGGAGAATTTACTACGGCACCAGCAATCCTTTGGGAGACAGCGCCACAATTGGCTGGTACAGTCCCGAAAGCCGCCGCAATATCTGGACCGCGGTGCCCGAGACTCCGGATTTCCCACCGCAGGCCGGCATTAGCGCGCAGTCTTTAAATCTCTCTCAATCCTCGTATTGGGGGGCTGTGAATCTGGTTGTCAGCGGCACCCATACGGTGTGGTACCGACACTGGGGATATGTTGGGGGTTGGACGGCGGGCAGTCGGTTTGTTCCGGGGGATTATGCGATTCCCGGCCCCACAGTGCACCGCAGCAACTATACCGCGTCCGTCTACACCTCATTTCAAGGTGCTCAGATGGTGCGTCTCATGAACATCCGCACCCGCCAGATGCAGTCCTTTGCCCTCCCAGAGACAGCAGATCCCGTCGCCATTGCTTTCGGCTCATCCCACACCCTCTGGCTTCTGACTGCGGACACCCTGTGGTCACTCAATACCGCCCAGGCTCTTTGGACCCCGGTGGCCACCGCCCCCAGGGGAGACTTTTTTGTGGCCATGGGAAATCTGCCCCGCTCTTTGTGGATTGTGGATGCCAACGGCAATGTCGGGTTCATTTCCGGCACAGACACGGTACACTGGACGGCTCATCTGCATTTGAATCCGCTAGCTGCTCAGCCCGCAGGGCCAAGCGGACTGTGGATCGCCAGCCTGCACCACCTGAGCCTATGGCTCCCCGGCCGCCCGCTGAGGCAGTGGCCATGGCCCTCCTTGGCCTATCCCTCCCCCGCTTCGCACTGGCCCCGCCATGGCACCGGGGCGCCTCCGGACTGGCCTCCCATGCCCCATATCGCCACCGGGCCCCAGGGCGTCCTGGATATTGGCTATGGAACCTTTATCGGCCGGGCAGCGCTTTCCAGCCGCCTGACCCGTAGCGTTGTCGGAAGCTCAAAGAACGGGAAGAAGGCGCAATCATGACTCCAGAGACTCTGTTGGAACGGTATTATCATGAACATGACGGGCAAGATCTGAATTTGAAAGATTTTCTTCACACCGCCCGCAGCGGCCGCTGGGGCGACTGCAGCGTAGAGACAGCGCTGTCTTTTCTCGCCCTCCTCGAAGAATTGCTGCAAGACAATCTTGCCCGTGCCCAAGAAGGGCATCCCTCTGGCCTGAGTGTCGAAACGGCTCAGAATGCGGTCACAGAAGAAATGCGGGATCTGCGGGACTTTGTGCAGTCCACCGCATGACCGCCAGGCTTTGCACCGCCTCCTTGGCCCCCTCTCTCTTTTCTCCCTGCGTCTATTAAGGCGGGTCTTGCGCATAAGCTGATCAGGGGAGGGGACAACATATGAGGCGGATGGCAGCCTGGAGCTCTTTATTCGCAGTGATGGGACTGGTGTGCGCTTGCCTGGCGCTGGCGCACATTCCGCGCGGGCAGGCGGTCACCCAAGCGCTTCCCACCATCGTCATTGACCCCGGGCATGGCGGATACGACCCCGGAGCCATTGGCGGACCCCAAGGACCCTATGAGAAAAACATCAATTTATCCATTAGCCTGATTCTCGCAGGGTTTCTCCGCTCCCATCATTTTCACGCCTATCTCACCCGCACCGCGGACCAGGCGCCTAGCGGACCGCCGTTCCGCAACAGCCGGGACCTGCATCTGCGTGCCGCCTTAGCCCGGCAGTGGCACGCCACCATCTTTATTTCCATCCACACCAATGCGGAACCTACAGGCCAGGCCTCTGGACCGATTGTCTACTACCGTGCGGGTTCCCCCGCATCTCTGGCGCTGGCCCACCGAGTGTCCTCCGCTCTAGCCTCCCTCAGCGGACGCGCTGTCCCGCCCCGCCCGATCCGCCAGCTCGTGCTGCAGGAAGCAGGGGTGCCCGCTGTCAACGTGGAGGTGGGGTTCATCACCCACCCTCTCGACCAGTCCCGTTTGGTGAACTCCCAGTATCAGACACGTCTGGCCCAGGCTATCGACCAGGGCGTCGTCCGCTATCTGTCCCGGGGACCGTCCTGAGCCGGGCCAGGGCCGAGCAGCACCACGCACAGGGCCATTATCCCTTCCCCGCGCCCTAAAGCCCCTAGATGGTCCGTTGTGGTGGCTTTGACGGACAGAAGGTCCACTGGGCAGGAGCAAGCGCGGCTGAGGTTGATGCGCATGGCGCTGATATAGGGTGCCATGCGGGGATGCTCGGCGACCACCGTCATATCCGCGGACCAGAGGCGGTAGTGTCTCTCATGCATCATGTCCGCCACCTTCTGGAGCAGAAGCAGCGAGGATGCGCCGTCAACGCCGGGGTCCCCCTTCTTGAAGTGGGTGCCCAAATCGCCTAGCGCCAAGGCTCCCAAAATCGCATCCATCAGAGCGTGAGTCAGGACATCGCCATCGGTGTCCCCCTCCAGCCCCCGGTCATAGGGAATGGAAACACCGCCCACAATCAGTGGGCGGCCCTCGACGAGCGGGTGAACATCAATCCCCTGACCGATCCGGTTCGTGCCCAGCATTTTGCAGCCTCCATTCAAACCACAAGATATCTTCCGGCGTTGTCAGTTTGCGGTTGGCTGGGTCGCCTTCCACCATGACTACCCGGTGCCCCAGGGCTTCCACCACTTCGGCATCGTCTGTCGGCACCCCCTGATGCCAATGGCGGTGCGCCTCCCAGATCACATGCTGCCGGAACCCCTGCGGCGTCTGCGCCAGACGCAGGGACAGGCGCGGGATCGTCTCCACCACATCAAACCCGCGGTCCCGCTCTTCCACGCGTTTCACCGTATCGGTGACAGTCAGGCCCGGCAAAGCCGCACCCCATTCCCCGGCGGCTTCGCGCACGCGGTCAATCACCTCGGCGGAAACCAAAATGCGGGCGGCATCATGGATGAGCACCACATCCATCGGATCCATTTGGCCGCGCAGCGCTTCCAGCCCGCTTTGCACGGAAAGATAGCGGTCGCGGCCCCCCGGCGCCGTCACCCAGTTGTTCAGGCGATAGCTCTTCAGCCAGCGGAGGATCTCCGTTTCATGTTCGGGCCGGACCACTACCACGCCCCCATCAAACCGGCCCCCTGCCGCAAAATTCTCGAGACTCCAGGCCAGTGCCGGACGGCCCTGCAGCACAATCCACATTTTGGATCCATAAGGGCCCATGCGCAGGCTTTGGCCGGCCGCCAGCAATAAGCCAAAACTCTTCACACGCCACCTCCTTGCCGTCATCCGGCCGCATTACGGCTCACGATCACAAGAACCCGGCAGCAGCCGGGTTCTTGTGCGACTCTCGTGCTCTCAGGCTTCACTCAGTTCCACACTGTTCAGCGCCGCTTTCAGTTTAGCAAAAATCATGCGGCCTGCGGCCGTTTGCAGCACGGAGGTGACCACCACCGACACCGTTTGTCCAATAAATTTCCGGCCGCCATCGACCACTATCATGGTCCCGTCATCCAGATACCCTATGCCCTGTCCCGATTCCTTGCCGTCTTTAATCACGTGCACCACCATCTCTTCTCCCGGAAGGACGACAGGTTTGACTGCGTTGGCCAATTCATTGATGTTCAACACGGGCACTCCCTGCAATGCGGCCACCTTATTGAGATTGAAATCGTTGGTGATGACTTTCCCGTCCAGAATCTTGGCCAGCTTCAGCAGCTTGGAGTCCACCTCCAAATTGGGGTCAACATCCCGCTCGTAAATCTGCACCTGCGTCTTCAATTCCTTCTGGATGTGATTGAGAATATCGAGGCCGCGCCGTCCCCGGTTGCGCTTCAGAACGTCTGCGGAGTCCGCAATATGCCTCAGCTCTTCCAGCACGAATCCCGGAATGACCAGCGGCCCTTCCAGAAAACCCGTCTGGCAGATGTCCGCGATGCGGCCGTCGATAATTACGGACGTATCCAGGATTTTAGGCTTGACGCTGTCCGCCGGAGCCCGGTGCTTGACCCGGGGCAGCCAGCTCTGCGGGCGCATGAGTTCATCCTTCTTCCGGATCGACACCCGCAGCCCTACGTAGCCTAAGCCTACAGTAATGGCAATTCTCACGAGAATTCCCGGCAATCCAAAACCGGTGAGCTCCGAGGTGAGGAGGAACGCTATCAGCAGGCCGACAATCAGTCCCACCGCACCGGACAGCAAGTCCTGGGTTGGGGTCTTCTGGAGACGGCTCTCCCCCCATTCCATCGCTTTAGATGCCCCGTCCCACAGCCACGGGCCCAAAATATACCCCACAGCACCTCCGCCCACCAAGCCTATAGCGAGTAAAATGACGCCACGATCCGGCCCTAGCCCGTTCAGATATGGCAGCGCCTTTAACATGTGGAGATTCTGAAATACGCCCGCAATCCCTAGAACGGCTCCAAGGATCGTAAGAATTTGGCGCACTGTCTTTCCCATATCTGCCACCTCCTCCTGTCATGATCAGATGACCCAGCAATTCCTTGTCATCCCAATTTCTAGTGTCTCCCGGAGGTGTGGAATAAATACCTTAATTTACAAGTCCGATCAAAGAGAATTTGAATAACCCCCGTGTATCTTATCATAGCACCGAATAGATGAGAAAAAGCAAAGAATTTGGCAAAACAGCACCGGGTTTGCCGGTGCCGTCACAACCCGGGTTCGGGGTCTTGCTCATGCAAGGCCGCCCACAGTGTTTTAGCTAGTGCCGGACCTGACCCGTCAATCTCTGCCAGTTCCCCAGCCGTGGCTTGGCGAAGCTGGCTCAACGTGCCGTAGCGGCCTACGGCCTCCTCGACCACAGCATGGGGCAGCCCCATGCTGTGCAGCAGGCGGTACCCCCGCGGTTCAATCCAGGACGGGACGCCGTCAAAGCCCAGTTGCCTGGCCCATTCCTCAGGCGTCCACGACTCGGCGGCGAGCGCTGCTGGACTTGCGGCTGGCGCCGCGGTGCGCTGGTAATCTTTCCAAATCCACAGCCATTCCCGGTATATATCCGGATATTCTTCCAACTGCAAATCAATCAGGTGACCGTCACGTCCCAATTCGACAACGTAGCGCTTGATTTCCTGCCGCACCTTGAGGGCGATGTAGGCCCGCCGCAGCACCTCCGCAACATCCGTCATCGAGGCCAATCCTTCCCGCTCAGAATCGAGAAGCCTGCGCGAGGCGTTGCGGAACAGGCGGTCATAGCGGCTTAACGAAGCCAGCGCATTTGTCGCCTTGGTCAAGATGTAACTCAAGTCATGAAGCATATAGCGGTTTTGCCCTTTATAGAGCGTCACCACCTGGCGCCGTTCTGACACGGCGATTACCGTCGCGTCCCGGGTCTTGGCAATGCGTTCCGCCGTCCGGTGGCGCATGCCGGTTTCCGCCGATGTCGCATACTTCTTGGGAATGAGTTCGACATTCGCTCTCCTTATGCGCTCAAGGTTCCGGTCCAAGAGAATTGCGCCATCCATTTTTGCCAGCTCATACACCAACTGGTGGTGAAACGGCACATCCAGGGGAAATCCCCCGTCGCAATCCTCATCAATGGCAGGCTCGCCACCCATCACAATCAGAGCCCCTAACCGCGCCCGGATGATGTTGTCCAGGGCTTCGCGCAAGGCCGTGCCCGGCGCCACGCGGGACAGCACTTCCAGCAAAGGGTCTTGCATGTTGGCCTCAGTCCTCCGGACTTTCTAATCCGAGGCGCGCAATCACGTCGCCGATGCGCGTCGCCGCGTAAGTCAAAATGCCGGGCTGGACAGAAGAGACATGGCCCGGCACCACCAGGCGGGTGAATCCGAGCCCTCCGGCTTCCTTGATCCGCTCGTCCAGACGCGGCACCCTCCTGACCTCTCCTGTCAGCCCCACTTCCCCGCACACAGCCCATTCCGCTCCAATCGCCTTCCCCGTGATAGACGACACGGCAGCGGCCAGAATTCCCAGGTCCATGGCGGGGTCATCAATAGAGACTCCCCCGGTCACTTTGAAGTAGGCATCCATCTCGGAAATGCGCAGCCTCAAGTGCCGTTCAATCACAGCCAGCACCAATGCCACCCGGTGGGGATCCATCCCCGACACCACCCGCCTGGGGGAGCCGGAGCTGCGCACCAACAGCGCCTGAACTTCAACCATCAGTGGCCGGGTTCCCTCAAAAGCGGCCACCACCACAGACCCCGGCCGGTCCACTGGGCGCTCCTCCAACAGCATCCGGGATGGATCTTCCACACCGACCAGTCCTTCGCCCTCCATCGCAAATAATCCGAGTTCACTGGTCGATCCGAAGCGGTTTTTGACTCCCCTCAACACACGGAAAATGTGCTGCCGGTCTCCTTCAAACATCAGCACGACGTCCACCAAATGCTCCACAACCCGGGGTCCTGCTAGCGCAAATTGGACACTGTCTTCATCCTCCGCCATGAGGCCACAAAAACTTGCCGGATCCGGAATCATAGCGCAGCCACGGATAGGCCGCAGGGTGGAGCTGCGCTGCCTGGCACCACGTCCCCCGGTGCCGCCACAACCGCGACAGCGCAAGCCACAGAGCCACGGGTTCCTGCCCAATGCGGAGGGGTTCATGGCTCAGACCTGCGAGCACATCTTGCGGCTGGGTCCCAGACGGCCACTCGGCCGCTCCCCGGCCCCTGCCAATCCACTCCCGCATAGTCCGCCACTGGCCTGGTCCCAAGTGCCTGGCATCCTGGGCTGGCACCGTCCACGTCTGGCTGTAGCGCCAGGCCGAATCGGGTTCCCACCGCAGGTAAACTGCCCGGCGGAACCACTGCGCCTCGCCCGGCCCCAGATCCTCCCCGGCCAGCACAAACCAAGCCGAGGGGTCCTCTGGATGGTCCGCGACCAGAAAGAGAATCGGGTCCAGCCTCATCGGCAGGATACCCAACCCGTGGCTGGCCAGACTTTGCCCCAACTGCCAAGCCTCCAGTTCCCGGGCCTGGACCTGTCCGTTCCATTTCCGGCGAAGAATTTTATTGCCTTGTGCCCATAACGGGAGGAGCTGGGCATATTGTCTCTGAGGATCCAAAGTTTCCTCCGTTTCCTGCACGTTGACCGCTGCGGCGGGCTCTCGCGCGCCGCTCTAGGTGTTTCATGCATACAGCCCAGTGCTCCAGCCTAGGTTACCTTAGGCTGCGGGCCGCATCGACCCTTCTTTGTTGACATGGCCCACGATAAAAATAGGGCATTGAGCTTTGGCCACCCTCATCAGGCGCGCCGCAATGCCTCTCACCTGGCCTACGCTTCCTGGCGCACTCTCGATTTCCGCATCATAGGCGGTCTGCAGGGAATCCACCACCACCAGTTGCCAAGGCCGCCCAAGAATGACTGATTCAATGGTCTGGATGTTTCCCTCCGCCATCACATACAAACCCTCAGGCAAAGCTCCCAGTCTTTCCGCACGGATGCGGGTCTGTCCCGCCGATTCCTCCGCGGTGATGTAGAGGACAGGACCGGTGCGGCTGACAAAGGCGGCAATCTGCAGGAGCAGCGTCGACTTCCCGATCCCTGGATCGCCGCCCAAGAGAAAATACCCATTAGGCACCATCCCGCCTCCCAAAACCCGGTCCACTTCAGGAATACCGGTGGAAATGCGCTGAGTGCTCTCGGTTTCAACAGCGCCAATGAGGACCGGACCGTCACCTGCAGGGGCGGGCGCGGCTTGCGGTTCTCTTTTCACTATTTCCTGTTCCATCGTATTGTATCCGCCGCAGCCCGGGCAACGGCCAAGCCAGCGGGCACTGGCCGTTGCGCAAACCTGGCATACATACCGTGTCTGTTCCCGGATCTTCGTCACCTCCGTTAATCGCTTAGGACGGAATCACTCTCAGTCATTTTGGTAAAGGTCAGCTTGCCGCCTTCGGCATCGACCAGGATCAGAGACCCTTCAGGAAATCTCGCTGCTAAGATGGCCTCGGCCAAGGGGTCTTCGACCAGCCGCTGAATCGCGCGCCGCAGCGGCCGGGCCCCAAATACCGGGTCGTAGCCGTCCTTGGCAATCACTAGTTTAGCAGAGTCCGTGATCGACAGCCGGTAGCCATTCTGGCGGATTCGCTCCTCCACCTCCGCCAGCATGATGCCGACGATTTCGGCCAGCTGTTCTCCCGACAGCTCATGGAAGACAATGATTTCATCGACCCGGTTGATGAATTCCGGGCGGAAAGTGTGCTTGACCTCCTCCATCAGCCGGTCTTTCATCTCCCGGTAATTGCCCTCATCCGACTCCCGGCGAAATCCAATGGTGTTCTGGCGCTTGATGAGATCCGCCCCCACGTTTGAGGTCATGATGATGACGGTGTTGCGGAAGTCGACCGTGCGCCCTTTCGCCTCCGTCAGACGCCCCTCTTCCAAGACCTGCAGAAGAATATTGAACACCTCGGGGTGAGCTTTTTCGATCTCATCCAGCAAGACCACGGAATAGGGGTGGCGCCGGACGGCTTCTGTCAGCTGGCCGCCTTCCTCATACCCCACATAGCCCGGAGGCGCTCCCATCAGTCGGGATACGGCATGCCGTTCCATATACTCGGACATGTCAATGGTCACCATAGCCTCCTCATCCCCAAAGAGGGCTCCGGCTAGGGCTTTGGCGAGTTCCGACTTCCCTACCCCGGTAGGTCCCAGGAAGAGGAAGGACCCAATCGGGCGTCTCGGATTTTTGAGTCCGGCGCGTGCCCGACGGATTGCACGGCTCACCGCCTCGACCGCCTCTTGCTGTCCGACGACCCTGGCATGGAGCTCGTCTTCCAGCTTCAATAAGCGCTCGGACTCTTCCCCCTTCAACTTCTCGACCGGAATGCCCGTCCATGATGAAACAATATGGGCAATGTCCTCCGGTGTGACATTAATCGCCTCTTTGCCCTGACGGGTATGCCACTCCTGAGTTTCGCGGTCCAGTTCTTCGCGCAGCTTCTGCTCTTCATCGCGCATCTGCGCCGCCTTTTCGAACTCCTGAGCTTGGACTGCCGCCTCTTTTTCCTTGCGGATTTCCTCCAGTTTCTCAGCCAGATCCTTCAGGTCGGGCGGTGCCACATAACTCTTCAGGCGCACCCGGGACGCGGCCTCGTCGATCAGGTCGATGGCCTTATCCGGAAGAAATCGGTCAGAAACATAGCGGTCAGACAGCCGCACGGCAGCTTCCAGCGACTCGTCGATGATGTTGACACGGTGATGCGCCTCATAGCGGTCGCGCAGCCCCTTCAGTATCTGCAGCGCCTCTTCCGCCGAGGGCTCTTCCACCATAATGGGCTGAAACCGGCGTTCCAGCGCCGGGTCGCGCTCCACATACTTGCGGTACTCATCCAGCGTTGTCGCCCCAATGGCCTGCAATTCTCCGCGCGCCAGCGCCGGCTTGAGGATGTTGGCCGCATCAATGGCCCCTTCCGCAGCTCCTGCCCCGACAATCGTGTGCATCTCATCGATAAAGAGGATGACGTTTTTGGCCTCGCGGATTTCATTCATGGCCCGTTTCAGCCGGTCTTCAAACTCGCCCCGGTACTTGGAGCCCGCCAGCATTGCGCCCAAATCCAGCGCCACCACCCGGCGGTCCTTGAGAATTTCCGGCACTTTGTTTTCCACAATCCGCTCCGCCAAGCCCTCAACCACCGCCGTCTTGCCCACCCCGGGCTCTCCAATCAGCACGGGATTGTTTTTCGTGCGCCGGCTGAGAATTTGAATCACACGCTCCGCCTCTTTGTCTCGCCCAATCACAGGATCCAGCTTGCTTTCGCGGGCCATTTGCGTCAGGTCCCGGCCATAGAGGTCCAGTGTCGGAGTGTTCACCGAAGGCGCCTGCTCCGAGGCGCTGCCAGCGGCCGCCTGGCCTCCGGCGGCATTGTGTAGAAGCTGGTGCCGCACCTTGTTCAAATCGGCTCCGGCCGCGAGGAGCACTTGGGCCGCCACACCTTCCCCTTCGCGGATCAAACCCAAGAGCAGGTGCTCGGGCCCAATATAATTCTGATTTAGAGCCCGGGCCTCCTGCCCAGCCAGTTCCAATACGACTTTCTTGGCACGGGGAGTAAAGGTCACTTCCTCATTGGGCCCAATGGCTGGACCCCGCCCCGTCGCTTTCAACACCTCAGCCCGAACTGTCTCCAGATCCAAGCCAATCGATTGCAAAACTTTAGCCGGCAGTGAATTGGTTTCACGTATCAGGCCCAGCAGCAAGTGCTCTGTGCCCACAAAGTTATGTCCCATCCGGCGTGCCTCATCTTGCGCGTGAATCACCACGCGCCGCGCCTTTTCGGTAAATTGCCCGAACATCGCCATTCCCCTTCCCTCTCTTTCAGCCAACATGTCGGCCAGCTTGGCGTCAAGCTGATTGCGCTTCTTCTTGCAGCCGCTTGCGCAAAAGCGTGGCGCGCATCTGATCTCTTTCCCCGGTATTCAGTTCGCGGCCAGTTTGCGATTGCAGAAATCCGGGCCGTGTAAAGAGGGTCAACTGGGCGAAAGTGCTCTTTGTCGCTGGCAGCAGGTTCAAATCCTGTCCCAGTTTTACTTCTGATAATAATCTCAGAGCCTCTTCCGAGGTCATGATTCTGGCATGGCTCATGAGTCCCCATGCCCGTTCCACCCGGTCGGCCAGCATCAATTCGGCATTGTGCCGCAAATATTCGCGGGCATGGCGTTCCCGGCCGACAATTTGCTGGGTCACCGTCGTGAGGTTGTGAATGAACTCGTCTTCACCTAACCCCAGCGATACCTGATTCGAAATTTGAAAAATGTTGCCGACAGCATCGGATCCTTCCCCATACAGCCCTCGCACCACCATGCCAATCTGAGCCAGCGTCGTGAAAACTTGGGGAGCCTGGCGGGTGAGCACCAGCGCCGGAAGATGCACCATCACCGACGCCCGCATGGCGGTGCCAATATTGGTCGGGCACGCTGTCAGATAGCCTAGGCGCGCGTCGAAGGCGAAGTCCAGCGCCGACTCCAACTGGTCGTCCAGCTGATCGGCGACGGACCATGCCTCCGGGAGCTGCAGACCCGACAGCAGCGCCTGGATACGCAGATGATCTTCTTCATTCACCATAATACTAATACTTTCCGGATCATCAATGGCGATCGCACGAAATCCAATCGGCTCTTCCATCATCGCCGGGCTGATCAGGTGCTTCTCAACCAGCACCTGCCGGTTAATAGGAGACAACTCTCCCATTCTTTGAAATCCTAGGGGCCACCGGCCTGACACACCCTGAATCGCCGTCCCCACTTTTCCCAGCATAACTTCCGCGTCTTCTGCGGCCATGTGGTTCGGGAAGCGCGTGTCTTTCAAATTCCGCGCCAACCGGATCCGGCTTGACAGCACAATGTCGGCATCCGGCCCCTGAGCCTCCATCCACGCGCTAAACGGCTCCATTGTCTTGGCTCCCCTGCTCGATATGCTGGTCTTCCAGCGCACGGATCTCGTCACGCCAGCGTGCCGCCTCCTCAAAAGCCTCTTGGGTGATGGCGTCTTTCATTTTGGCGCGCAGTTCCTCAAGAGTCCTCTGATGCAGAATATCCTGCCCACTGCGGCGCGGCACCTTCCCGTGGTGCTCGACGCTGCCGTGCAGGCGCTTGACCAGAGGCTCCAGTTCCTCTGCGAAAGCCTGGTAGCAGCGGTCACATCCCAGCCGTCCCGTTTCTGCAAACTGCTGATAGGAATATCCGCAATCCGGACAGCTCTTATCAGGCGTAGGCTCTTTATGCTGTCCGGAGGGGTTGAGCCCGATAAGGCCTCCCAGCACGTGCTGTATCGTGAACTGCGGCACCAGCATCAAATGATAGGCACCTTCCTGGCGCGCGCAGTCTTCACACAGATAGCGGTCAAATTTTTCCCCGTTGACCACTGTGGTCACATGGACCGATGCCGGTTGGGTCTCGCAACGCTGGCATAGTTGCGCACGGTCCGCGCGCGGTTCGTGACTGTTCTCCATTTTACGTCGCCCCTTTAGGCCGCAACAGGGTGGTAATCATGGCTTGCAGCAGACGCGCGCGCAGACGGTCCCGCTCCGGCAGACCCACTTCAAGCACGTCGCGCCGCATCGCCGCCATCACCAGAGCCCGCTCCCGCTCGGTAATATGTCCTCCTTCGTAAAGCCTCTCCACTACGCTGATGGCTCGGCCCTGATCTATGCTGTCCAAACCCTGAACAGCCACCATCACGTCCTCAAATCCGGCAATCATCTGCAGAACCTTGATGCCTCCGCCGCCACCGCGCCGCCCTTCCACCAAGTACCCCCGCTCGGGAGTGAACCGTGTCATCAGCACATACGTAATCTGAGAGGGCACGCAGTCAAAACGCCCCGCAATGTCCGCACGCTGGATCTCGATCACACCCGCTTCCGACTGGGATAGCAGACGCCTAAGGTACACTTCGATTTCATCACTAAGACTGGCCATGGCACTCCCCTCTTCGCTGACTTTGACTTTTATTGCCATTCAATCGTAGTATACCATCTGTGTCAAGGGCCGGACCTCGCTCCTTGTGCATGCACCCACATAATACCATACCCAAATTTTTCCCAGCACTGCGCAGATCAAGAAAATCAGGGAACATCGCTCACCTCTGTACGTCTCTTGCCATAAGGTGTTATTGCCTGAGGCTAACAAAGAAAACTACTCCTAAGAAACTTGAGGTGATGCACACATGACCCCCCAGACTCCTCCCGAACCGTCTTTCTCCCAGGAGCATCTGCACCGCGCCGCAGACCGCCGGCAGGTGGAGACCGCCCGCCTGGCCCGCCGCCCCGCCCGGCTGTTATGGCTGCTGGTGGGCCCCGGGCTGCTGGTGATGCTCGGTGAAAATGATGCCCCCAGCATGCTGTCCTATGCAGCCACCGGTTCTCAATTCGGCATCGGCTTCTTTTTGCCTTTCGTGGTCCTGACGTTTGTCATGGCCCTGGTGGCGCAGGAAATCACCGTGCGTCTGGGGGCCGCCTCACAAACGGGCCACGCCGACTTGATCTACCGCCGATTCGGGCGCTTTTGGGGAAACTTTGCCATGCTCGACCTGCTCTTTACCAATTTTCTGACCCTGGTGACAGAGTTCGTTGGCATCGTGGCCGGAGCTGGCTATTTTGGCGTCCCGGCCTGGGCCGCAGTGGGCGCCGGCATCGTCATCGTCGCCATTGCCGTGGTGGTCCGCCGCTACTGGGCTTGGGAGCGCCTCGTGCTGGCTCTGGCCCTTGGCAATCTCATTTTTGTGCCCGTAGCCATCATGACACACCCCGACTGGGGTGCGGTGACCCATGCGCTATGGTCTTGGCAGCCCCTGGCGGGAGGCTTTAATGTTAATATGCTCATTTTGCTCCTGTCTGATATCGGTGCCACCATCACCCCCTGGATGCTATTTTTCCAGCAAGGAGCAGTCAGTGACAAGGGACTGACGGTGCGTGATATCCGCCATGGCCGCATTGACACCACTTTAGGCGCCACGCTGGCCGCTATTGCCGCCTTGGCCTGCATCATTGCCACCGCGCCTCTGTATGTGCACCACATGAATGCCAGCCAGTTCGGCACTGCCCAGTTTGCCCAGGCGCTTGTCCCCTATGTGGGCCGGGTGGGTGGCGCCTTGTTTGCCCTTGGGGTCTTGGAGGCGGGACTGGTTGCCGCCACGGTAATCTCCACCTCCTCCGCCTATGCTTTCGGGGAAGTGACCCGGACCGCTCACAGTTTGAATCGTTCGTTCCACGATGCCAAGGGATTTTACCTCATCCTGATCGGCATCGCCGCAGTGGCCGGCGCCCTGGTGCTGCTGCCAGGCTTTCCTTTGGAAATGGTGGTCATTATGGTCAATGTGATTGCCGTGCTGACCATGCCGCCCGCAATTGGCTTTCTGCTCATATTGGCCAATGACCGTGAAATTATGGGACCGCACCGCAGCACCTGGTGGCTCAATGCCATGGGCCTGGCGGTGGGAATATTTGTCACCATCGCAGGTATTGTGTATGCTTTGTCGGTCATTTTCCCCCGCCTGTTTTAATTGGGGCTGGATTATCAAAAGAAAAAGGAGGCACGACCATGCAGTCAATGATGCTGGATAACCACCCTCAAGGCGCTGACCTATCTATTGAGGAGTTGCTGGCGGATCATGAAACCGCGCGAGACAAGGTGGAGCACCTGGGGCGTCTCCCCCTTTCCCCCACCCTGAAGGCCATCATCTGGGGTCTGCGTATTTATGTGCTGTTCATGGTGGTGGTGGTCATCGTCAACGCCTTTGAGCTCACTCACTGAGGAAGATCATGATGCGCCAAGCCCTGCGGCCCCAGGCCTGCAGGGCTTAGCCCATTGCGTAGCGCTTGCCGTATTCCGGTACGACCCGCACCACAGGCGGCTCAGGCAGCAGCAATTCCGGCGCATGCGTGTGAAGCGGATAGACGACTTTCGGCTCGATCCAGCCGACAATCTGGTGAAGAGCTTCTGGGCTTGCATGCCCGCGGGATCCAGCAGTCCGCAAAGGCACCCGGTACTTGGCGAGCCAATGCTGCAAAGACCGTCCGGCGGGCGAAGACAGTCTGGGGTCGCCGTCGGCCTGGATAAAGACGCTGTCCGGGCCCAATGGCAAATCTGTCATCCACGGGATATCACGCGGCCACATCTGAATGAGATAGTGGCTAGGAGCGGCGGCGATCCTGGCCAATTGGTCCGGGGAATACTCCATGACTGCGGAGGGAATGCCGTAGGCGCTCAGGAAGGTCGCGAACTCCTTGGACCACAAAACCGTCCTCCCAAAAGAGCGGGCAATCTGGGTGAAAGATTCAATTCGCTCGATATTTCGGGGACGCAGGGTAATGAGGGCCAGCCCTTTGGTGTGGCGCATGATGTCCGCAAAACTTTTGTCGACCTGCTCTTCCATTACAGGATATTCGGCCTCACGGGTATGTACTCCCAGGGTAGTGCCCTCAATGATCAGCGCGTCCACGCCCCGGGCATGCTCGCAGAATACTTCGACCCAGTCCTTGTGGCGGCCGTGGAGGCGGATATCTCCGGTAAAGGCCACCCGCTGGTGACGGGTCTCAATGATGTAGCCCGAAGCTCCTGGCACGTCGTGGTCGACTGGATAGCGGGTCACGGTAAACGGGCCGAAGCTGAGCGGCTGATCTGCCGCCATCGGGATAATCGTAGGAGTCTTTCCCTCCAGCATGACTTTCTCAGCAAAAATCAAGTCAAATGTGGGATCCTGCTCGGCCGCACGGCCTACCGCCGACAGGGCCTCCCGGATGGCCTTGGTCTCAGGAGCCGCATAGAGAGGAACTACAGGGTCGACCCATCCTGCCAAGCCAATGTGGTCGACGTGGGCATGGGTAATGAACACTGCGGTGCGCCCATCGCCGCCACCTGCCAGCCCCGTTCCGGCTACGGCGTCCTCACTGAACAGGCGCGGCAGCCACGGAGCCTCTCCAGCCCGGAGGCGGTCGGCCAATTCCTTGCCAGGCCGGGGATCCACGGGATGGTGATAAAGGTCGGAGTGCGGCCGGTCCAGTCCAATATCGCACAGGACGCGCCACCCTTCGTCTTCCACCAGGACTTTACTGGAGCCGGTAATGCCTACCCCACCCCAAAAGCTGACTTTCGCCACAAGAAGCCCTCCTCTACGGTCGTCATTGTACCACATGCTCTTCTCACTCCCTGTCACCGGGAGCCTGACACCTTCTTGGGCACAGCAAAAAGCCCTCTCCCGGCGGGAGAGAGCGCGAAAGGGATTGTCGGCACAGTCTGGGTCTCCCAGATCCCTACGGATCCAGTACCGCCAGCGTACGCGAGGGGGACG
>DAHWJO010000430.1:0-594 GCA_027344105.1 Sulfobacillus sp.
GTCAGGGCCTCCAAGGGCTTAAAGGCGGTCGCGGCCGCGTTCGCGACAAATATATCCAGACCCCCAAAGGCTCCCGCCACCCCCTCAAACAATCTCGCCCGCTCTTCAGGGTGCTCGAGATCCGCCTGAAACGGCACGCTCTTGCGGCCCCACGCCCGAATCTCCCGGCACACCGCCTCCGCCGCATCGCGGTTCCGCCGGTAATGCACGGCGATGTCCATGCCCTCGTCCCGGGCCAGCGCCAACGCCACCGCCCGCCCAATGCCGCGCGAACTGCCTGTGACGAGAGCCGTGCGGTGCCTGCTGGCCCACTGCCCCTCCATAGTGCCACCCTCCTTTCTTTTCCCCTGCTGATCCCTCACAGATTGCGGCCAGATTCATTCCCCTGGGAATGACCGCGCAAAGGGGGCTAGGGACAGGGTATCATATGGGCTTTTTCTGTAAAGTCTCCTGTCCAAAACAATGGCTCTTCCGCATGATTCGGCAGCCTTAGGTTAGCGCCTATGCGGCCGTGCCCCCCGGGTAGAGTTGGGACTGGGGGGAGCCTACGGTGCCGCATCGGTGCCCCCACCGACCAACGCCAAGACGCTGCTC
>DAHWJO010000431.1:0-593 GCA_027344105.1 Sulfobacillus sp.
AATTATAACCAGTTTAAAATTAAAGCGAGGCCGCCCTTGGAAAATAACGACTGGAACAAGCAACGTGTACTGGAAGTGCTTCGCGACGCGGGCGTCAACCCAACAAGTCAGCGGGTAGAGATTGGCTACGCGCTCTTCTCCTCCTGCGCGCATCTTTCCGCTGAAGAGATCATGCAGCGCGTCAATGCGGATTATCCCGTAGTATCGAAGGCGACTGTCTACAACACCCTTGGCCTCTTCGCCGATCACACCCTGGTGCGCGAAGTGATTGTAGAGCCCGGCAAGGTATTCTATGACCCCAACGTATCCCTTCATCATCATTTCTACTATGTAGATTCTGGAGAGCTCCAGGATATCCCTGGGTCTGCCCTGCAAATTAGCGAGCTCCCCGAGCTACCACCGGAGACTGAGGTGGAAAAAGTCGAGGTGGTGATCCGACTGCGGCAACGCGCGGCCCACTAAAGCACGGCATCAGCACTTGCCTTCTCGGCAAAAATTCCTATAATACGGGTCCTTCGGGTTGTTAGCTCAGTTGGTAGAGCAGCTGACTCTTAATCAGCGGGTCGTGGGTTCGATCCCCTCACAACCCACCA
>DAHWJO010000432.1:0-592 GCA_027344105.1 Sulfobacillus sp.
TAAACTATACGTAGGAGGTATACCGGAAAAGTGGTGCCGTCAGGACCTCGTCGCGGGCGCATCAAAGGACCAGGAGGACACCTCTTCCGGTATAATAATATCACAGCATATTTTTATATCAATATGTATGCGGGCTTTTGGCGGGTGTTCCGTGTTGGGGCGGGATGTGCAGTGTTCGAGGGCGTTTCTGGCGGATGTGGGTGCTGGATCGTGTGCTTTTGCGGCACCTTTTTATGATTTTGGGGCAGCAGGAATCCCGACCACTTGAGGAGAGGATACAACCGGGTTCATTTGCGCTCGATATCCAGAAGGATTCCTGCTGCCCCTGCAAGGTACCAGAAAAGGCTGATGGGTTCACCTCTCCGGGTACGGGTACCGGCTTGCTGGTAGCGAATGCTGATTTCATGCGCTGTACATTCGGCAAGTCCAGCGCCGATATGCTCTGCAAGGCGCATCACTCGCCCGCCTTCCCTTTCGGTGTCCTGGTGGGGTTGGCAGCCCTCTGTGGCCCGGTCGCGGCCTCGATGCAACGGTGCCGGATCAGGATGTGGGACCTTTGAGTACCTTATATGCAGACAGACCCATCGTTCAG
>DAHWJO010000433.1:0-589 GCA_027344105.1 Sulfobacillus sp.
CGTTTGGTCTTCCCCGTCTTTTTCTCCAGGATGGTCAGATCATTCCGAGGTTTACCGGGGGCCCGAAATACATCCCCCACCTTTACCGTCAAGATGTCACTGATCCGCAGCCCCGAATTGATGCCCAACACAAACAAGAGCTCATTGCGGAGCGATTGATTGCGCAACACCGCGCGCAGGGCCTGAATGTGTTTCATTTCCCGGATGGGTTCCACGGTGTTCATGTCGTTGGTGGATCCCCCCTTCGTCAATACCACATTGTAGTCCATCTTATCATGTTTTGTGCGGTTCAAAATACGAAATTTGGGACTAAGGGATAAAAACGGTGATGGGACAGCATTCTGAATCGCACACAATGGCTTTGTGTGCGGTTTAATAATGGAACGGCGTCCGGGCTACGGGCCGTATGACTCTGTCGACAATCGCAAGCGCTGGCAGCCGTCGGTTACCGCAAATAATGTGTCTACGGCGCTCAACGTGAAGACTTCCTCACCAATAAATTGATATTCGGCCGATTGAGATGGGCCATCAGCTAGCGACTCATACCGAGTTCGCAGCCATATTCGCACCTCGCCTGACGCGGGGGTGT
>DAHWJO010000434.1:0-587 GCA_027344105.1 Sulfobacillus sp.
CGCCTCTTTCTTGGTATCAAACGTGGCGTAGACCGGATCAAAACCAGCTTTGCGGACGATGGCCTGCCACTGATAATCGCCTCTTTTGCGGAAGGTTGCCATGGTGGATTAGTTCCTAAAAATCACTTGCTCTGGAAGGGGTGAGCGGTTGATCAGAGTTTGTCAATTTTTATGTACTGTGTCAATAATTGTGTCATAAATAGGCATAAATCAATATAAATCATGGTGAGATAATTACAAAAATGGTGACTGTTAATCACTAGGTCGGCAGTTCGAGCCTGTCCCGGGGAGCCAAAAGAATCAGGCACTTAGCGTAATTTGCTAGGTGCCTTTATTTTTGCGATCCAACCTATATCCAACCTCAGCGTTAAACGATGTCCTTTGGTGAAGGTGGATAATGAAGTCTGCTTTTGAGTATGTATTAACCCATTGATTATTATAAGAGGAAGACCCTTATTTCTCACGAAGTGTACTCCAGGACTGGTACCAGAGTTTTCTCCAAGAGGCTATCTGGTTTTTTTCCAGTATCACCCAGGAGCAAGCCATTACCTGTGAACATTCGCGCACAAAAAAAGCCCGCAGCATGA
>DAHWJO010000435.1:0-584 GCA_027344105.1 Sulfobacillus sp.
TTGATCAACATTGAAACCAATGAGGAAATGGAGGAGGTTTATCGCGGCATATCCCATTATCTCACCTATCACCGGGTCTTCATGAACCGGCGTGAGGTCCGCGAACGCTACTTTGCCATCCTGAAAGAAGGAAAACGCCAATCTGCGGAAAGATATCCGGAAATCGACGTCGAGGCGATCTGGCACACGCTGCTCGTCCAGGAGAACAGCAAACCCCTCAAAGGCCGGGCGAAACTGGCCAGAGAACTGGCCCGCCTGCATCGTGGTCTCTCCCGCACCCGCCTGGAGCGTTACGACGGTGTCAAACGCATCCTGAAAAGTGTTCAGGAAAGCTACCGGATGGCGACCGTTTCCGACGCGCAACGCTGCTTTGCGCTCCCCGAAATGCGCGCGCTGGGTATCAAGAAATATTTTGACGTACGGGTTATTTCCGGTGACTACGGCTATCGCAAACCAGACCCGCGATTATTCACTATGGCCGCAGAGCAACTGGAAGTGGCTCCCCATGAAACGATCTATGTCGGCAATGATATGTATCGGGATATTTATGGCGCCCAACAGGCGGGGATGAAAACCATTTTTGT
>DAHWJO010000436.1:0-584 GCA_027344105.1 Sulfobacillus sp.
GGGTAGCCCATTGCAGCTGTTTTAGACTTAGACCAACAATCGCTGGGTGATTGCGCTATGACATCCAACATCTGGATGTGCTACCATAATTGTTGCCCACCACTATGGGTGGGTGGACAAACAATCGGAGTGGTGGGAGCGCTAGATTCGCGAGGGCAAACCCATGTATTTGGCTATCGTGTTGTCAGTATTCCGCATTACGGTAGAGGTTTTTAGAACCCCCCGGCTTTAGCCGTGGGGAGGTTCAGAGCAACCATACTCGGTACGAGCTATTATGCACTATGCTTGTACAAAGACCTGCGTAAATGATAAATATCCACCGTTAATAGAGTCCCCGGTCGCGGCACGACCGGGGCAACTCTACACATGTTTTAACCATTGCGTTGTCACCGCAATGTCATTATACCTCGCAATCGAAAAACGTAACCGTGAGACTGTGGCCTGGCGTGCGATTATTTTGTGCTGACATCCGTGCCAACACCCTTGGTCCATTTGTCGCGGATCGCTTGCCACACCCCTTCGGTCGCTAACGGGATCTGTCCACGCACGGGCGATTCCCCCGGAGTGCTGCGAAACAGTGCATC
>DAHWJO010000437.1:0-583 GCA_027344105.1 Sulfobacillus sp.
GATGTCCGTGATCGGAAACGCATCGTCCGCACCGAAGACGCGCCGGGCGCCGGCGGGACCGGCGCGCCGGCCATCCCACGTCTCACGCGCCGGATCGCGCTCGCGCACGAACAGGATGTACTCGGCCTGCTCGCGCCCGGGCACCAGCACGGCGACCGACTCCGGCTCGCGAAAGCCGGTGAGATAGTGGAAGTCGCTGTCCTGGCGGTAGGGGAAATCGACGTCGTTGTTACGCTTGCGCACCGGGGCGCAGGGCACGATGGCGATGGCATCTCGGCCCATCAAGCGCAGCAGCGCGGTGCGGCGGCGGGCGAACTCTTTGGCGGGACTCTCAGGCTTCAATGAAAGGGTGCTCCAGGTGAGGGCGGCGGCTCGCGCATCGGGGCGAGCTCCTCGAAGACCACTTGCACACTGACTCTGATGAACTCGACGAGTTCAGCGTACGCCGCCTCGTTCGATTCCTCGCTCTCGGCCGTGTCCACCGCAGCGCTGCCGATCTCGGTGATGTCGTTGACGATCTCGCTCACCTCGCCGGGCATGCTCGCCGCATCGCGCAGCACCCCGACGCCGAGGCCGTAGAGAA
>DAHWJO010000438.1:0-582 GCA_027344105.1 Sulfobacillus sp.
ATTTTCCAGGGACTCCATGCCCCACTCACGGCGGGCCACATTGAACAAGTGGGAGATGACCGCCAGGTGCAAGCGGATATGGTTGGCGCCCTTGCCTTCGCCTTCCATGGCCCTGATCTCGGACGCCAGATCCTTACCCCGGATCGACGCCATGAACCGAGACGCGATAGGCCGCGTCATCCACGCCTGGACGTACCAGCCCTCGCCCTTGGATTTTTTCTTTGGGGTAACTTCCGCCAGGTAGCGATCCAGACACTCCTTAAGTGTAGTGTTCTCCGCCTCGCTCCGATCCCGCCAGACGCCCCGGTCCATCTCGGATTCAATGCCCCGTGCCCAGGCTTCCGCGTCGCGTTTCGCCCGGAAGGTCTTTGTTTGGGATGGATGGCCTTTTCTACGAACGATGGCCTGCCACCCGATCGTGATGCCGTCCTGGTCTTCCCGTGAATTTATGGTCGCCATGCTGCACTCCGCGCTGCACTTGAGTTCAGGCTTAGTGCAGCATAAATGCAGCATTTATTCAATAGAATCCATAAATGGCTAAGGAAAACCACTTAACTGCTTGATTGTATGGTGGGCCCGCAC
>DAHWJO010000439.1:0-580 GCA_027344105.1 Sulfobacillus sp.
GGCTGCAATCCGCGCCATATCCCGAATCCTGCTTATTCATTGACGCACGAGCGCATAAACACCGGAAGTATGCTTTCTTTGATGCGGTGGCCCACGGAGCTTTGCACACAGCTGTGGATATACTCTTCGAAATATTCCGGATTACACCGTTGGTCGCGGTAAAGACAGTAGTTACCCACCGGCCCCGCACAGATCCGTACGTGCGGAATTAGCTCATACGGCTCATACCTCAAACAAACGGCCCCACGGACTTTTACCTTGGAACGGAAAAATCTGCATTAGCCTGAACAGCACCAACCCGCAAGGGTGGGTTGCTTAGATGCTGACCTTCCAACTATTTCGCTACGAGAATACTACAAGGTAACTCCCGCAAAAGCGCTTTGGCGACGGATCCCTGCAGCCAGTGCCCCAGCGAAAACTGTAGAATATGTCCGATCACCAGCAGGTCCGTTTTTATCTGTCGCGCGTAATAGGCGATCGCTTCGGCAGGTTGGCCCTCTACGGCTTCGATCACGACCTTCAGCCCCTCTGCCCGAAGAGACTCTGAGACTGCCGCCAGCCGCGCACGGATCGCTTCACC
>DAHWJO010000043.1:0-22971 GCA_027344105.1 Sulfobacillus sp.
AACCGCGCTGGGAACCGTTGCCTGCGGCTGTCTAGGACAACGGCTTACTGAATAGGCTCTGCGATTTCCGGGACGCCACCTTCTCACTAAAAAACTGAGGGAGTTATGGTAGCGCCGTTCGCCGCCCGCCATTAAAAATGGCGAACGGCGGCTTAGCATGCGCAAAAATTCTGATTCGTCCCAAAAGCAGATGCCTTGAGTCTTCTTTGTCGGTTCTGGTGTCCGAAAATGGTACACTGAAGGGGGTTTTGCGAACTTGTGACCCTGCCAGACCAAATGCCATAGACTGTCACTATAGGAGTGCGGGGAGTGAATCGCATGATACGCGTGTTGGTGGCTAAACCCGGGCTGGACGGACATGACCGGGGAGCCAAAGTGATTGCCCGGGCTTTGCGGGATGCGGGCATGGAAGTGATTTACACGGGCCTGCACCAGACTCCCGAACAGATCGTTGATGCGGCACTGTCGGAAGATGTCGATGTGCTGGCTATTTCTATTCTCTCGGGAGCCCACCCGACGCTGGTGCCGAGAATCATGGAGCTTTTGCGCGGCAATGAGTTGGAAGACATGCTGGTCCTGCTCGGCGGCATTATCCCTGAAGAGGATGTTCCGGCCATGATGGACGCTGGTATCCGCCAGGTATTTGGGCCCGGCACAGACACTCAGGATATTGTCGAGTACATCCGGCAGAATAAAGGGATGCAGTGATGGATATGGAAACGCTGTACCGCGGAATCAGGGAGGGCCGCCGCCGGGCCGTCGCCCGCGGTCTGTCGTGGATCGATGAGGGGCAGGCTCGCGGCAACGACTTGGTGGGCAGACTGTTTCCCCATGCCGGAAATGCCCACGTCATCGGCATCACCGGAGCGCCCGGTGTGGGCAAATCCACCCTGGTCAATGCGCTGACCCTGCAGTTGCGGCGCAACCACCAGACTGTCGGCATTCTGGCCGTGGATCCCTCGAGTCCATTCACCGGGGGAGCGATTTTGGGAGACCGCATTCGCATGCAGGACTCTGTGGACGACGGCGGGGTCTACATGCGGAGCCTGGCAAGCCGGGGCCATGTGGGAGGGCTGTCCCGGGCCACTTTTGGGGCCATGACCTTGCTGGATGCGGCCGGATTTGATGTGGTGCTCATTGAAACGGTAGGAGCCGGTCAGGCGGAAGTGGACGTCATGCGTTTCGCGCAGACCGTGCTGGTGGTCCTCGCCCCAGGACTGGGCGATGATATTCAGGCGATTAAGGCGGGTATTTTGGAGATTGGCAACATCTTTGTGGTCAACAAGGGCGACCGGGAAGGGTCAGACAGAACCATCCGCTCCTTGCGGTCCATGCTGGGATTGGCGCACCCGCAAGCGTGGGTTCCCCCCATCATCAAGACATCCGCTGACCGGGGTGAAGGGGTGGAAGAACTGGCTCAGGCTATTGCCGACCACCGGAGTTATCTTGTGGAACACGCCATTTGGGGTCAGATGCGGGAACACCAGGCGGAAAATCTGTTGGAACAAGCACTGCAGGATATTGCGGCAGACATTGCTAAAGACGGCCGTCTGCAAGACACCTGGCAAAAGTCTGTGTCCCAAATCCGTGACGGGCAGCCTGCTCCCCATTTTGCACGGGAATTAATCGCTCAGTGGCTTAAGGCCACGGCCGAAGGAGAGTGAGTGCAATGGCCCTCAGTATTCTCAACGAGGAAGAAAATGCAATTCGCGACGCGATTTTGGAGCTCGTGAAGAGCACGATTGCGCTGAAGTCGCAGGAATATGAGCGTTTGGCTATGTTTCCGCGGGAAAATATTGAGATGCTCGGCCGGCAAGGCTACCTGGGAATGATCGTGGATCCCAAGTGGGGAGGAGCGGGGGCCAGCTACCTGGCGCAGACCCTGGTCGTGGAGGCGATAGCAGCGGCGGACCCCGCCACGGCGGTGATTTATGAAGTGCATAATTCTTTGCATATTGAAGGAATTTGGCGATTTGGCAACGATGAGCAGAAACAGCGGCTATTGCCGGATCTGTGCCGGGGGACGGCGATTGGGGCCTTTGCGATTACTGAGGCGGAATCCGGGTCGAATGCGGCGGCGATGCGCACCCGGGCTGTGAAATCGGGCGGCGAGTACCACCTGAGCGGCCGCAAGGTCTTTATCACCAGTGCCGGAGAGGCGGACTGGTACATCGTCTTTGCCACGATGGATCCTGCGCTGGGTGAAAAAGGCATTACGGCGTTTATTGTCCCCAAGGGAGCCAGCGGGCTCAGCTTCGGCCCTCCCGAAGACAAGCTGGGGATCCGGGCATCGAGGACGTCGGAGCTCATTTTGGACGATGTCAGCGTCCCCGAGGAAAACCGTCTGGGGCAGGAGGGCCAGGGCTACAGCATGGCGCTGTTCTTGCTCGACGGCGGGCGCATAGGCATTGCCGCGCAAAGTGTCGGAATCATGAGCACGGCACTGGAGCGGTCCCTGGCCTATGCGCGCGAACGCCAGCAGTTCGGCAGGCCCATCGGGCAGTTTGAAGGGGTGCAGTGGCGCCTGGCGGATATGGCGACAGACCTCCACGCCGCCCGCCTGATGACCTATGAGGCGGCCCACCGGAGGGAGGAAGGGCCGGCACAGCGCCCCTTGTTCGCCATGGCGAAATTATTCGCGTCAGAAAAGGCGGTCCAGCATGCCGCCGATGCCATCCAAATTTTTGGCGGGTACGGCTATATGCGTGAATACGGGGTGGAGCGGCTTCTGCGTGACGCTAAAGTCACGGAAATCTACGAGGGCACCTCAGAAATCATGCGGTTGGTTATTGCCAGCCGTCTCTTGAAAGAATACGACTTAGGAAACATTTAGGAGGATCTGATGGAGACGAAAATCAAGGTGGTGGTCGCCGGGGCTACCGGCAAGACAGGAAAGGAAGTGGGCCGCGCCGTAACCCGGGCCGCTGATATGGAACTGGCCGGGGCCTTGGGCCACTCGCATGCAGGCATGGCGCTGGGGGATCTGTGGGGGGACCCAGGCTTGCCTGTAATAGTGAGCCGGAACCTGGCGGACATCGCTGCGCCCTATGCCGTTCTTGTCGACTTCACCGAACCGGAATCCGCATACGGGCGCGTGATGGAGGCCATTGCACGGCGCTGGGACATTGTGGTAGGCACGACCGGATTTTCCGGCAGGCAGTATGAGGAGATCGCCGAAATGGTCCGCCGCTATCAAGTCGGGGCCGTGATTATTGCCAATTTCTCCCTGGGAGCATGGATTATGGAGCGGCTGGCCCTCGAGGCCAGCCGGTACCTCAACCATGGTGAAGTGCTTGAAGCGCATCCCGATACGAAAAAGGACCGGCCCTCCGGCACGGCGAGGCGGATGGCGGGACTGCTTGCGGATTCATGGCAGCGCGACGTCAGCACGGTGCCGGTGCATTCCGTGCGCCTGCCGGGCATGGTCGCCCACCAGACGGTGATTTTTGGCGCGAGCGGCCAAACCCTAACCCTGCGCCACGATGTGCATGACCGCAGCGCCTATGCCGCAGGGGTGCTGGCGGCGGTGCGCAGAGTGCGGGAATTTGGCGGCACCGTGGTCCATGACATGGGGGACATCATCACTCCGGAGTAGAGGACTCTTCGCTCTGTTCCAGAATTTTTGCCGCCATAGCGCGGAATTCCTCGCTCATCGGAGTCCGGTGCGGGCGGATCTCTTTTAAAATTTCCTCCTGCAACTTTTGCAACCCTAATTGAGAACCGGGGACGAGAGGCTTCTTCTTGCGGGCCATAGGCTTCCTCCTTTCGGTTAATATGTGTGATTTGCTGTGATATAATAATCACGACAATGTCTATAGGAATAGCAGACGATAGAAAAAGAGGCGGAACATGCGAACGTACGATTCGATATGCGACCTTATTGGCAGGACGCCACTCATTGCCTTGCAAGCCCTGTCACATGCTGCAGGGTCTGTGGTGCTGGGTAAATTGGAATCCTTTAATCCGGGCGGCAGTGTGAAGGACCGGATCGCCCTGGCCATGGTTCAGGACGCGGAGAAAAGCGGCGCGTTGAAACCTGGAGGGACCATTGTCGAGCCAACGTCAGGCAACACTGGGGTCGGGCTGGCCATGGTGGCGGCGACGAGGGGGTACCGGTGCATCTTGGTCATGCCGGATTCGGCGTCCATCGAACGCCGGATGCTGTTTCAGGCCTATGGCGCGCAGCTCGACCTGACTCCCGGCCGCTTGGGCATGACAGGGGCCATTGAGCGGGCCCGCGAGCTTGAGAAAGAGGTGGCGGGCTGCACGAGCTTGCACCAGTTTGACAATCGGGCTAATCCCATGGCGCACTTTCTCACCACCGGTCCGGAAATCTGGGAGGATACGGATGGCGAGGTCACTGCGGTGGTAGCCGGAATTGGTACTGGCGGCACGATTACGGGGGTGGCCCGCTATCTGAAAAGCAAGAACCCCGCAGTCCGCATTATCGGTGTAGAGCCCGCTGAATCAGCCATTTTGAACGGCGGACAGGCTGGCTCGCACAAGATTCAGGGGATTGGGGCCGGATTTATTCCAGGCACGCTGGAGTTGTCTGTAGTGGATCAGGTGATCGCGGTGCCAAGCCAAGACGCTCTGACAACGTCACGGCAGATCGCCCGCAGCGAGGGTATCCTGGTAGGAATTTCAAGCGGGGCCGCCATAGCGGGAGCGGTGAAGTGGCTGGCGGATGCGGAGCGCAAGCAGGTGGTTGTGGTCATTCTCCCAGACTCCGGGGAACGATATCTCAGCACAGCCTTATACCAGGAGGAGCCCAATGTTTAAATTGTCCTCGGGTTTTAAATCAGGTCTGAGAATTTTAGCCCTTCTGGGCGAGCGGTCTTCCACTTCCCCTATGCCTATCAGTCTGATGGCTCCGCAGCTGGACTTGTCGGATAAATACCTGGAGCAACTGCTGATGAACCTGAAGCGGGCCGGGCTGGTGCGTTCGGTGCGCGGGGCCAGCGGGGGATTTGTGCTGGCCCGTCCCCCAGAGGATATTTCGCTCCTGGATACGATGACCGCGCTGCAGGGGCCGATTGAATTTTGCGATTGCGGCACGCATCAGTGCAACGACTGTGTCCGTCCTGAAATTTGGGAGGCACTTGAAGCCTGCCTGGGCAGTTCGCTGGCCAGCATTTCTCTGGCCCACCTGATTTCGCGAGAGTCTTTTCACATTATGGCCCACTCCGTGGTGCTGCCTGATGCTCCCTTGTGGAAGAATGGGGCAGGCATTTAATGGATCGAGATTCCATGGGGTCCGTAAATTTACACCATCTGAAGGTTTTCCAAATCGTGGTCAAACATTTGAGCTTTTCCCGGGCCGGAGAAGAGCTGCTGATCAGCCAGTCGGCTGTATCGATGCACGTGAAAAGTCTGGAACGCGCGGCAGGCCTCCCGCTGTTTGAGAAAATCGGGCACCGGATTCAGCTGACAGATGCCGGTCTGGCCTTATGGGAATACAGTCAAAAAATTTTTGCGCTGATTGACGAAACCTGGCAGGTGATGGGTGCGCTGAAAGGCGGCGAGCTGGGACGGTTGCGTGTGTCCGCTGACACGACGGTCGGGGTGTACGTTGTGCCTGAATATTTGGGGCAATTCCGGCGTGCATTTCCGCAAGTGGCGATCATGCTGGACGTGGCCAACCGGACAGCCGTGCTGGACCGGATTGCGGCGAGGGAGAGTGACCTGGCGGTGATGGGGCAAGTGCCGGACAACGCCGAGGATTGGGATGCCACCCCATTCATGGAAAACAACCTGGTGGTGATTGCCCACCCCGACCATTCTCTCGCAGGGGGTCCGCTCGTGAATGCTGCGGCTCTGGGCCGGGAGGGGTTTTTGGTGCGCGAGCCGGGATCCGGGACACGGGCAACCATGGAGCGCTATTTTCAGTCAGCCGGCATTGCGTACCGTGTCAACATGGAGCTAGGCAACAACAGCACGATAAAGCAAGGGGTCGCCAATGGGCTGGGGATTGCTGTCATCTCGCGCAAGGTGGTGCAACTGGAGCTTGAGGCCGGGCGCCTGGTGATTTTGCCGGTCGAGGGATTCCCTCTCAAACGCTATTGGTACGTGGTGCATTTGCGCGGGCATTACCTTCCCCCGCCGGCCAGGGCATTCAAGGAAATGCTCCTGGGGCCGCCTGAGCCAAGAAAATGAAAACCCACAACCGGAATCAGAACCGGCTGTGGGTTAGTGACCTTGCAGCAAGCCGCCTTAGTCGGCGAAGCGCTCGCCTTCGGGTTTGTCTGTGGCATAACTGTGCAAAGTGTAGTGAATTCTCCGGTCAGCGCCTTCTTGCCTTGTGAGGCCAAATCCCGGGTCGCTGGCTGGCCGCTGCACGATGAAGGACAGCGCTATGGTCTGCTTGCCCCGCCTCTGGTCGTAGGCGTTGAGGCGGATATAGTGGTTAGGGTATGCTTTTCGGCACTCGTTGACTTCATAGAGGATTGCGGCAGGATCACGGAGGTCAAACATCGGCAAACCCCACATATCCCAGTAGGTATTGCGCGGGTGGGGGTCGTCTGTGAACTCCAGACTGATGGGCCAATCGTTAGAGAGGGCATAATTGATCTGGCTCTTAATCTCATCATCGGAAAAAGGTGGCAGATACGAGAACGTGCCTTGGGTCAAGTGGAAAGCCATGCAGTGTTCCTCCTTTGCTTTTGTCCCGCTGTTATCGGCTGGGGGTGGGAATGGCATCCGGCGTATCGGTTGACTGGTAGTTAAATGTGACGTCTTTCCACACGTCCAGAGCGGCTTGCAGCGCTGGGGACCATTTGGCCGCCTGCTGCAGAACGTCGGGTCCATCAATCAGTAGGTCTTTGCCGTCGTTGCGGGCCTGCACCATTGCTTCGAGGGCGGTGCGGTTGGCTGTAGCCCCGGCCGCAATTCCCATGGGGTGGCCAATGGTTCCGCCCCCGAACTGCAGGATGACGTCGTCTCCGAAGTGGTGCAGGAGCAGGTGCATTTGGCCAGCATGAATGCCTCCAGACGCTACGGGCATAACCCCAGGCATGGAGCCCCATTCCTGTCGGAAGAACAGACCTTCAGTGGGGTTGATCTCCACGGTGGAATCACGCAGAGTCTTGTAGTACCCGTGAATCATATCGGGATCCCCTTCGAGCTTGCCCACAACAGTGCCGGCGTGAATGTGGTCGACGCCAATCAGCCGCATCCATTTCGAAATCACCCGGAAGGAGACGCCGTGAGTTTTCTGCCGCGTATAAGTGCTGTGCCCAGCCCGGTGCAAATGCAAAATCAAACCATTTTTACGCGCCCATTTCGCCATGGACTGGATGGCGGTGTACCCTACAGTGAGGTCAACCATAATCACGATGCTGCCGAGCTCTTTGGCAAATTCAGCGCGTTCGTACATGTCTTCCATCGTAGCCCCAGTAACGTTGAGATAATGGCCCTTGATTTCCCCGGTGTCAGCGGCGGCGTGATTGACGCCTTCCATCACGTAGAGAAAACGGTCTCGCCAGCGCATGAAAGGCTGCGACCCGATATTTTCATCATCTTTGGTAAAGTCGAGACCGCCACGCAGTCCTTCATACACGACTCGGCCATAGTTTCGGGCTGACAGTCCCAGTTTCGGCTTCATGGTGGCCCCGAGCAGGGGCCGGCCGTACTTGTCCAGGTATTCCCGTTCCACTACGATTCCGTGGGCGGGTCCCTGAAATGTTTTGACGTAGTGCAAGGGGATGCGCATATCTTCTAAGCGCAAGCTCTTAAGAGCTTTAAATCCAAAGACGTTGCCGATGATGGAGGACGAGAGGTTGGCGATAGAGCCTTCTTCAAACAGGTCAATTGAATAGGCAATATAGGCAAAATACTGGTCGGTGCCCGGCACCTGGTCTACCCGGAACGCTTTGGCCTGGTAATTTTCGAGGTCAGTGAGGCGGTCCGTCCACACGACGGTCCACGTGGCCGTGGAGGACTCCCCGGCGACAGCAGCCGCGGCTTCCTCAGGGTCGACTCCTTCTTGGGGCACCACCCGGAATACACAAATCACGTCGGTTTCGGCCGGCTCGTAATCCGGCCTCCAATAACCCATTTCTTTATAGGGCGTGACGCCCGAAGCCCACCGGTCTTTGTTATGCGAGTCGTTTGCGCTCATAGGTCTCCTCCTTGGGGAACACACTCGGAAATTCTGACGATGTCAAGACGTTTGAATGGTAAGCCATTTATGCTCCTAGCATACATGAGAAAATATTATTTTTGAAATATGGATTACTTTAAAAATGCATAACATTTTATTTATGGCGCGAGAGGCGGCTGTAAATGGATGGCGGGCCTTAGTTACGCTTCTGGACTCAGGGCTGCCAGCAGCAGGTGGCGGATCAGTGTGATTTGGGTGGTGAGCTGTGACTCCTGAAGGGCTGCCTGCTGGCCCGGCATTTTCAGCACGATGGGGTGGAGCAGGGAGTCTAGAGACTCCACGGCTTCGATAACGCTTTGAGGGACATAGAGCTGGCACCCCTCGAAAAATTCCATGGCGGCCGTGTAGTCGCGCTGGCATTGGTGGTGAAGATGGTCGAAATAGGCTGCATTAAGCTCATGGATGATTGATTGCTCGCCCGCGAGGCCGCGGTCCCGCCCAGTAATCCTCGCCACGTCTTTTTTCGAGGCGCCTACCGAGCGGAGCGTTTCCTCGATGTATCCGTTGTGCGCCAAACTGGATATCGGCGCGATATTGCGGACAACGGCCACGCTGGTGCGGTAAGCCCGGTAGAGTTTGTGATAGAGTTCTGGATAGATTGCCTGTTTGTGAGCGGGGAGGAAGCCGGAGGGTCCTTGTGCCATCATGGATGCGGCTTGGCGCGTGATGCGGTCCATGTGGTTTTGATACTCCCTCAGCTCCTGGTCGATTTTTTCACGCACGTCTGCTTGAGAACGGGCTATCTGGGCGGATGCTCTCATTTTGAATGCCCAAGCGGAAACGAAATAGGCCGCGCCGACAGTGAGTGCCATAATAAGGAATTCGAGTGCGACAAACAGATAAAGGCTCATGGACTGGCTCCTGTTTTATTGACATTTTAACACAGGTGCCCGGCCTGGAGTGCTGGCGTGATGGGGATTGGGATAAGCTCTGTGCAGGATTCAGCGAAGTGTTTAGGACCAATTTGCCGGCTGTGGAGAAAAATGCGCGGCTTCTGGATCAATACGGCAAAGAAGGGGGGTAAACGGGTCCGCCAGGGGCTCCATGAAAAGTCCAGGAAAGGGCAGCCGCGGAACGGACAGCGCAAATGCTTCTGGCGGTGGTGGCCGGAGAGAAGTCTTGTGAAATCGAGATGGCCAATCAAGCACCTATGGCACTAATGGCCACCAATGCTCCCTTGCAATTCGTTAAGCCACTCGACCACAATCGGCGCAGCTTTGCCAGAAATCCCGGAATGGTCAGTCTCCACCGTTTTGTGGGTTTTTGGTGCATGAGCCAACCCAAACAGTTTCTGCGCACTGAAGGGCGGGAGTTCTTGGTCGTATGTCCCGGTCACTAGAAGAAAGGGCCGGCCCGCCAACTCTTCGAGAGCCGCCGGAATCGCTTGGTCCATCTCCAACCCCACCTCAATGGGACTGGCGCCATCGACCCATTCCCACCGTTCCAAATAATAATTGATGACGCTGGCTTCAGGCCGCATCACCGTTACGGGATATCCTAATCCGAGACTGGCTGCTCCGAGGGCCATGCCATCCCGGCTAGCGGCCACCAACGCTGCAGCCGACCCCATACTGTGGCCAATATAAACGGGACGGCAGGGCGAGGGGAGAAGTCGGTTGGCATCCAATGCTGCTTGAACAACCATATCAAAGCTGATTAAGGCGCCGCCGCTGCTCCCTAACTTATGGCCTGGCAGATCAATAGACAGAACAGGATAACCTGCCTTGGATACGGCGGCCGCGATGGGGTCCATAGCGTGTTTTGACGAACTGTAGCCGTGAATCAAAATGGCGCGAATGGGTTCGGGTGCCCCGGAAGACGGCCCGTAACCTAATCCGCGTACCAGTTGCCCACCGGATGAAAAACAGATCGGAAAAATGTTCATCGCACACCTCGATTACACAGCGGTCAACACTTGATATGTCCAGAAAATCTTAACAAGAATTCGTGTGCCGAGCAAGCCAGGACGCATCATTCGGGAACCCGTCAAGCGGTAACCTTTTGCCCCGCAGCATCGTTCTATACATGGAATCACCTCCAGGAGGTTTTGTTACTATGGCGGCAAGCAAGATATTGGCGTTGAGCATCGCCGGGGCCATAATGATCGCAGGTTGCGGGACCGTGAGCCATGTCAGCGCCCCTGCCGGGGACGGGGCTTCTCAGCACCAGTCAGGGAAATCTCTGCCTTCCTCATCTCCTTTGCATTCCACTGCACACCCTACCGGTCATTCGGTAGAGCTCCAGACATTGCACTATGTCGCGTCCCGCACGTCCCTGCCTTTGGGTGCGCCGACCGTTTTGCCACGGTTGCCTTCTCCGTCAGGGTATTGGGCAGGGCAAGTCCAGGCAAGCCATTTATCATGGACCGTGCTATTAATGGAGACGACTGAGCCATACCGGATAAACAGCCAGAAAATCCCGCAGCATCTCGTCGATGGCCCCCAAAGCTATGCTGCCGCCGTTGCCAGCTTTGGGATCATGTCGTTGCATGGGTCAGCACCAGCGGTAGGAACGGCACAGTGGACAACCTTTTTATGGCAGGAGAGCTTAATATCCAGTGGGCTGAATGGCAATGCCCTGGGACCGCTCATTCCACCCAATGCGCAAACCGAACCGGTAAATTTAGAGGACCAGATCATGGGCACATGGTACCAGAGCAACGTGGAGAGTGGCACATTGATTTGGCATGAAGGAGAGTGGACCCTAGCCGTTAAGGGCAGTGAATCCGGTGCCTTGGGGATAGCGCGGCCTGTGGCAGTGTATTTGCACAAGGCTTCGTTGCCACCGTATCCGGGTTTGGTCGAGATTGCCACCGGAGTCCATGGAGTCGCCACGCGGATAGACTGGGTGGCACAGCACGCGCTTTATCATATAGACAACGACACCGTTGGGGAACACAATGCGCTCCGAGCTTGCCAGATGGCGGTGTCGTGGCAAGCGTATCCGGCCGTGAGGGCGGGCTCGCATTGAAGGTCCAAAATTAAAAACATCATATTCCGCTCTTACGGGCTTTGCGGCGAATACGGCTGCGGGCATTGTCGATGGCTTTAGCGTTGCAGTGCAAATGTCGGGCGGAGTCCTCTAGAGAGCGATGCAAGAGAAGGTCACTGAGAACCAGCCACTCAAATTCGGTCAGTTGAACCGCTAGGCAGGCGAGTAGTTCCGATGAAGGGGTGGCGGGATCGAAACACAGTGGTGTCAACGAGGCGGGGTCCTCGAGGGTGTCACCTAAGGAAGCTGTGGGGCCCGCGTGTGATCTGGCGGGGGCATCCAGCGACAATGCGTGGTCGAGCACAGAGGTACTGTGCCTCGCGCTGTGCTTAATAACATCCGTCATATGCCGCCGGATGACGACTCTGGTCCATTCGCGGAAGGGGAGCCCCTTGGACTCTTGGTAGTGCAAAGCTGCTTGCCACAATGCTATCCGTCCTATTTGCAACAGGTCATCCCGGTCGCCACCGACAAGAAAATAGCGGGCAATCAGCCGGCGAATCCACGGATCATAACGGCTGAGCAATGTTTCAAAGGCGGTGTGTTCTCCTCCTTGGAACTGCCGCACCAGGTCCTCATCCTCCAAGAAAGGCTGCGTGCATGTTTCGCTCATCATCGGAACATCCCTCCATTAAGATTATCAGGGATCGTTTAGAGTTTGGGGAGAGCCTTGGGGGAGAATGGGCCATATGGGCGGGGTAAGGGCGCATTAAGGTCCCCCAGGCATAGTGCAAAAGATTGCGCCTGTTCCTAAGGTCAGGCACGTGAGATCGGCCGGCTCTGGATTCACCCAGAGCCGGCCACGGTCGTGAGAGAGATCCACTAGCAACCGTTCCGGTGGACCTATGCCATGCCGGTCAGCGCTACGCAAATGGCCAGCCTGTTTCTGCCTGCTTCATCATGCCACCGCTTGGTAGGGATAACGCCGGTCATCCATGAGGCGGGCACGACACAGGCTGCCGCCTGATGGATCTCCGGTTTGTACCGTTAGAGAAGCTGAAGATCCCGTGGTTCCGTAATTTTTGCCGCTCATTTCTTTCCAAGGTCGCTGCGAAACGCCGCGGAGTGGGAATGACTGAGATCTCGTGCAGTCACGCACCGAACTTTCGGCCACATGTTGTGAATTGATTGCCCATTGATGTCGCGGCCATGATGCGTGCCACAGGACCGCTTCACGGAGATGGGAATTTTTGGGACCGCGCGCCCACACGTCAAACAGCTTTTGCTGCTGGGATACCAGCGGTTCACCGCCGCGATCGCCTTATCCCAGTGCGCAGCCATCTATTGGAGTCGCCGCTGCGTCTTCGGCATCTTGATCATTGCTGAGGGTAAAGCTGTCATCACGGCTTTTCTTTTTGAACGTAAGGGACTCAGCCACCCCCGCGAAATTCTGAAATGCTTGACCCAAGTGAACCATCGTCCTCTGGGGGCGGACTCTTGAGGGTGATGGTGGCAGTGAGGATGACCAGGAGGACGAGCGCCCCCCAGAATACCTGGTGAACCGCTCTGGTCAGGGAGGCGGCCGCAGGGTGTCCCAGCGGGTGGCTCCACAACAGCAGCACCAATCCGCCCATGATACCCGGCCCCAGGGTATTGCCCAAGTTGCGCCCGAGGTTGTACAGTCCGGTGGCCGCTCCAAGTTCATGGCGAGGCACTTGGGACTGGACACTATTCAGTGTGGCCATAATCACCATGCCGACGCCAAGGCCCAGCAGAGCCCCTCCCAGCACGACCCGCGGCCACTGGCCGGCAGCGCCGGCGGCTTCATTGAGGAACACCCCCACGCTCATTTCCACCAGACCGATGCGCACGGTGGTGGAGAGGCCCGTCCGGGCGACGAGGGGAGCAGTGAGCAGGCTGCCGGCGGCCCAGCCGACGGGCAGCGGTAAAATGGCCAGACCGACGGCGAGCGGGCCAAATGCCCAGGCCGCGTGCAGCCACAAGGGGAGAACGAGCACCGCGGCGTAGAGTGTGCCGCTAGCGGCCAGAGCCAGGATGCTGGGCGCGGTGATCCGGGAGTCCCGCAGCCATGCGAGGGGGATGAGCGGATGTGAGGCGCGCCGCTCGGCGCGCCTCACATCCGAGAGACAGGCCGAGGGCCGCCCCTACCAGTAGCCAGCCTAGACCGCTCTGAGGATCTTGTTGAAACATTGTGAGAGCGCTGATGCCCGCAGTGAGCCACCCCGCCAGCCACAAGACTCCCGCCCAGTCTAGAGGATGCCTGTCGCGGGGAGGTGCTGCCGGAGGCAAAGAGCCTAGAGCGGCCAGAGCCAGAGCGCCGAGCAGGACATTGATCACAAAGGGGCCGCGCCACGAGAGCCACTGCGCAACGACCCCCCCGAGGGTCGGACCCAGGAGACCCGCCAGCCCCCACATGGCGCTGAGGCGCCCCTGCATCCGGATGCGGTCCAGACCTTGATAGTGCTGGCCCATCAGAATCAGTCCCAGGGTGAGAATACCGCCGGCTCCGGCCCCTTGAACAATCCGCGTCACGATAAACCATCCCATGGATGAGGCGCTGGCGCTGCCGATAGATCCCAATAGAAAGAGCCCGATGCTCCAACGGTAAAGAGTTTCCGGCTGATGCTGACCGGACAGGCTCCCCACCAGCGGGGTCATCGCCGTGGCCGCAATCATAAATCCGGCCAGCATCCACGGATACCAAGCCATGCCTCCCAGGTGTTGGGCAATGGTGGGGCCGATCGTGCCCACGACGGTGCTGTCCCAAGCGGCCAGAAAGGTGGCCAGCAGCACCGAGGAGGCCAGGCGCGGCGCGGTTGTCATGGTTCGCCCTCCCCGGCCCGGGGCCGGACGCCGTCCAGTGCCAAGCGCATGGGCACCGCCAGGGCGGCGCCCAGAGGGTCGCCATGCCGGAAGCCCCAGATCAGGGCGATGAAATACGTCGACAGGAGGTGGTCGACGATCTGGGACGTGGACAGGTCGTGACGCAAGGCGCCAGCGGATTGCGCTCGGGTCACTAGCGGGCCGAATATCTGCTGCAAGGCGGTCGGCCGCTTGTCGTCCCACGGCTCGCCAAGCAGTTCGGCCTGAATAATATAGGGGATGAGCTCCCAATCTTGTTCCACAGACGCGGTCAGCGCGTCTGTGGCCTGCTGCAGACCACCGAGCGGCGGCATCTCCAGCCACTGCGGCAAAGACGGCAGCAGTGCGGCGGTCAGGTGGTCGACATACGTGGTGAAGATGGACAGCTTCGTGGGAAAGTGCACAAAAAATGACCCTTTGGATACGCCGGCGGCCTGCACAATCTGGTCGACGGACGTTGCTTCGACCCCCTGCGTGCGGAACAGATGCAGGGCCGTGTCGAAAATCTTGCGGTGGGTTTCCTGTTTTTGAATGGTGCGTGCAGTCGACATCAATATCCCTCCTCGAACCGATCATAGGCATGATAATGACTAGAGTCAATGAATATAGTCAGTGACTTCAGTCACAATATCGCGCACAACCCGCTGACGGTTATCAGCAGTTGTATTGACATTATGTCAGTACAGTTGTAGCATTATTACTGACATAACGTCACTATAGATATTGGAAGGAGCAGTCTATGGATCGGTCGACCCGCATGGAACCGGACCGTCGGCGGAAGGAAATCTTGTCCGTGGCTAGCGCGTTGTTTTTGGAATATGGATTGGAAGGCGTCTCGATGGGGCAAATTGCAGAGGCTGCCGGAGTGTCCCGCCCGACGGTCTACCGATATTTTCCCTCACCGGCAATAATTTGGGAAGCGTTGTTTGACGAGGAGTTTGCCCAGTTCTGGAATCAATGCCAACCGCTGGTGACGGGGCCCAAACCATCTGGAGGGATTCTCCGCGCAGTGCTGGGCCTCATCACGGCGCACCCGACACTGCTGGCCCTGCTGCACAGTGGGGGCAGCCGGGAGTTTCAATTGCGCCGCCGCCAAATTGTCGCCGAGCGTTTGTTGCCGCTATTGGTGCAGTATGGCCCTCAGACGCGTTTTGGGGCGGACGACTCGACGATTTTGCTCACCCTATTGGAGGGCATGGCCTGGTGGTGTGCTGTCGCGGCCCCTCCGGATCCTGAGGCGTTTTTGGATCATGTCGTAGATTGGATTCATGCGGCGCGGCCGCCCAATTCTCCGCCCGGGGAAACGCCATGAGTCGGGTCAGGTCATTTCCCGCAGGATTCACGGCTGTGCTCATCGCAGCCATTGTGACGGCCTTTGCGCAACAAGGTCTGCCGCTGGTGGCCAACGCCTTTCGAGATGCAGACCATTTAACTTTGGAGGCTCTGGGGGGACTGGTGACGGCCGTCGCCGCGGGCACGTTGGGCGGTATGGTCCTGTGGGGCCGCCTCATCGACCGGTGGGGTACGTGGCGAACATTAGAGCTCAGCCTCCTGGTCACGATGATTCCCTTAGCCGTCCTCGCGGTCATGCCGAGCCAGCCCTACCTTCTCTTATTAGCGTGTCTGGCTATCCTGGGATGGGGGTTGCCTGGCCTTCCGCTCACGGGCATGAGGTGGACAGCGGGGGCTGTCTCGCCGGGGCATAAGGGCATCGCCATCAGTACACGGCAAGCAGCCACCCCGTTGGGTGCCCTGGTCGCCGCGCTGATCCTGACGCCTTTGGTGGGTCGGTGGCCGTTGCGTGGGTTGCTCCTGGTGGTGATCCTGTCCCTCGTGGTCGCTGGGAGCATTTTGAGCACCGTACTGCGGCCAGTGGCGGGACACAGATCTTCATCCACGCAGGTGGAGCGGCCGCCCTCCCTAAATCTTCGTTCTCTTGGGCCGGTGTTTCTGGTGGCTGTTCTTGTCGGGCCTGGGCCTTATTTGGTGCTGACTTATGGCATCGCCACGCAACGGTCTGGCAGCTTGGGGGTGACCGCTTGGCTGGTCCTCGTGGAGTTGGGGGCGGTGGCGGGACGGCTGGTGGCTGGGTGGTGGAGTGACCGGTCTGGCCGCATCACCCAAGTCGTATGTGGGACAACCGCTCTCGGAACCTTGACCTTAGCGGGTCTGGCGCAAGGCATAGGAGTGCACGGCCCAGTCCTTGTAGTAGGGGGAGAAGCATTGTGCCTGGGCGTGGGAATTAGTGCTTGGAATGGACTGGTTTATGCATGGGGAAGCATGCGGGTGGCGGCCGCGCAGCAGGGGGCAGCGCTGGGAGGGACCGGGGCCGCGACCTTCTTAGGCGTCGCGGTGGCGAGTCCGGTATTTGGCTGGGTAGCGCAGCGTTGGGGAGTGGGGACGGGATGGGCGGTGGCCGCTGGAGCGTTTGCGCTGGCCAGCCTCGTGGCTGGCACGGCCGAGGCTCGGCATGTCTCTGGCACAACGGACTGACGAAAGCACAGAGATTTTGGGCTGTCTCTTTTGCGCGACAGTTGGTTAGTTTCTACGAACCCGCTGAGTCTAGAGACATAGTCCCGCGAAGGATTCGGACAATGAGCGGTCACAAACTCGTTCCGGTGGGATCAAGAACGGTAAAATGCCTTGATCTCCTTTCCGCCAGATTCGATGTAGCGAAACACCTCACCTTCCTTGATTCCTGTCATGAAGCAGCGATGCGCTAGGGTGATTCTGAGTGGGCAGTGGCGGCCATACCAGGCCCAGCATCTCGTTCAGGGCAGACGCTCCGCGTGCGGTCACCCGTATGATCCGCCCGCTGCCTCCGCGCTCGACCCATTCCTCATGGAAAAACCACTGTGCAACGGCTGCCCCCAACTGGCCCGCGATATGATACCGCCGCTCACTCCAGTCGAGACAAGAGCGGATAAGCGGGCGGGCGCTGCGGGGTGCAAGGGCCAGACCCCATTGCGCAAATTGCTGTGCGCCGTCCGCGGTGATCGACAACAGACCGGTGTCGGGATCCGCGCTGAGCCATTGCGCCTGTTGCATGGCTTCGGTGACGGCAATGCCCAACTGGCCTGCTAGATGGTCATAGCAGGTGCGGGCTGCGTGCAGCTGCTGGGTCAGGGTTGACTCTTGCAGGGACCGGACGGACGCTGGAGGAGCAATCTGAAGCAGTCCCTCCAGCACTTCAGCTACCTCGGCACTGGCGAGGCGGTAGTAGCGGGAGCGCCCTTGCGCGCGTCCCGTTACCAAGCCTCCAGCGACCAGTTTGGTTAAATGTTCGCTGCAGGTCGCCGGGGCAATGTGCGCCCGCCGGGCTAGGTCCGACGCGGGCAGCTGCCGGCCGCCCATCAAGCTTAATAGGATGGTGGCGCGTGAGGCGTCGCCGATGAGTGCGGCAACGGTTTGCAACTGCGGGTCATGGTCACTCACGGGTGATTTCCTCCTTTCTCTTCTTGGCACCTGTCTTCAGGAATCGGCAGCCTGTGCTCCGAAACGGCGGGGACGCAGACCGGACACAAGTCCTATGGTCAGTATGCCAATCAAAATGGTGTAGGACAACATGGCGTGGTAGAGGCCCACATGCTGAGCTAGCAGTCCGATTCCAACCACGGGCAGGCCAACTCCACAGTAAATCACCACATAGAAACTTGAGACGACCTGCGCTTTTAGAGAGGCGGGTGCTGCCTGGGTCACGGCTGTCATGCTGCCCAGAAAGGCCATGCCCTGGCCAATTCCGGCGATGACTGTACTAGCCAGGAGCAGCGTCAGGGAATGATCGGGAACGGAGACAAGCAGTCCGGCGACTCCTAGGAAGATGACCAGCAGTCCGGCAGGCATGGACTTCGCGGGAGACAGAGTACGGGTAAGCAATTGGGTAACGGAGGCGCAGGCCAGCATCAAAAATACGACCCCGCCTGCGAGCGCGACATTGGAAACATGCAAGAGCGTCATCACGTAGGTAGGAGCAAGAGACATGAAGAACGCTGTCACAGACCAGACCACAAACGCGGACCCGCTGGCGAGCCAAAACGTCCGGCGCATGGCGCGCGGAATGCGGGGGGGCTGCCACTGCAGCGGGGCGTGCGAATGGGTCCGGGTATCCGCCACCCCGGCCAGCACCAAACCGGCGAGGGCAAGACCGGCTAGAGAGACGCCGTAGGCCAGACGCAAGGGTGCTGGCCCGTATTGGGCCAGCAGGCCGCCTGCGAGCGGCCCTATGGCTGTCCCGCCGGCTGTGGCCAGTCCAGCTACCAACGGAGCCCGCCGCCGGGATGGGTCCAGTTCGGCGAGTTGGGCGGTCGCTGGTCCCGACAACATTCCTGCGCCCAGACCTTGGGCCGCGCGGCCTGCAAACAGCCATAGCACTTGGTGTGCGAAGAGAAAACTCAAGCTGCCTAGCACCGCAAACGCCAAACCTATCAGAAGGGCCGGTTTGCGTCCGCGCTGGTCAGACCACTGGCCCCAAAAAAGCAGGGAAGGAATCAGGAAGACAACATAGGTGGCGAAGATGGCGGTGAGTACAGCGGGCCCGAAATGAAACCGTGCGGAATAGAGCGCGTACAAGGGCGTCGGGACGTTGGCGGCTACCATAATCATTCCTAAGAGAAATCCCACCCGCCAAAATCCTGGTCTGGTGTTCATGGCATGCTCCTTTCCTTGCTGTGGGACATGGCGCGGATCGCAGTGTCTTGGGCCTGGCGCTGCAACCACAAGAGATGCGTGGCCCAGCCGCGGTAAGGAGCCCAAACGGCTCCGTGAGCAGCCAGCGCAGATGCCGGGAGGCGGCTTGGCGGAGAAGATTGCTGCCCGACTATGGCTTGCAGGGCCGCATCTCCTTCGGGAAGCGTGTCGAGCTGGCCTAAGCCGCGGAGTCCCACGAGAGCAGCAGTCCACGGGCCGATGCCCGTTACGGTCTGCAACGCCCGGGGAATATCGTCACGGTCCGCATCGGGACTGTCCGTCCAGGGCAGGCTGCCAGCGGTAATCCCCGCCGCGCAGTGGACGATAGCCCGGGCTTTGGCCATGCTGAGGCCAACGGCTCGCAAGGGTTCCACACCATGGGTGGCAATCCATTCCGGAGATGGCAGCAACTGCAACACCTGCCCTCTGGCGGACAGAGACCGGCCACCCAATAGGGCAATGCGGGTGCGGATAATGCGGGCTTGCTGCACCCCGATGAGTTGGCCGCTGACTGCCCATAACAGGGCTTCCCAGGGGGAGCCCAGCAAGACGGGGCGAAACCCGGAATAGGATTGAACCAGTGGTGCGAGGACTGAGTCCTTGGTCATCAAATGCGATTCAACGGGCTGGCCGTCGACGGCCAGCGTGAGCATCTGCGTGAGGTGGCGGACCGTTCTACCCACCACCTCTGGAGATAAGTCTTCCCCCCAGAGGGTCACATGCAAAGGTTCGGGGGAAGACGAGAGGGTTGCCCTGTCCACCGCAACGACGATCCCCGGACCAATGTCCAAAGCGCGCTGAAATCCGTGGCTGGTGACGCGTTCTACGATTGCTGAGGGGGAGGTCCGGAGATAGGCGAGGGTGAGGCCGAAGGCATAGGATCCCTGTGGAGTGAGAGAGACTGTCGTGTGGGGCTTGGTCTTCATAATGGCTGTGGTCCTCCTTCAAATGTGCGCTTTGCTTGTCATCTGTTGCAGTATAGGAGCGAAATACTTCGGCGGCGGCCGAAGTTGGTTTGTTTTTTTCGACTTTTTGGTCACTGTTTCCCCGAAACGTGCAGAGAGAGAACAGGAAAGTTGGAGTTTGGATCGAGCCATTATGGGAGGAAAGCCATGGCATGAAAATTGCTAGCAGTGCAGGCGTGAGGAACGATTTCCACCAGGTCCCTGACGCTAAACGGCAGTCACATCAGAAGTTTCGGTGTCCACGAGCCCATGGTCTTCTGAGACCCATCCAGCCACGATATCAGAACAGCCTTTTGTAGGTGAGTGGGGTAATATTTGGCGGATCCGTCATCTAACTTACAGTGTGGAAGGTACCACAGAAGGTAAGATGACCTAGTTACCCGGCAAGAGGATGTGTGAGACAGCGTGGCTGTTTGCGCATCACGAAGAAGAGAGTGATTAACGAGAAGAACTGGTGTGAATGGTCAGAAAATGGAGGGATATGCAGTCACTCAGCGATAGGAGGACCAACCAACTTTAAACAAGGAAGGCGACAGAGAGACAGTTTATTCTCTTGAACCCTGAACACAGGGTGCTCAGGACCTAGAGCATGGTCCAGGAACACAGGATTGAGGACAGGAAGACAGCCGGTCACTGGGACGACCAATCCATCACTGTCAGGCAACTGGAAGTCGACGGACTTCGATTCAGATAGGAGGCGCGGTTTCATGATCCAAAATTTACGCATCATCAGTGTAATTCCCCGCAATACCCCGGCCACGGGCGGGAACGCTACCAGTGCCAGCCGAGTGGCGTCGCAGTTGGCAGCATTCGGGTGGGCTAGCACCATTGTCCGGGAGGGCGAGCCACTTCCTCACGCGGATATGGTCTTGGCTTGGAATGCCATTCGCGTAGGGGAGCGGTTGCTGGATACGGGACTTGATCCCCGCCGGATCATTGCGGTGTGGACGGGTACCGATCTGTGGGAAGGGCTTACCCGGGACCCCCGTGTGCTGACTCGACTCAAACAGGTGGGGACCCACATTGTCTTTACCGAATCTGGTCGCGAACGACTGCTGGAACTGGCTCCCCACTGGGCGGGGCGGATTCAGGTCATCGCTCCGGGGGTGGAGGATACTATGTTTCGACCTGGCCATGCTGCCCAGCATTCCCCCGTCGTCCTAGTGGCGGGCGGCATCCGCGCGGTAAAACGCACGCATTGGGCCATTGACTTGGTGGAGCGCGTCCGGGCACGCGGAGTGGCCTTGGAGTTGTGGGTGGCCGGACCGATGCGAGAGACAGAGGAAGTCCAGTTAGTGACGGAGCGAGCGGCAACACGACCGTGGGTTCGGTTGTGGGGGGAAGTGGAACGAAGCATGATGCCGTCGCTTTATTGTCAGGCCGCGGTTGTGTTGAATACATCGGCCATAGAAGGTGTGTCCAATGCCTTGATGGAGGCCATGGCATGCGGGTCGGCGGTCGTGGCGACGCGTATCCCTGGCAATGCTGCTTTGATCAAGGACGGAGAAACAGGATGGCTGTTCGCGGATGCGGACGAATTTGACACCGTGATATCCCGAGTGGTGGCGGACAAGGCGTTACGCCAGCAAGTGGGGTACCGTGCGCGCAGACGTATGGTCACGGACCATGGAGCACTGCGGGAAGCATCAATGTATGCCCATGTATTGGGTCAGCAAATGACACGACTCTCGCGACCAACGGCAAATTCCACAGCCACTGTCTCGTAAAATGCACATGAAAGCACCAAGGAACCGTTTGAGATTTGGAGCCTTGAACGCACAGAGTATCGCAGCGGTAACGGACACAGCAATGCGATGAAAACAGATGGGTAGGCCGCATCGGAAACACGAATTCTAAAGGATTGGACATCTCCTCATAGTAGGGGTCTTGGTCAAGCCGTGCGCTCCGGCGACCATGTAGCCCGTATTCAGAAAACGGTGCCGCCCAGTCTCTTCTACGCCCAAAAATTTTGGGACACTGGGGCTTGTTGTGCGCGGAATCGACCATGCCCTCCACTGTTTTACGTGCTTTCCAGCCCTGCGACGGTGGCTCAAAAAGGGCATAACAAAGCAGGACGCGATACCACCTTGGGCTCTCGGGCTTTTGATGAACCTGCGGGGACGACGCTCTAAATTTCTTGCGCCAGAAGTATGGGTTGAGGGGATGATGGCATTGACATAGCAGGGTGACACCGTGTTCCTACTAACCCCGACATACATGAAGCCGGGCATTGCCGACAACTAACTCAAGACCGCGGAGGACGTCCAGGAAGTGTTCAAAGCCGTATTTGCGAAGACGCTGCAAACCACGCTCGAGGGTGGATTGAACACGCACTTGGGCTATGGCAGGTGGCCCTGTCCGTTCGTGTGACACACACAGTCCACCACGCTGCGCTTGTGGACGTCGAGCCCCGTGCAATGGGGGTATAACACTTCCATCATGGACAGTTCCTTTCCGCACTCAGGCTCGGCGGCGTAAGCCGCTGGGTCCCAGCGGGCTCGGGGGACGGGCCGGATCTCGAATCTGCCCCACGTGCTCACCCGAAGGCGGCGACAATCTCAGGTCCCCGCGGCACCCACCACAAACTCGTGTTCGCATGCGTAATGGCAGAGAGAATTCCGTGGGGGGATAGGGTGCTAATCCTAGCTTGCCACGGCGAACGGGCAGGAAAGGCCAATTTTCATGCGCGAAGGTTGCCGGGCGGAACGCAGCATGGGGAACTCGCTAACGATTAGGGTAGGAACAGGAGGCGGAACACAATGGGAGTGTGTTCCGCCCTAGAATTTGTACTACGCAGAAATAGAAGCAATCCACTGTTCAAGGAGACCATCCGCTTTACGGCTTTTCACAACCAATGCGGGGGAATTATAGTCCGACAACAAATCTTCCATAGAACGCCGAACAATGACTCCTTTGCCCTCTTGAGAGGAATAGAAACCAATACGCAATGGGATATCCACGACGACATCAGGCGTTTCCTCAAAAAAAGACGCGCCCAGCAAAGGATTGCCAAAGATGATCGTCCATGCATCAATTTTGGGATCGACGCCGCGGTTTTTCATATCTTCAGTATGATGAACGACCGCATAAACGATAATTTGTCGTTCTTTCAGCCATTCGACAAAGTTGCTAGCTAAATTTGAAGCAGAGACAGGTACTTCGATTCGTTGAATTGCTGACATAGCCATCCCTCCAATGTTCAAAGCGACTACGTAATGTAGTTTATACTGCAGTGACCTTTTTGTCGATTGCACCGTTGGTGTTTTGTGCGCTGATTGGAATATTGTTACATACATAATCGGTTAACTCAGGTGACAGGAATCGGACCGTAAAATCACCGGCCTT
>DAHWJO010000440.1:0-578 GCA_027344105.1 Sulfobacillus sp.
TTGGCCGTATTACGGATGCTCATTCGCGAGGGGCTTTCCCGGGATATGGCAGATTTGCTGTTGAAGGATTTAAAACAGGCCGTCACCGATCTGGAGCAGACACCACCGACACAAAAAAGTCAGGACGATGGGCGGCGCTTCCACCACAATTAAAAAATGACAACGCATGATCTGCGCATTCCGGAGATCGTGGGCAGTGATTCCGCTGATCGTGGGCACCTCCGAAAAGGGGGCATCAGCCACCCACCTTCTTTGTTTTGAAGCCTGCCAATACCGGTAATTCATCCGACTTGATCATTCCCTCCGATGGATAAGTAGCTCTGTGTTTTGTCAGTAAGCGCTTGAGCAGAAATGATGAGAGTGCCATCAGGTGGTCTTTGACACTACCGTTGGGTGCAGTTCTGCCGGCAGACAAGCTTCACGAACGATATCGTTCCAGGTCAGGATATCGGTGACATCGGCGGGATCTGCGCTCTTGTTGCGACTGAGGACAAATATTTCGCAGCCGCCATCACGCATTTTCGCCAGTAAGTCGACCAACAGCGATTGATCATCGATCAGACACAGGTCACGACGTA
>DAHWJO010000441.1:0-578 GCA_027344105.1 Sulfobacillus sp.
GCTCTCGATCTTGAACACGGCCGCCATTCCGTCGCCGATATCGACGATGCCCGCGTTCTCGCCCGGCCCCTGCAGCACCCGCGGACCCGCCGTCGGGAACTGGCGGAGCACGCGCCGCGAGCTCTTGTAACTGCAGTGCTCCGACCACATCACGCTGAAGATGCCCGTCTCCACGTAGTTCGGCAGGCGCCCGAGCAAATCTGCGATGCGCCCGTACTCCGCGTCGGTGAGCCCAAAGGAACGATAGACCCCCGCGTCCCGCACATCCTCCGGCGACGGAAAACGGTCGCCGCCGACCGTCGCCGCCGCCTGGTCAGCCATCGCCGTGACGTCCTCCTCACTGTACGGCATATTGACCCCTCCAACTGTCGACAATCGACGCAAACACGCCAGCCCCGTCCGCCGAACCGAGCCGTTCGTGCACCGCGCGCTCCGGATGGGGCATCATGCCGAGCACGTTGCCGCGCTCGTTCGTAACGCCTGCGATGCCGGCGACAGACCCGTTCGGATTCTGATCGCGGGCGTAGCGAAAAACGATCTGGCCGCGCTCCTCCATTCTCAACAGCGTCGCATCGTCG
>DAHWJO010000442.1:0-578 GCA_027344105.1 Sulfobacillus sp.
CATGAGTGTTGCCACTGTCGCCAACTGGGTGTCCAACATGGTGGTATCGGGTATTTTTCTCAACCTGCTGCTAGCCATCGGGAGAGGTCCGACCTTCTTGCTCTACGCCGGGATGACGGTACTCGCCATTCTCTTCACTCTCTGGATCGTGCCGGAAACCAAGGGCCGCACACTGGAGGAAATAGAAAACAATCTCGACTTAACCGATAACTGATCGGCATCGTATTCTGGATTTTTCAGATGTGCAGAATGGTCTCCCATGATATAGGCCGAGGAGATCATGGTGGCGATCCTATTCCCGGCCCTATGGGGCATTTTTCGTAGGGACGCAAGGTGCAGCGGGTGGAAGATCATGCCGCCTGGGCCTGGCAACGCCGGTCTCTGCGAAGCCTTCCTCGGCGATGCCCCGAAAAGTGCCCATAGACACCAATCATCTCAAGCCCTGCGGGTCATTCCCATGCACCGCCTCAACACGCTGATGATGACATTCAGGCCCAGCGTCATCAGCACCAGAGAGGCCGCTGCCCGAGCGGCATCCGTGGCACTGGACACTGCGATGCCCACGTTCGGGAATCGCT
>DAHWJO010000443.1:0-576 GCA_027344105.1 Sulfobacillus sp.
GGCGGAAGGGCTTCTCCAGGATTCCTGACATCTGATGGTGTCGGCGTATGAATTCTCCCATTATTCTCAACGCTTGGAGGAAACAAGATGAGTTCATTGCTTGAGGATATAAAGGGTGCGGTAAATCGGCCTCGGGCAGGGCAAATGGCCCAGCGCCACCCCATTCAAGTGCGACTAACGGCTGGCGCGGAGCGCGCCTTGGCGATGCATCCCACCCCGCTGCTCGTGGAATTGGAGCTGCTTTTTAGCTGCCTGATTCGCAAGCGCGTGCGTTTTCCCGCCGCTCCCCATGCCGACGCCATTCCGGTGTCCGGGACGGACCCGCGCCTGACTTTGTATTTCCATCCGGTATGTACCAAGGTCTGCGCCATTGGCGATGCCGACGTCTCGGATCTGCTGACCTTCCCCATCCGTCGCGTGACACCGTTTATCCCCCGCGCCGTAACTTTGGATTACCGGAAGGATGCATGGGTAGGAGATTTTTATTATCCCCAGGAACTACGGTGAAGGCGCTTGTTCCCGGCGGGCTGGCATTAATGCCGCTTCCGGCGGGTGCAACGATGGGATGAGAGATAT
>DAHWJO010000444.1:0-576 GCA_027344105.1 Sulfobacillus sp.
AAAGAAACTGTTGTGGTTGAAAAGGTCACGCCTGGTGTTGTCGTGACTCGTGTGCTAATGCCGCTCTGCATTGAGGCGATGCGTATTTATGAAGAGGGCATTGCCAGCAAAGATGATATCGATAAGGCGGTAAAACTGGGACTCAACCATCCCATGGGCCCACTGACGCTGGCCGATTTAACCGGATTGGATGTGGACCTTCACGTGATGGATTACATGTACGATGAGTTTCACGACGACCGATTCGCCGCACCGCTGGTGCTGCGCCGCTTAGTAAGGGCCGGGCGTTTGGGCCGGAAAACGGGGAAGGGTTTTTACGATTATGATTAGCAGTCAACCGCGCGCAGGGAGGAAGTCTGACGTTGGCGCGGCCCCGTTCTGCGCGAATGGCCGGGCGGCCGCGGTGGTCGTCAGTATTTGATGGTCATGCGCTTGCGGCCAGTCGGAACCATTCCGATTCCTTGACCATGCAACTGATGGTTGGTATAATGGCGTAAGGTGTCGCGGAAGTAGCTCAGCGGTAGAGCATCGCCTTGCCAAGGCGGGGGTCGCGGGTTCAAATCCCGTCTTCCGCTC
>DAHWJO010000445.1:0-573 GCA_027344105.1 Sulfobacillus sp.
TCTATTTGTATGAGTTCTAGATCCATTTGCATCACATCATTGAGATACTGCAAGTTTTGTGCCAGCCACGGTGTAAAATCGGATGCCTCACGAGGCCAGAGTTCGGTCAATGCGACCTGCGTAATCGTGCCCATTGGTTTCATAATCCGTCCCCCATTTGTCTATTCATCGGTCATCTCATTATCATCAGAATTTCCACAGTTTGTCGATGCGAATATTGCTATGGATTTCCGTTATCTCATCTTCGGAGGGGTGGGGGTTTGTGTAGCAACCGCACCAAAAACCGGAATAAGCTCGAAACCCTTGTGCCAGAAGGATTTCAAAGAATGGACGAGGAAGCTCCTTGGCACAGATCTCGCGATAATCACGAAAAAAGCGTCACCCAACGCGAATCAACGAACTTTCAGGACTGGTTTGCTAGTAGATTCGCCTCTTATTCCGGTTTTTGGTTCCAATGATACACAAACCACGGGGCCGCCCATGGATGCGTCGCGATTATTTCCCGTAGTCGATGCCCTCTATGAATTTTATGCGTTTTGGTGGTGGATCGATCCGTCATTTCTACCGTATCAG
>DAHWJO010000446.1:0-572 GCA_027344105.1 Sulfobacillus sp.
TTATAAAGATAAGGGTTTCCCTGTACAACACAAATAGCCCGCCGACGTAGCATATTGATTTATTTTAAACAACCTTTATATTTTAGATGCTACCTCAAAACAAATGTTCTGGCTTTAGCCAAGTCTCAGACTTTATTGGTTTTTATTTGAATAATGTTTGACTTTATTGTAAAAATTTTATATTTTTAAATTAGTACTTATTTAGTATTTTTTTTTTTCGCAGGGTAGAGCAGTCTGGTAGCTCGTGGGGCTCATAATCCTAAGGAATCCTGCCTCTGCTATAATAAAAGAAAATAACTCAGTTTATTAATAAAGTAATAAAGAGGAGACCTTAATCAAATTACGCTACACCCTTTTAAAAAGCTTCAGCGCAGGCACCAAACTTAAAATTTTTTTGTTGTTGTTTAAATATATCGATATTTTTTCAACTTTTACTAAACAAGGCTAGTAAGATTATGCTATAAATCTTCTGTTTTTTCAATAAAACTAGGTTACGTCGAAGCCCCTTTTTATTAGAAAAAGGGCCTCTACACTATATACTATTTCTACACTATATACTATTTCTACACTAT
>DAHWJO010000447.1:0-278 GCA_027344105.1 Sulfobacillus sp.
CATTCTGAATCTGCATGACCTTATCACCGGGCGCGAATCTCCGACCGAACTTTTCGACCACCGGCGTGCTTTCACCATTTAGTGCTGTCTGCAGAGCATCGTTGAGTGCCCGAGCACCTAAGACACTGCGATTCATGGGGCAGAGCACCTGGATATCGTGCATGGCGTCCAAATGAAAGCGTCGGGGAATATGCGTCGTCACCACTTTCACTAGTTTGTCAGCCGCTTCAGCAGGATCCTCCACGTCAATAAAATAGAAATCACTGAGTTTTTCGGGC
>DAHWJO010000447.1:288-570 GCA_027344105.1 Sulfobacillus sp.
GGAGCGTTTGAGCGGCAATCAGATCCGCTAGAACCTGCCCAGGTCCTACGGAAGGGAGCTGATCGGGATCCCCCACCATCAACAGTCCTGCAGTCGGAGGCAAGGCTTTGAGCAGAGCATGCATTAGTGGGACATCAATCATGGAGCATTCGTCAAGAACCAACAGATCACATTCTAAAGGATAGTCTTCCCGGCGCTTGAAACCACCGCCCAGCGGATTAATTTCCAAAAGCCGATGGATGGTCTTGGCTTCTTTGCCCGTCGTTTCACTCATACGTTTAG
>DAHWJO010000448.1:0-570 GCA_027344105.1 Sulfobacillus sp.
CATTCACCACGCTGAAATGCTGTTCGTTCGTCAAAAAAGCCGCTTGTGGATTTTGGGCGCTTAAAATACGTTCGGCCTTGGGTACGGAACTCTTTTTGAGGATGGCGACCGGAATCATCAGATAACGGGCCTTGCCCTGGGCGACTCCGGCCTGGACCTGCCCGAAAAAGCGATGACACCAGATGCAGTTCGGATCGAAAAAGATGATCGCCTTTTCCGGGGCAGAGGGCGCTCCCCAAAGAAAACCATGGACTTTCTGCAGAAGGGCTTGTTGCCTTGCGGTCAGCGGCGTCAATGACGGAGTTGTCCCTTGCAGGGTGCTAACCCCTTGCAGGGCGCGGGGCGAAACCCGGGCAGATTGTGGAACGGTTTCGGCATGGGGAATGTCCGATGGGCGGACGGTCAAGTCGCCCGTCACTGTGTGCCAGGAAACCGGCGGTACTTTGGGAATAATCACCCGATGTATCGGCGGTACGGGTACTTCTGCCCAGGCGCTGACCGGAGCGAACAGGAACGCAATGAGCAGGGCGGCTGCACCCCGGCATGGGGCCATTTTTTCAAGAAACATAT
>DAHWJO010000449.1:0-569 GCA_027344105.1 Sulfobacillus sp.
CCTTCAAAAGCTCGTCTGCTTTCTCAGGCGGCACCGGTCCCTTGTAGCGCAAGTTTACCTGCGCCACCGGGGCTAAATCACAGGCGGCCAGGCATTCCGCCTCCAACAGCGTATACGCCCCATCGGGCGTAGTCTGGCCCTGCGAAACGCCCAGCTTTTCTTCCAATCGGTGCATCAATTCATCGGAACCGGCCAGCATGCAGGACAGCCCCACGCACACGTGCACCACTTTTTTCCCCACCGGTTGCTTAAAGTAGAGGGAGTAAAACGAGGCCACCGACTCCACATACTGCACCGGCAAATTCAACAACTCCGCCACGTCGGACAAGGTTTCCGGTGCCAGCCATCCCTCTGCTCGTTGAATCCGATGCAGGAGGGGCAGAAGGGCCGAATTCGCTTTGGGAAACTCCGCCTTGGCCTCTTGGGCCCATTCCTTCCATTCAGGCTTCATTTGTCGACATCTCCCAGCATAATATCGATGCTTCCAATCGCCGTAATGACGTCCGCCACCAGACCGTCCTTACAGATAATCGGCATGGTCTGCAAGTTGTAGTAGGACGGCGTGCGGG
>DAHWJO010000044.1:0-22613 GCA_027344105.1 Sulfobacillus sp.
AAAATCGGATTGCTGCATGGGCAGCAGTTTCTGCAGAGCCTGCTGGCGCTCGGCAAGTGTTTCCGCCAGAATCATGTTCTGCATGGCGGGCAGGCGGTCCTGTCCCATAAACATGTGCTCGGTCCGGCACAGCCCGACTCCGTGCGCGCCAAAGTCGCGGGCGGCCTGCGCATCTTCAGGCGTGTCCGCGTTGGCTTCTACGCCCAGGGTTTTGGTCTCGTCTGCCCAGGCCAGCAGCGTATTGAACTCTTCGGACAAACCCGGCTCCACCGTCGGCACGAGGCCGATCACCACGCGGCCGGTACCGCCGTCAATGGTAATCACGTCGTTTTCCATAACCGTGACGTCGCCGACCATGAAATTCCGGTCATCCAGGCTGATGCGCACGGCCTCGCAGCCAGTCACCGCAGGCTTCCCCATGCCCCGCGCCACAATGGCCGCGTGAGATGTCATGCCTCCGCGGCTGGTGAGCACCCCTTCAGCGGCGACAATGCCGTGGATGTCATCCGGCGTAGTCTCCGGGCGGACCAATATCACAGACTCGCCCCGGTTGCCGCGTTCCTCTGCCACGTCCGCGTCAAACACAACCTGCCCGGATGCGGCGCCGGGGGAGGCGGGCAATCCTTGGGCCAGCACTTCGAGCACCGCATCCGGATCAATCTGCCGGTACAGAAGCCTTGCCACCTGGTCGGGATCCTGGCGCAGCAGCGCCTCGTCCCGCGTAATCACCCCTTCAGCCACCAGATCCACCGCAATCTTCACGGACGCGCGGGCCGTGCGTTTTCCGGTGCGGGTCTGGAGCAGGAATAATGTTTCGCGCTCCACGGTAAATTCAATGTCCTGCATATCCCGGTAATGCTTTTCAAGGAGGCGGCAGACATCCGTCAATTCCTGAAAGGTTTTCGGCATTTCTGCCGCCATCTCCCCGATCATTTTCGGGGTGCGGATGCCGGCCACGACATCCTCGCCTTGAGCGTTGGTCAGGTACTCTCCATACATCCCCGGGACGCCAGTATTGGGATCCCGGGTGAAGAGCACACCGGTGGCTGAGGTCGAGCCCATATTGCCAAACACCATCGACTGCACGTTGACCGCGGTGCCCAAGGTCTCCGGAATCTTGTTGAGACGGCGGTAGACAATGGCGCGCGGGTTCTTCCAGGAGTCAAAAACGGCCTTGACAGCCATCTCCAGCTGTTCCCGGGTATTTTCAGGAAATTCTCTTCCCGTTTCTGTGCGGACCAAAGTCTTGTATCGGACAATGAGCTCTTCAAGGTCAGTTTCGTTCAAATCCGGATCCTGGCGAGCGCCGGTCTCCTGTTTGACGTCTGCCAGAAGACGCTCAAAACGGCTGTGCTCCATGTGCATCACCACGTTGCCAAACATCTGAATGAACCGCCGGTAGCTGTCGAGGGCAAACCGGCGATTGTGGGTCAATTGCGCCAGCCCTTCCACGGTTTCGGTATTGAGGCCCAAATTCAAGACGGTGTCCATCATTCCAGGCATGGAGATGGGTGCTCCCGAACGTACGGACACCAACAGCGGCTTTTGTGGGTCACCCAGCTTGCGCGAAAGTTTTTTCTCCAACAGATCCAAGTTTTCCCAGACCTCATCCATCATCCCATCAGGAAATCGGTCCATCTCTTGATAGCGGTTGCATGCTTCTGTCGTAATCGTGAACCCAGGCGGCACGGGCAACCCAATAAAGCTCATTTCGGACAAGCCTGCCCCCTTGCCTCCCAATAACTCGCGCTGACTGGCCCGTCCTTGCTCGAACGGAAACACATACCGAGACATCCTAGGTGCGCCCTCCTTGTCTGATCTCCAAAACTTTGGTGGCCGTTTCTTCCACGGCATGATTGCTGACATCTACCACCGGACACTTCAGACGGCTGAAGATATCCCAGGCATACTCCAATTCTGCCATAATTCGGTCCATTGTGGCATATTGCGCTGAAGATCCCAGCCCTAATGATTTCAGGCGCTGCCGGCGTATGCTCATCAAGAGTTCGGCATCAATCACCAACCCAATGGCTTTGAGACGGCCCTCCTGGAAAATCTCATGCGGCACCGGCACTTCTGGGACCAGAGGGACATTGGCCACCTTCAGGCGGTGGTTGGCGAGATAGAGGCTGACGGGGGTCTTGCTCGTCCTCGAGACCCCCAGCAGCACGATGTCAGCCTCCCGAATTCCACGGGGATCCTTGCCGTCATCATACTTCACCGCGAATTCAATCGCTTCCACCCGGTCAAAGTATTCCCTGTCGAGGCGGTGGCTGAGTCCCGGCACCAGTTGCGGCTTTTGCCCGAGAACATCTTCCAGCGCCTGGAGCACGGGGCCCATCACGTCCACATGGCGGATCCCCATAGCCGCAGCCTTGACGCGCAGGTATTCACTCAGGTCGGCGCGGACAATCGTGTAAATCACCACGGAGGTTTCTGCGGCCGCCCGTTCCAGCACCGCATCCACGCCCGCGAAGTCTGACACATTCGACAGGCGCTCAATGCGGATTTCGGCGCGGTCAAACTGTATGGCAGCGCCGTGGGCCACCCGCTCGGCCGTTTCGCCCAGCGAATCCGAGACAATGTAGATCCGGCCCCGATTCACCATTGTGTCCCCCCTAATCCTGGTTCATGTGAAAATATCGGTTGAAGCACAGTCGGGCGCGCGCCAGAATCTGTCTGCGCGCCGCTTGGACCACGGGGTCGGGGTCATTGACCAGCACCGCCTCGAAAAGCTGTCCTACGGCATCTGACAGGGCAACAAGGGCCTGCCACCACTCATCAGGTCCACGGGCCCCCTCCGCCCGCCGCACACCCTCCAGCACGGCCTGTTCGGGGGGCAGCCCGCCGGCGGGAAACTCCGGCGAAATCTCTACCTCCCCGAGGACGCGGTCGATCCGCTTATAGGTTTGCGCCACGATCTCCCATGACGGGTCGGAGCGGAGACGCTCCATCAGGGCGAGCCGGGTATCAAAAGTATGCCAGGGACAGTGCGCATGCAGGACCGGACTCGAAAGCTGAGCGGAAACGTGCCGCTCGCTTTCCAGGTAGCGGCCCAGCCGGTTCCGGGATAGGTCGAAGGCCTCCTGAACCGCTGCGCCGCCCGCTCCCAGGATCTCTCCCGCACGCATGAAGAGCACCTCCGGCGGCTGGTCCCAGATGCGGCTCTCCTCAAGGATGCGCCCAATGGCCAGAGCGCCGCGCCGCATTCCGAAAGGGTCTTCCGACCCTGTCGGCTTCAGTCCCCGCTCAATGCCGAGCACGACGGTGTCCAAGCGGTCGAGCAGAACGAGAATGCGTCCCATAGCCGTCTGCGGGATGCGGTCCCCTTGGTAGCCGGGATGGTACTGTTCGCCGATTGCCTGCACAATGTCCTGGGACATGCCCTCTTGTTCTGCGTAAATGCTTCCCATCGTGCCTTGCAGCTCGGGAAACTCCTGGACCACCTGGGTCAGCAAGTCTGCCTTGTACAAATCCAGCACCCGGTGAAACACTTCCCGTTCGGAGGCGCCGAGTGGCCAAGCGGACGCCGTCTTGTCAAAAAGCTCGTGCAGGCGCCGGATCTTGTCGCCATACGTGCCGAGTTTAGCGTGAAAAACGACCCGGTCGAGCGCGTCCACATGGTCCTGTAGGCGCCGGCGCCTATCCGCCCTGTAAAAATACAACGCGTCCGACAAGCGCGCGCGGAGCACTTTTTCATTGCCATGCACCACCGTCGCCATATCCCGGCCAATGCCGTTCCTGACTCCGATAAAATAGGGCATAAGATTTCCGGTGTGGTCGGTCACAGGAAAATAGCGCTGGTGCACTTTCATCGACGTGGTCAGCACCGGCGCGGGCACCTCCAAAAAAGCTTCATCAAATCTGCCCAGGAAGGGCGTGGGCCACTCTACCAGATACACCACTTCCTCCATGAGAGCCTCATCATGGGCCACCTCGCCCCCCGCGCTGGCCGCTAGGTCCGCTGACTCGCTGGCGATAGCCGCTTCGCGGCGGGCAGGGTCGAGCACCACCAGACCCTTGGCCAGAGCCTGCTCATAGCTTGCGATCCCCTGGACCTCGATGGGGCCGGGATGGTCCGTGCGGTTGCCATAGGTCAGGGCCGATGACTGGACCCCTGCCACCGTCATGGGCAGCAGGCGGTCGCCGAGCCACAGGCTGCACCACCTGACGGGGCGGATAAAACGGTAGTCCTGGGTGCCCCAGCGCATGCTCCGCCCGAGCGGGATCTTGGAAAAGGCGCGCTCAATGGCTTGAGGCAACAGCCCATCCACGGGCTCCACCGGCTTGTCCAGGCGCGCGCAAACGTAAGTCTTGTCGCCTTCCCCCATTGTCTCAATCTCTCCAGGAGAAATATTCAAGCGGCGGCAAAAACCCAGCAGCGCCGGCGTCGCGGCGCCGTCTTTATAGGCATTGGCCAGAAGCGGCCCGCGCACTGTCTCGGCCAGCGCCGTCTGTTGCGACGCGACCTGGCCCATCACCACCAGTCTGCGCGGCGTCGCCAAGCTCTGAATCCCTTCCAGTTCGACCCGCAGTGCCCCCAGCTCTTCGGCGATTAGCGAACCAAAGGCCGTCACAATATCTGGGACATAGTGGCTCGGGATTTCCTCCACTCCCACCTCCACCAAAAATGGCCGCCACGATCCCAAGATCTCATTGGCGTTCATGACAGCACCTCCTCTTGCACGGGCTTGCCCAGGGCGATGTAGCGCGCTGCTGCCAGCCGCGAGAGGGTGCGCAGGCGTCCGAGATATGCCTGGCGCTCGGTGACAGAGATAGCGCCCAAGGCATCAAGGGTATTGAAAACATGGGACGCCTTGAGCACATATTCATAGCCTGGCCGGATCAGTCCCAATGTCAGCAAGCGGTCCGCTTCGCCCTCATACAGGCGGAAAAACTGGAAGAGGACATCGGCGGAGGCATGTTCAAAGCTATAGGAAGCCTGCTCCCATTCAGCCCGGCGGAACAACTGGTCGTAGGTGACTCCCGGCGCCCACTCAATCGACCAGATCTCGTCCACCCCGACCAGATAGCTCACGAGCCGCTCCAGGCCATACGTCAGCTCCGCTGAGACGGGACGGCACTCCTGCCCTCCCATCTGCTGAAAATATGTAAACTGGCTGATTTCCATGCCGTCCAGCCACACTTCCCAGCCTATGCCCCAAGCTCCCAAGCTGGGAGCTTCCCAGTTGTCCTCGACCAGCCGGATATCATGTTCGCGGCGGTCAAGCCCAATCACTTCCAAACTCTTGAGGTAGAGCTCCACCACGTCATCCGGGGCAGGCTTCAGCAAGACCTGAAATTGATGATGCTGGTAGACCCGGTTGGGATTCTCCCCATAACGCCCGTCCACCGGGCGCCGGGACGGCTGAACGTAGGCAACACGCCAGGGCTCAGGGCCCAGAGCGCGGAAAAAGGTGGAAGGGCTCATGGTCCCCGCCCCCATTTCGATATCGTACGGTTCCGCAATCAGGCACCCCTGGTCTTTCCAGTAATTTTTAAGCGCCATCACAATGTCCTGCAGTGTCACAGTGGCGTGCCCGCTCCTTCCATTCCCATATTCTCAACTTCCTGCAAAAATTGCAGAGACCGCGGCAACCGGCCAATATGCCCCTGCACATACTGGCGAAATACTTGAAACATCTGCGACCCGATAATTCCCTTGGCCTCATATTGCCCGATCCGGTTCACGTCCAGCGCCATCCACTGCTGCCAGGTCCGCCACGTTCCCAGCGCCACGCTGAGCCGAGCTTCCTCACCGCCGGCGTGTGCCGCGCACAGCAGACTGTCATGGTCCACATCCAGCCAGACTGTTCCTTTGGATGGAGGCTGGCCGCATACGCGGCATACTTGCCACTCAGGATAATATCCCGCCAGACGCAAAAGCTGCCAGCTCGCTGTCAGAGTCACCGTGAGGGGGCTCTCGCCAGCGGCCAGCCCCTGCCAAGCCGCAATGACCCAAGGAAAAATCTGAGGGGCCGGATCTCTCTCCGCCCACATTTCGTCGACAAGGTCAGCCAGCACCATGCCCCAGCTGAGACGGCTCAGATCTTCGCGCAGCCCGGAAAATCCTTCCACGAGGTCCGCGCTGGTAATGGTATCCAGGGTTGAGCGGCCGTGGTAAATTTCACACACCGCATACGACAGCGGGTAGAGCCCCGTCAGGCGGTTCTTCGCCCGTCTGGTCCCTTTGGCCACTGCGCCGATTTTTCCCGATTTCATTCCGAAAGCCGTGATCAGGGCATCGGATTCCCGGTAAGGGCGGGACTTCAAAATGAGCATATGGTCCTCATATTGCGCCATCTATGCCTCCGGCTGCGCGTACCCCAGCCGTTTCAGCCAAGCGTCCTGGTCCCGCCAATGGCCCCGCACCTTCACCCATAAATCCAGGTAGACTTTCTTCCCGTAATACTCCTCGAGGTCCTTCCGGGCCAACAGGCCGATGCGTTTCAGCATCTGTCCCTGATTGCCGATGACAATGGCTTTCTGAGTGTCCCGCTCCACATAAATTGCAGCGCGGACATACATCAAGGTCTCGGACCGCTGAACCCGCTCCTCAATGGTGATGGCCACAGAATGCGGCACTTCGTCGCGGGTCTGCTCCAGAATCTTCTCGCGGATCACTTCCGTAATGTAGAAATCCTCGGTCTGGTCGGTGACCGTGTCCTCGGGAAAATAGGGAGCCCCTTCCGGGAGCAGTGACAGCAGTTTCTGCACCATGGGCTCCAATCCCTGCTCCGTCTCGGCGGACACCACGAATTCCTCCAGATATTCCGCCTGCGCCCGGTAAGGATCCAGCCGCCCCTCGGTGCGGTCCACCAGGTCGCTCTTGTTTCCCACCAGCACCGCGGGGTGCCGGAGGTGGGCAATCATCTTGGCAATAGCAAGATCTTCATCCCGCGGGGGCTTGGACACGTCAACCACATGCGCGATGAGGTCCACTTCCCTGAGCGCGCGCTCAGCCGCGCTCACCATCCGCTCGTCAAGTTTGGTGCGGGGCTGGTGAATGCCGGGAGTGTCAACAAACACGATCTGCCCGGCAGGATCATGCAATACTCCTCGAATCCGGTTCCGGGTGGTTTGCGGCTTAGCCGAGGCAATCGCCACTTTCCTGCCCAAAACAGCATTCAGCAGTGTCGATTTTCCCACGTTGGGCCGCCCTATCAGTGCGACATATCCGGATTTAAAAGCCATGGTGCTGCGTCCCCTCTCATTCTCTATCCGGCGCCAGGTGAAAACTCTCCGGCAGCAGATCATGCAGCCAGTAACTCTTCACGTCGTCCCCGTCCCCCGACGCCACAAAAACCTGCAGGTCGCCAAACTCGCTCAGAACCTGGCGGCATCCCCCGCACGGCATCGGCCGCTTTGTATCCCCCATAATCAAGATCGCGGCGAATTTCCTGACTCCCGCGGCCACCGCCTGTGACACACAAGCCCGCTCCGCGCAAAGCCCCAGCGGGTAACTGGCATTCTCCACATTGCAGCCTGGGAAAATTTGCCCGTCAAGGCTCACCAGGGCAGCTCCCACCGGAAAATGGGAATAGGGGACGTAGGCGCGCTCCCTGACGGCTTTAGCGGAAGTTTTCAATTGCTCAAGTGAAAAATCCATGCCTGCTCCCTCTCCTCACACAAGCGCCGCCAACGGGCCTGCGGCGCTTGCTACTCATTGTCATCCGCTTTCTTCTGCGGTTCGTGGACCTTGATAATCACCCGCGACACGCGGCGGCCCATAACCTTGGACACCGTAAATTCCATGTTGTCCCACTTGACGATTTCGCCTTCCACCGGAGCGCGGCCCAAAAGGTGCAGGATCAGTCCGCCTACGGTGTCAAAATCCTCATGCGGCAAGTCCACTTCCAGAATTTCATTGACTTCCTCCAGCTGCACCATGCCTGCCACATCAATGACCCCATCATCAAGATAACGCACCGGCTGGTCTTCCTGGTCATATTCGTCTTGAATTTCGCCGACAATCTCCTCCAGCAAGTCCTCAATGGTCACGATGCCAGCTGTGCCGCCGTATTCATCAAGCACCACGGCAATCTGTGTGCGCTGGCGGCGGAAGTCCGCCAAAAGTTCATCCACCTTCTTGGTCTCCGGCACATACAGCACTGGGCGCGCCAACTCGCCGACCGGAGTGGACGGGTCCCGCTCTTTCAGGTAGGCCAAGATGTCGCGGGCGTAAATCACCCCGACCACATCGTCAATGGTGCGCCGGAAGACGGGAAGCCGGGAGTGGCCCCAGTGGATGACCGCGTCCCACGCTTCCCGCAAGGGGGCCGTGTCTGGCAGCGCATTGACATCGATCCGCGGCACCATCACTTCACGGGCCACCGTATCGCCCAAGTCAAAAATCCCCTGGATCATCTGCCGCTCATCCGCCTCCAGCAGCCCTTCCTCTTCACCCACCTCGACCATGCTGCGGATTTCTTCTTCTGTCAACAGCCGGCCTCCCTCGGCCCGCCCCCCCATGATGCGAATGATGCCCACCCCGAACCACGTGAGCACGCGCACCAGGGGATAGAAGATGCGGGCAGAGACCTCCAGAAACACTGCAAACCGCAGGGCCACACGCTCGGAGTTATGCGCCGCGTACGTCTTGGGAATGATTTCTGCCACTAACAATATGAACAGCGTCATAACCACAGTGGAAATCAGAATGCCATTGTTCCCAAAATAGTAGATAAACATACCGGTAGCGATAGTCGCAGCCATGATGTTGGCGAGATTATTCCCCACAAGCACAGTACCCAGCAACCGGTTAGGCTGCTCAATCAGCCGCTCCAGCCACCGCCCCTGCTTATGGCCTTCCTCTACTAAGTTGCGGACTTTTCCGCGTGACAGCGACATCATGGCGGTTTCCGTCATCGAGTACAATGCTGAGAGGCCCACAAGAACAATCAAAATCACAATAGGGCCCCACCGTATAGCTCTCACCGGGTCTTGTCCTTCCCCTTTCACTGTACCGGTCAGTCTTCACTGGTCCTGCGGTGTTGCAGCTCCTGCCGATGGCCCCTTCCAAATCCGGGGCAGCCAAATGACAAATCCCAGCAAGGCTCCCAGTAGGAACAAAAACAAAACCGTCAGTACCCGCTCATTTTTCCATCGTAGCATAAAATGATATCCCAGTGATGAAATGCGTGGGAGAAATACCCATAATCCCAGCAGCGCCGCACCGCCAGCCGCCAGCAGGACAGCTCCCGCCGCCACGTCCTTTGCCGTCTGTGCCAGTGGGTGAATGCGTGGGCTGGCCAGGTCCACCACAGCCTCCACCGCAGTGTTCATCATCTCCGCCACCATCACCACCATAATGGCGGCCAGCACCACGATGAACTCCCTCTTTGGAAGATCCAGCAGCCATCCTAGAACCATAACCGTCGCCGCCGTGAAAAAATGCAGGCGCAGGTTTCTCTGGGTAGCCAGGGCGTATGTGAGCCCCTGAAACGCATACCGAAAAGATTCTTTGAGATTTTCAGCGCGCTTCACGGGGCAGACCGATGCCTCCTAGAATTTCCTCGGTTTTAGCCATCATGCGCTGCTCTTCGTCAGGCTGCTGGTGGTCCCACCCCAGCAAGTGCAAGACGCCATGTACTGTTAAGAATCCCAGTTCCCGGTCAAAACTATGCCCGTAGTCGGCAGCCTGCGCCGCCACGCGGTCTAGGGAAATCACAATGTCGCCCAGTATGGGGTCGCTGGGGTCGGCGCCCTCGCCCTCCCGCTGGCTGAACGAGAGCACATCGGTCGGGCGGTCCACGCCGCGGTACTCGCGGTTGAGCGCATGAACGGCCGCATCGTCTGCCAGCACCACACTCACCTCTGCGTCGGCAAGCCCCCCGATCGCCTCAAGAGTGCGGCTGACGGCCCCGCGAACTATTTCCTCCAATTTTTCTGATCCCGGAGGACTTTCCACCCATATTTCCACGGCCCCGGCTCCTTTCCATTTCCTTCAACACGCTTTCGGGATATTCAATGCGCTGGTGAAACACCCCGGTCAAGACACGTGTAAATGTGCGGGCAATTGTATCCAGTTCCTTCAGCGTCAGATTCGACTCATCCAGTTGTCCGTCTTCCAACCGGTCTTTGATAATCTTGCGCACAACCTGTTCAATGGTCTGCGGGGTGGGATGCTTCAGGGTGCGGCTGGTCGCCTCGGAGGCGTCTGCCAGCATGACAATCGCCGTTTCCTTGCTCTGCGGGCGCGGCCCGTCATAGCGGAAGTCTTCCTCAAGCACCCCGTCCCCCGTATCCGCTGCCAGCGCCTTCTGATAAAAGAAGCTGATCAGGGTAGTCCCGTGATGCTCCCGGATGAATTGGACAATAGCGTCAGGAATGTGGTACTGGCGCGCCAGTTCAATGCCATCGCGGACATGGGACGAGATGATCAAGGCGGAGAGCGTGGGAGCCAGCTTGTCATGGGGATTATCCGCTCCAAACTGATTGTCGACAAAAAAGTAAGGGCGCTTGGACTTGCCGATATCATGGTAATAGGCCCCGACCCGGGCGAGCAGAGAGTTGCCGCCCACCGCTTCCGCAGCCTGCTCCGCCAGATTCCCCACCATAATGCTGTGGTGGTAGGTGCCCGGAGCCTCCACGAGCAGCTTGCGCAAAAGGGGCTGGTTGGGATTGCTCAGCTCAATCAGCTTCATCGACGTGATAATGCCGAACGGGCCCTCCAAAAAGGGAATCGAGCCCATTGCCAAGACAGCCGCCAGAATACCGTCCAAGAACCCCCACAGGAGAGTTTCCCAGGTCCCGGCCTGCCCAATCCCCGCGCCCTGCATAATGTCGAGGCCGCCAAGCGCCAGCAGGTTGACAACCCCTACCAGCACCCCCGCCCGGATAATGTCATACCGCTGGGACAGCCGGCTGACGCCAAAAACCCCCGCTAGCGCCCCTAAAAATGACACCAGCGCCACATTCAGGTCCGCTCCCGTCAATGTGGCCACCCCGAGGGCCAACACTCCCGCCATCACCAGGCCCAAACCTGAATCGACCAGAGCCGTCACCATAATGGCGGCGGTCGGCACCACCAGATAGCTCAAAGCGGGCAGACCCTTGACGATGTCCGCCCCAATCAAAGACGCAGTGAAAATAAGCCCCGTGATGATGGTCGCCGGCAGCGACGTGAGGGTCTGCCGCCGCAGGAACCACAAGTAGCCCCCCACCGTCGCGACCAGCACAAAGGACAGCAGAGCTGACCCCATAATCGGGGCCGGGTCGAACCCCTGGGCCAGAAGGCCCAGTTCCTGGAGCACCTTGATATCAGCGGGCGTTACCACCTGACCCGCCTGCAGCACTTGCTCGCCCTTGAGAATTTTCACCGTGGGCACCCGGTCCATAGCCTCCTGGCGGCGCGCCTGAGTGTCTGGCACGTTCAAAAAGGTGTTGGGCACAATGAGACTCTTGGTGAAGTCCGCCAGAAACAACCGCAGTCCCGGCTGCTGTTCCTCTTGCCCAGCCAGCTGCGAAGCAAATCCCTGGGCCTCCGCCAGACCTACGGAACTGTTGCGCACGCCGTTGCCGTTCCCCATGGCCGAGGAGATGATGACCAAGGCGTCTTGCTGCAGCTGCGACAAGCTCGCGGGCGACAAGGACAGCACTTCCCCCCACACACTCAGGGGCAGTCCTATCGGAAGCGCTTGCGCAATGGTCTGCTCCCGCAAGGACACGGGTGCAGTCTGGTCAAGAGACAGGGACAAGATCAAGGAAAAGTCTTTACGAATTGTGTTCTCCTGATTTCTCAGGATCTGGTTGTTCGTCGTGTATACACTGGGAACGAGCTTGGCCGCCTGCTGACGGGCCTTTTGGGTCGCTCCCCAATCCACCACGCCATACGGCGCCACAACAGTTCTCGAAGCCAGATCCCCGGCGGCCACGTCAATCCGCTGCGCCAGCAGCGTGGTGGTGAACACCACTGTCGCCAGCAGCCACACTCCGGCAGCCACGAGGATTTGCTGCCACTGCTGCGGCCGCCGGCGCGAGCGGAAGAGATGGCCAACCCATTCACGGACTGTGCGTTTGGTGGTCATGGTTATTGGCTCCTTGCTCTCCCTCAAACCGCTGATACGCCTCAATGATTTCCCCTACGAGCGGGTGGCGCACCACATCGCGCTTGCCCAAGTGAATCGTCCGGATATTCGGGATGTTTTGCAGGATGTGCTCCGCTTCGTACAGTCCCGAACGCTGTCCCCGAGCCAAGTCGACCTGTGTATCATCCCCGGTCACCACCATCTTTGACCCGTATCCCAGCCGAGTCAGAAACATTTTCATCTGTTCATACGTTGAATTCTGCGCTTCGTCCAAAATAATGAAGCTGGAGTTCAGGGTGCGCCCCCTCATATACGCCAGCGGCGCGATTTCGATGTGGCCGCGCTCCCGGTAGCGCTCCACGGCCTCCTGGCCCAGAAACTCAAACAGCGCATCATACAGAGGCCGCAGGTACGGATCCACCTTGTCTTCCATCGCTCCCGGCAAAAATCCCAGCTTTTCTCCGGCTTCCACCGCGGGCCGGGTCAGGATAATCCGTTCCACCTCATGCGCTTTCAGAGCCTGCACCGCCATCGCCATGGCCAGATACGTCTTGCCCGTTCCAGCCGGCCCGATGCCAAACACCAGGGTGCTCTGGCGTACGGCTTCAATATAGACCTGCTGCCCCACTGTTTTAGGACGCACCACGCGTCCTTGCGTGGTCGTGTATACGGCCTCGGTAAGGAGGTGGAGAAACTGGTTCTGTGTCCCGTCCTTGACCGCTTCCACCGCCGCATCCACCGTATCCAGGCGGACAGTCTGACCTGCGTAAGCCCACTGCGACAGCAAGTCTAGAACCTCGCGAGCCAGAGCCTGGTCCTGGTCGGGACCTTGGATGGCAATCACATTGCCGCGGGCTGTCAGCTTGACATGCAGCGAGTTTTCAATATGCTTCAGGTGTTCATCCCCGCGCCCTACCAGTAGCGTCACGGCATTATTGTCGGTTATAACCCACTGAGAAAGCGGCAATAGCGTCCCCCTTTGTGTTCCCGCGCGTCCTAGCGCCCGGGAACGGCAATGTTTTGATTGACTGTCCAGATCAGTTGAACCGACACCCCGCGGGTGGTCCAGTGGACAATCCGCTGCTCCCCCACGCGGGTTCCTCCATGCACAGCTGCATGCATGCGGTGCGTAACCGCCGCCAGCGCCCTCCCGAGTGCTTGCTTGCGGGACAGGGTCTGATGACGTCTTTGTAAATCATTATATACGATTTTGACCTCCTTTACCGGGAGGTTGACATCCCGCCAGCGGACCTGGCGGGCAAATTTCCGCGCGCGGTAGTACCGGAAGGGAACTGCGCCATATCCCTTCAGGAGCACCGGGGGCTCCGCGGCGAATTGCACATAAACCTGCTCGAAAGCCCGCCCGGTTGGCTGCAGAGTCCAGAAGCTGTACGGTTGCGAGACGGTGTCCTGGTAGCGGACATTGGCGTAGACTTCACCTTCCGCCGGGGTTTTCACGGCATCGGTAATCGGCTTGGCCGCCCCCGGCGGCTGAACGGGCAGGGGCGCGCTCACGGCGCCGGAGATCAGTGTCTGCCCCTTGCGCACCTGTTCCCCGGCCATCACCTCAGGATCTCCCATAAATACCAGCACCGATGTCACCCTGCCATTGTGAGACGCCACCAGTCTGCGCGGCAGCGCATCGGGGGACGGATTGACGAGCGGTATCACATGGATCGTCACCAGCATGCCATGCACGGACAGCCCAATCCAGGCGTACTGGGGGAGGGCCCTTTGCATACTCTGGCGCTCCGCATTCAAATTCATGCGCGACCTGTCCATACCGATGTGCACCCCCGCCTTTGCCGCTGCCTGAATGATCTGCGCCCGAGCCGTCGGGCTCACCTGCGCCCCCGGCGCATCCACCACCCAGATCCGGCTGGTCACAAACACAATCAGCGCCAGAGCCGTCACGGCTCCCACCCCGAGGAATGGCCGGCGGCGCATCTCCCGCACCTTAAAGGGCCATCCCCCGCGGCGCCCGAACCGGACCCTGCTGTGCTGCCCCCGCACGGCATGGCGCAGCGCGGGCACTCCCCTCAGGCTCAGGGTGAATGCGTAGCCCCCGGGGGTTTTCCGGATCCTCCAGAGCCTCAGCCCGCCCAGCGCCAGCCGGCTGATGGTCCCTTCCGGAGTCCCGCCGCTCACCGTGACTTCGATCCATCCGAACAGCATGCGGTAGAAGAAGTCGATCACCGTGGACCCTCCTGGAACACGAGGGAGTGAACCTGGCCCGTCACTAGCAATTCCCCGTGATCAATCCACCCAATCACCATGTCTTCCCCCTGCACTATCAGGCGGCCATCAGCCAGACGCAAGATGACCTGGTCTGGCGCATATTTCTCGAGACCGCGATGATTTTCCACCCGGAACTGCAGGTGACCGACGACCTCAATGCGGGAGACATTGACCAAGACTTCAGGGGGGATTTCCAGCATCTGGGCTATCCGCGTCATGGCGCGCCCCTTTTTCATACGGTCTCCTCCTTGTCCCTTCTATAATTCATGCTATGCCCGGATGCATTCCGCCATGAAAGAAATGGGGCGCCGAGTTTGCAGGAACCGCAGGGGATGATCGCGTATATAGGGATGTGGAGGATTTTGCCATGACGAATGCACCGCTGCGTTACCGCGCCGCACCGCTTCAGAACCGGCCACGGCCCCTGGAGCATCTCAAAGTGCTGCGCGTCAATACCACCAGGAACTGCTGGATGCAGTGCCGTTTTTGTGATTTCAGCCGCTATGCCCCGCTCTCGGGGCCGCGCCCGGTGCCACCCGCCGTCGGCCGCACCGCGCTGGAGAATGAGCTCGGCCGCGGTAATCGCTACGATCTCATCAAAATACGGGGCGGTTTGACCTTTTGGGAGCCGTGGAGCTACTTTCTGCAGTTGGTGCGGGTGCTCGCGGAAGGCAGTTCCGCCGCGGTTCAGGCATTTTCGGCAGTGGAGCTGATGCATTTCCACCGGGTCGAGAAAAAGCCGCTGCGTGAAATGCTCGAGGAGTTGCGCTGGGCTGGCGCCACCAGCCTAGGCCCTGGGGGCGGAGAACTGCTAGTGGATTCCTGGCGCGAGGAGCTGGCGGTTCACCGCATCCGCTCTCAGGAATGGGTCACGGTGCAGCGTTTAGCCATGGAGGCAGGGCTGCAGTCACGGGCTATGATGATGGTCTTCCGGGGCATCACCCGCGATCTGGTGCAGGAGCACCTGCTAGCTCTGGGCCCGCTCCGGGATTTGTCCGTCATTGAAATAAAGCCGCTCCGCCCGCAGGGCACCCATATGGAAAACGCTCAGCCCCCGCACCTTCTGGAAATGCTGGCTGTGGTTCAGGCGATTCAGGACCTCTGGCCGCAGGTGCAGATTGCGGTAACGGCTGACAGTGTGTCCCCCGACGCCCTCGCCATTTTACACCGGCACGGCGTCAGCCTGGCCTACTTTAATGCAGAGGAGATTGGCCCTTGACGCACCCGCCCCTGTCATGGATCCCGGTCTTGGACCTGAGACAAGAGTCCCTGACCTCTTTTGCGCTGCGCGAGGCAGCTGTGTTTTACCGGGCACATCAGGGCCGCGGGCATCTCCTGCTGGGGGAGCCCCCGCCGCCTGGCACTTCCTATGCCTCATGGTCTTGCACAAGGCCCCTCCCGGGGCAGACATGGCGTTCCCCGGTTCAAAGCTGGGAGGGCCTGCCTGTGGCCGCTTCCTTGGAAATAGCGGGGGACCATGCTCCAGAACCGGCACAAGACTGCGATCTCCCCGCCCTCCTGACTCAAAATGCGGCATGCCGCCTCACTGTTTACCGCATCCCCGGCACGGAGGCTGACGCCGTGATCCGGGCAGTCAACCAAATCCGCGAGAGTCATCCCCAGGCCGCGCTCTGGCTGGACCTGCCTTCAATGGGATGGGACGCCGCGGCGTATCTGCTTGCGGTCATCCCGGTCCTGCAGCTCATGAATGTCCCTGACCGGGAACTGTCCCACCTGCTGGATCTTGCCGAAATACTGGAACGTCCTGTGCAGTTGCATGATTTTGGCGGGGCAGCCCCTCTCCCCGTGCTGCCCCTGCCGGAGTACCCTCCCCAGATGGACACCTCTTGGGATATGTCGTCCCCTCCGGTCTACCCCGGCTACCTCTAAGACGGCCAAGGCACCACCTCCCGGGGAAAGGCCCCGGGAGGCGCCTGGACGGTGAAAGATTCGCCGAAGCGGTCCCGGGCCGCGTTGAACCAGTAGCCCTGGCTGGGACCGTCCACAATCAGCACCCACCCATTCCCCGTCCCGTCGGATGTGATAGTAGCCTGCAGAGGACGCGGCCAAGACTGCAATCCCTGCCAGTTCCACTGTCCGCGCTGCAGGGGAATCAGCCCTTTCACTGTGATCCCGTACGGCGGGCTTGAAGGCACGACCGCAATCACGGCGTGCCACACGCTGGAATAGGTGCTCTGGCGCACCGTTTGAGAGCCACGGGCAGGCATTTGCGCCATCCCAAATCCCCTCAGGCCGTGAGTGACTGGAAGGTATCCCCACCCCTTGCCAAAGGCTAGCGTGCCTTGGGGCACACCGTCAACCACCCACGTCCGCCGGTTCTGGCCAGACAGCAATGTCACCGTGGCGTGATGCGGGCTGGCGCTCAGCACAGCCACCGACCCCGGGGGTCCGGGCACCAGGGTTGTGATGGCGAGAGGCGTCTCGGCGCGCAAGCGCAGTCTCCCCGCGTCTTCATAAATCCGGACACGGTGGCTGTGAATTCCTTCGGCTGCCAGCCAGAGATGGCCCCACAGATAGGCCAGAGAGAGGACAGTTGTGCCGCTCGGGGCGTGGAGGACCACGCGGGGATGGGACAGATTCCTGATCCGCACGACCTCATATCCTGTCGTCACCCACAGGTCCGGGCCGTCCGACGTCATAATCTGGGCCTGCGCCACCAGTCCCAGGGGCCCCAAGTTCACCATAGATCCCTGCGGGTTTCCCTGTGCCGTGAAACGCCCCACCAAAAGGTCCTCCTGCCCGGAGGCGGCGTGGCGGGCCAAAGCGGCGGCGAGTCCGGCAGGGCCAGCAGACGGCACTGGCCCGCACCCTGTGGCCAGGAAGGCTGCGGACAGCAAAAAGGCCCTCTTGGACAGATGCATCCAAAAGGACCTTTCCCCGACCCTGACCAACCTAGGAATGAAGCTGGGCTTTAACAAGCTCTGCCACATGCCGGCCATCGGCGCGGCCCCGGATCACTGGGTTGATGATAGCCATCACCTTGCCCATATCTTTGGGACCTTGAGCTCCCGTTTCCCGGATAGCGCCCATAACCAGACCGACAATTTCGTCTTCGGGAAGGGGAGCCGGAAGATAGGTGCTGAGAACTTCCATCTCTTTCTCATTTTGCTCTACTAAATCCCTCCGGCCCGCCCGCTGAAATTCCTCGTTGGCCTCTCTGCGTTCTTTAATTTCCTTCACGATGACCTGCATGATTCCATCATCATCCAAAGTGATCCGCTCATTGCGAGTCTCCTGGGACAGTATGCCTGCTTTGACGGCACGAATCACCGACAGCTGGGTGCCATCTTTTGCCCGCATCGCTGCCTTAAGATCATCATTAAGCCGTTCTCGGAGAGTCAAGGGAGAACCCCCTTAGCAACCATAATTATTTCGCACGCTTCTTGCGCGCGGCTTCGGATTTCTTCTTGCGACGAACACTCGGCTTTTCATAGTGCTCGTGCTTGCGCGCTTCCGCCAGGACGCCCGCCTTTTGGATCTGCCTCTTAAACCGCCGAAGTGCGCTGTCTAAGCTTTCGTTTTTACCGACTTTTACCTCTGACATAGTTCTCCCTCCCCTCCACCCGAACGGGTCGGGGTACGCTTCTCTTTATTATATGTGTCGAGGGAAAAGTGTGTCAAACACTGATTGCTATGTCTTTTCAGAGGCTCCCTGCCGTTACCATGGGCGGTATAGGTGGCCGTACTTTGAAAGACACTCTTTGCAGAGGGTGCTTTCCAGAAAACCGGTGGACATGGAGGCCGCCTCCTTTTTCACCACTGGTTTGTGACAGATATCGCAAAACTTTAGTTCCACTACTTTGCCCATTGTCTCGACCTCCCGACCATAGGATGGCCGAAAGGTGGGGCTTGAATCCTAGAAATGGTCTCCAGGGGAGGAAAGGCTCGAAAACGCCCAAGACGTGAGGATCCCAGCGGCCACCGTCCCCGCGTTTTCGGCCCGGTAGATGTACGGACCCAAAGACACCGCGGTAAAGCCAGCCGACCGCAACCCAGAAATTTCCTGGCCCGACAGTCCGCCTTCCGGTCCCGCTGCAACCAGCCAGTCCCGCACCTCTGGCGGGCTGTGGGCCAGCCAGTCCATAATGTTCACCCCGTCCGGATCGAGAAGCAGTTTCACTGCAGCGGGAAACTCGGCCAGGCGGCCCAGGGTGCTTAGCTTCTCGATCCGCGGCACCCGGCTTTGCCGGCACTGTTCCGTGGCTTCCTGAGCAATAGCCGGCCAGCGCTGCTGCTTGGCAGCAGAAATTTCGCGGACGATGCTCCGCTCGGTCACCAGAGGGACAAAACAGGAAATGCCCGCCTCCGTGCCTTTTTCGATGATCTGGGAAAACAGGTCCTTTTTAAGCAGCGATTGTGCCAGGGTAATCGACACCGGCACAGCCACCGCATGCGACGCCACCTGGAGCAAAAGATCGGGCTGCTGCGTCACCGCGCAGTCGTACAGCATCTGCCCACTCACCAGCGCCTCCACCTTTTGACCCGGTTTGGCCCGCATCACCCGGAATAGGTAATGACTTTGTTCTGGAGTCAGAGATATAGTGTCCCGGGCAACCTGGGCCGACCCAATGACAATACGGATCACCGCGCCACCACCATCATGGCCCATCCTTGAGCATTTGTGACGGTCTCCACATGCGCCCCGGACCGTTCCACAGTGTCGGCCACAGCCTGGCTGCGCTCGCTTAAAATTCCCGACAGAATGGCCCGGCCCCCCGTGGCAAGATGCGGCAGCAAATTGGGCCACTCCGGGATGATGATATCTGCAATCAGGTTCAACAGCGCCAAGTCAAACACCTCGTCACTGCGGACATCGGACAAAGTGCCCAGCACCAAATCAATGGCGCTGCCGTTGCGCAGCACATTGTCCGCGAGCACGCGGAAGGCAACGGGATCCGGCTCAACAGCGACAATCCGGCCAGCACCCATGCGGGCGGCCAGGATAGCGAGAATGCCCGAACCGGCGCCCAGATCCAGTACGCGCCGACCCCTGGGGTTTTCCGCAATAATTTGTTCCAGACACATCAGCGTGGTCGGGTGGGTGCCCGTGCCAAAAGCCTGCGCAGGGTCCAGGATAATCTGGCGGTCTTGGGCCACCGGGCCCGGCTCCTCATTCCACGCGGGGACCACAGCGTATCCTTCCGGCAAGAGAATGGTGTGGTAATACTGTTTCCAGCTATTCTCCCAGTCCCGGGTAAAAACCTCCCGGTAATCTACCGCCCATCCCCGCTGGCGAGCTTCAACCTCCACCCGGGCATGGGACTCGGGCCACGATGCATCCAGGGGGAAATAAGCCCGGACAAACGGCTGGCCGGGGAGCAAGGGAATATCTGTATAGGGAGCCACAGCCAGTTGCCCGTCTTCCCATTCCACCCCTCCCGTGCCCCAAGACAAGAAAATCGCCACCGCCTCATCCAAGTCTGCTGCGGGAACATGGCAGGTGACAGCCATATAATCTAGCGGGCCCAGCACATTACCGGCCCAGGGCATCTTTGACCTTGCGGAAGATGCTCCTGTCTTCATGGGACACATCTTCCTTGCGCATCTCCGCCCACATATGCAGAATTTCCCGCTCCTTGGCCGTCAGGGAGGTCGGCACTTCCACTTTGACACGGACGTTTAACGACCCGTGAATCACCCCATTGCCGATGCGGGGCAACCCGTGGCGGTTCAGTTTGAACACGGTGCCGGTCTGTGTCCCTGCAGGAATATGCAAAGATTCCTCACCGTTTAGAGTCGCCACTTTCAAGTCCGCTCCGAGCGCTGCCTGGGCAAAGGTCACAGGCTGGTCCACCCACAGATCATCGCCATCCCTGGCAAAGCGGTCGTGCTGTTTGATATGGATAAAGACAATCAAGTCACCGGACGGACCGCCGTGCTGTCCCGCCCCACCCTCGCCTGCCACCCGCAGCCGGGTGCCTTCATCGACTCCAGGAGGCACGGTCACACTCAAGTTTTTGTCCACCCGGACCTGCCCGCGGCCATGACACTCTTTGCAGGGAACAGGAATAATGCGGCCCGACCCATGGCATTTGGGACACGTTTCAACCTGGCGAATGCGCCCTAGAAAACTTTCTCGAATCCGCTCCACTTGCCCACTTCCGTGACAGGTGGGACACATCTCAAGCCGTGTGCCAGGTTCCGCCTGATTCCCATGGCAGTGCGGGCACACTTCATCACGGGTCACTTTAATGTCCTGGGCCGACCCATTCAACACGTCTTCCAAGGTCAGAGTCAGATCGTAGCGCAGGTCCGGCCCTTTTTCCGGGCCCCCGCGCCGCCCCTGTGCCCCCCCTTGCCCGAAAAATATGTCAAAAATGTCGCCAAATCCGCCAAATCCAAACTCCTGTCCGCCAAATGGGTTGCCGGACTGCGGGCCCTCCATGCCAAACTGGTCATAGCGGGAGCGCTTTTCCGGATCCTGAAGCACTTGGTAGGCCTCATTAATTTCTTTGAATTGTTCTTCCGCCGTGCTATCCCCAGGATTGGCATCGGGGTGGTATTTGGCCGCCAGTTTGCGAAACGCCCGCTTAATGTCATCAGGGCTCGCATTACGGCTCACGCCCAGCACTTCATAGTAATCACGCTTCGCCATTGGTAAATATCCCTCCTCGCAATGCCAGCCCTTGAAAAATGGTCGTTATTCAGGTAAAGATTCTTCTTCCTCCGCTGAGCCCTGCCCTGTGGATACTTTCACAAGACTAGCCCGGAGCACCTGTTCCCTCCACTGGAAACCCTTGAGCAGCTCCTCCACAATAATGCCCTCCGGCTGTGCGCTGTCAACCTGCTGCACGGCCTCATGCACCCTGGGGTTAAAAGGCTCCCCCACTGTCACAATCGGGGTCACTCCAAATCGGCTGAAAACCTCGTTGAAGCCTTTCAGAGTCATCTCCAATCCGGCCCTCCAAGACTGGGTCTCTTGGTTCTGCGGCATGAATTTCAATGCCCGCTCCAGATTGTCATACACGGGGAGAAAGTCCTTAAGGATAGCTCCCGTCACAAATCCCCGGAGCTCCTCCCGTTCCCGGTCCATCCGCCGCCGGAAATTGTCAAAGTCCGCCTGCAGGCGGATAAGCTGATCATACCGGTCCTGTGCCACCTGCTGCCAGTCGGTCGCATCCTCCATGACACTCTCAGGAGGTGTCTGGGCGTCTTCAGCCGCAAAATTGTCCTGCTCTGCCGATTCGTCCTGACCGAAGTCGTTGTCACGGTCCTCTGCCACTATTGATCCTCTCCTTCTCACATCACATCTTATGCCGCGCCCCGCGCACTTTCACCCGGGGCGCCAGAATCTTCAAATGCAGCGGCCCTGCTCAGGCCCACTTCAGCGCTTTCGACAGTTCATCTGACACGACTTCCAGCACCGTCATCACATAAGCATACTGCATGCGCCGCGGCCCAACCACCATGACCCGCCCCACAACGGCCTCACCCACCCGGTAGGTTGCGGTGACCACACTGCAGTCCTTGATATCTGCCACGGACGTTTCCGTCCCTATCAGCACCGTAACTCCCTGAGCCATGGGGCGAGTCTTGGCTATCTGCTCGACTGCCTTATCTTGCTCTAAAAATCCTAGCACCCGGCGCACCTTGTCAATGTCATTAAATTCCGGGTAGTTGAGAATGTTCAGAGGACCCGCCACGGTCATGCGCTCATCCTCGCCTCCCCCGTGGCCAAGCCATCCTAGCGCTCTCTGCCACAGGGCCCAGTGCTGGCGCAAACTGGTGGAGAGGGGGTCGAGAATATAATTCTGCAAGTCGCGGATTGCCATGCCTGAGAATTCCCGGGAAAACTCCTGAGCAAGATCATTGAGCTGCGCCAAACTCAATTCAGAAGGAATCGACACGGTGCGGTTTTGCGTCAGGCCGTCTTCCGTGCGCATGATAAGGAGAGCGCTGTCCTTTCCCAGTCGGACAAACCGGAGGGCGGAAAAAATCCCCAGTTCCCAGGCCGGCGCTAGAACAATCGAAGGGTATCCTGTAATATCACTGACTAAGCGCGCGGTTTGGTGGACAAACCACTCCAACTCGCGAATGCGGGACTGGTAAGTGGCCCGGATCCTCTCCAGCAAGTCATTTCCGATAGCGGGCCTGGCCATCAGCTCATCCACGTAAAACCGGTACCCTTTGTCCGACGGAACGCGGCCCGCGGAAGTGTGCGGCTGCTCAAGAAATCCCCACTCCTCCAGATCCGCCATCTCATTGCGGATGGTGGCCGGACTGATTCCCAAATTGTACTTTCGGGCCAATGTTCTTGACCCGACTGGCTCAGCCGACAGAATATAGTCTTCCGTCAGCGCTTGCAAGATGCTCCGCTTTCTAGCG
>DAHWJO010000450.1:0-566 GCA_027344105.1 Sulfobacillus sp.
TGGCTGCCCACGATCAATCGGAATCACTGCCCACGATCAAACGGAATGGGTGCCCACGATGCCCCGGAATACGCACCAGACGTTCCTGGCGGTTCTGTTTTTACTTAAAAATATCGCTGTTTCGATAAGATAACAGATGCACAACTGTCGGCACGTGATGTCCGACTTCGAGGTGATTTTTGATGGGGCTTGCACCCTGCAAGGGTGTTCCGGCAGCATCACTCCGGAAGCCATCCTCAAGGTCCACCAGGACAGCATCGCCTGGCTGGATGACCAATTCACCAACCATCCACATGACGGCCCGACAGTAGTCATCACCCATCACGCACCCAGTTACAAAAGCCAGCACCCCAGATTCGCCGGGAGCCCCATATCGGGCGGCTTCTGCTCCAATCAGGAGCATCGCATTCAACGCTGGAAGCCCGATGTCTGGATTCATGGCCATGGGCATGATCCGATGGATTACCGCTTGGGCAAGACGCGGGTGCTCTGTAATCCGTGGGGGTATCCCAATGAACGCCGGGCACGGGAATACCGGATTGTGGAAGCGGATGCAACGAGCAAGG
>DAHWJO010000451.1:0-566 GCA_027344105.1 Sulfobacillus sp.
TTTGTGGACCGCGCAGGCAGCTCTCGCACTGAAAATTCCCGCGCCGGTCATCACCCTCGCTCTGCAGATGCGCTGGGCCTCTCAGGGGCGCGACGGCTACGCCGCCAAACTCCTGGCGATGATGCGTAACCAGTTTGGCGGCCATGCCGTGCAAAAGGAGGACTGAACAGGGCCCCGTCAAAGTCGCCTGATATAAATGCGGTGGCGTGACTGCTGCCAATTTTTGGAGGCGGTTTAAGGTATGCTGAGGGTGAAACAGGGTGTTTGTGGGCTTACCCGGGCGAAAAGTGATCCTTGCGGTGGCGGACGGGTGCAAATCTCCCTCCGGAGACCATTCCGGACTGGCAAGAACTGCAGTGGCGGCTCAGAGACCGAGCTGATGGAGCGTTACCCAGGCGCTGGCGGCGAAGTTACGGGCCGCTTTGGCAATGTTTTTAACCCCAGTGAGACGCATGATGCTTATCGCAAGTCCGCGCAGGGTCGCCATCATGTGTGGCCCGTTTTCTGTACGTACCTGGGAGAGGTCTTCGTGGTAAGTGGTGTCGCGGACATGATGGTTACGGTTT
>DAHWJO010000452.1:0-564 GCA_027344105.1 Sulfobacillus sp.
GTCAATGGAGAGCAGGCACGACGACCATTCTCTCGGTATAAGGGGGACTTTACGATGATACGTTTGACCATTCCCGCAGAGCACATGCAGATCCTTGAACAAGAACGTTTTCATCATCCCCATCCCCGGGTCCAACGGAAAATGGAAGCGGTATATCTCACGGGAATGGGGTTGTCGCGCCACGAAGTGGCGCGCTTGCTGCATGTAACGGAAGGCACCGTACGATCCTACTGTATCGCGTATCGGGATGGGGGGCTCGAAGCCCTCCAGCGGTTCAATCCGCATCCCCATTCGGCGGCGTTAGATGCGCACGCCACCACTTTGGTGGAAGCGTTTACGAGCACGCCGCCCCACACGGTTCAGGAAGCCGTGAACCGGATTGAAACGTTAACGGGCATCCGGCGGAGCCCGACCCAGGTCCGAGAATGGCTAAAAAAAACGGGTTTAGCTGTCGCAAAACGGGCCCCATCCCGGCAAAAGCCGACCCCGTCGTGCAACAGCGCTTCCTAGAGACCGCCCTGACCCCCGTCTTAGACGAAGCCAAAGCGGGCCAACGTCATGTCT
>DAHWJO010000453.1:0-562 GCA_027344105.1 Sulfobacillus sp.
TGACCAGAATGTACGCTTTTCGGGGGTGCCCACGATCAGCGGAATCACTGCCCACGATCGCCGGAATGCGCACCTGGCCCGAGATCCTGAGCGTTATCGGCCCGCCTGTCGTGCACACTGTGGCCGGAGCCATCCCTGGCATCATGGCCACTACACCCGCAAGGCCGACCGGACGGCTTCCCGGCAGGAGAGTCCGGTACCGATTCCCCGTTACTTTTGCTCCGGCTGCGTAAGCAATGGGATGGACGTCCCCACCCTATAACGGCATTGCTGCCAAAAACCTTAAGTCTCTGACGTGCATCTGCAACATCGTGGCCAAATTTATGGCAACACTGTCAGCCAATTTCTGGCCGGCCTGTTGTTCACTGAATGCCGCCCGTTGTACGAGCCGACGCTGCCAGCCTTGGCTGTTCGAGTAAGCAAGCCCCGCCACCATCATAAAGATCAAAGCAATCCCCAGCATAAAAAGGGGTTGGCGCCTTTTGGCCCGACGCCCTGCCGAAATCATTGCCGCCATTTTTTGCTGAGTGATAGCCACCGACCAGGTATCCGGAGTCGTCGT
>DAHWJO010000454.1:0-559 GCA_027344105.1 Sulfobacillus sp.
CACACCACCTATGGCGGTCCCGTGTATGGGAGCCGCCAGCTTGAGCAGGGGATGTCCGGCGGCGATGTGACCATTCTGCAAAACCGTCTCAATTGCTTCCGCTATGCCAGCATCATCGGGAAGCCCGCCACCGGCACCTTTGATGCTGCCACGGCCAGCGCCGTGCTGGCATTCAAAGCGGACGCCGCCAGCAACGGCGACACCGGATTTCCCGCCAATGCCATCGCCGGCTTTGGCTTCTATGACGCCACCTGGATCTACACCTTTGCCGGGGGCCGAGCCATCCAGTCGGGCCGCAATGGCTTTGACGTGGTCTTTGTGCAGGTGATCTTGAAGGGTCTCGGATTTTACTCCGGGCGCATCACCGGCTATTACGACGCCGCCACCTTGGCCGCCGTGAAAGCCTTTCAAACCGCGCAGGGCATCACCTCGGACGGGGTGGTGGGTCCCGTGACCTTCTACCGCATTGGCAAGAACAATGTCAAAGCGGCCCCTAAGCCCTTGGGCATCGCCTGGCCGCCGACGGCCCCGCCCTCGCCCAGTGTGACCGTATGCAGCG
>DAHWJO010000455.1:0-554 GCA_027344105.1 Sulfobacillus sp.
ATTTTTGCATGATGTTGCATCAGAATGGACAAACCATTGATGCCCTGGTTGTTCGTGCGTATCGGTTGTCAATAACTAATCATTGTAGCGTTTAATGAAGTTGTTTGGCTGCTTTGAAGGAGGTTTTTGTCATGAATGAAATAGACATGCAAAAGGAAATCGACAAGCTGGATGTGGTCATTCAGGAATTACGTCAAGACCTGGACGGTGCGTTGCGTCTGCGTCAGGTCTGGAAAGACCGGCTGGCGGAATGCGCGCCCTCGTACTTCGAGGTGGATGCCGCGCATTGGGAGGATATTTCCCGAAGCGCAACCCCATTGCGGGGATGCGGCCCCTTGCAGGGTGCTAACCCCTTGCAGGGTGCTAACCCTTTGCAGGGTGGCCTGAGATGAATCTCATCGAGGCACCCTGGACGGCGGAGCAGGTAGAAACGCTGAACCGTTTGCAACGGGGCGAGATATTCGGGCATCCGTACACTTGCCCGAACCGAACCATCATGCCGCATCACAATAGCGGCCACGACACTGGCTGCCTGTTGGCTACCAAAGACGGGT
>DAHWJO010000456.1:0-553 GCA_027344105.1 Sulfobacillus sp.
GGGAGTATTTGCTGGAGAAATGGGGCCGGGAATGTGTTTACTGCGGGGCGAAAAATACGCCGCTCGAAATCGACCACATTCATCCCCGCAGTAAAGGCGGCAGTGACCGCGTGAGCAATCTCACCATCGCCTGTCATGACTGCAACCAAGCCAAAGGCAATATGCCGTTGGAGCAGTTTCTAAGTGCTTGCACCAGCGAAAAAGTGCCTCCGGCACTAGCGAAGCGGATAGCGGATAAGGCGAAAACATCAAACGCATCGGAATGGTTCCGCAAGATACTGGCCCAGGCCAAAGCGCCCCTTCGGGACGCGGCGGCGGTGAACAGCACGCGATGGGCGTTGTTCCAACGGCTCAAGGCGACAAGTTTACCCGTCGAAGCCGCCAGCGGTGGCCGGACGAAGTGGAATCGTCACCGGTTGCATATACCGAAGGAACATTGTCTCGATGCTGCCTGCGTGGGCCGTGTAGACGTCATCGAGAACTGGCCCGGAGCAGTCCATTTGCCCGTGCTCAGCATTAAAGCGACGGGACGCGGCAGCTACCGGCGCACGCG
>DAHWJO010000457.1:0-552 GCA_027344105.1 Sulfobacillus sp.
TCGGGCTTGATATGGCAATCACGATGGTCTTTCCAATCACCGCCAAGAGCATGATCACAGTAGCGCGGATCAAAAGGCTGATCCTTCGCCAGACTTTCGACGGCATGAGATAAAATCTCATCGAGGGAAGCGCGATATACCCCTTTACTCTCCCGCTTGTAGTCTCGCTTGAACTGACTGGTCCATTCAATCGTCCGCATGCAGCGCGGCCATTAGCTCTGGAATGCTGTTGGCGCGTGGCAGGTTACCGGCGCGCGCCTCTTTCATGGCAGCTATAGTGGTGGCGTTTGGAATCAAAGGGTCAAACGGAAGGGCATGCTCACGCGCCACCTTGGTCAGCATGAGCCGCACAGCGTCAGAAACGGTTAACCCCATTGCCGCCAAGACAACAGCGGCCTCCTCCTTTATGGCGCCGTCGATACGCGCCTGTACGAGTTGATTTGCAGCCATGAAATTTTCTCCTTCACCCAATATGAATGACAATGTAAGTCACATATGGCAATAAGACAACCATTCACCGCCACAGTTTCTCGAAGCGCACCGGGTTCGTAG
>DAHWJO010000458.1:0-552 GCA_027344105.1 Sulfobacillus sp.
AAAAACCAATCCTATCAAAGGAACCCTGCCAAATCAGCAGAGGTAACTGCCGAATTTAGGATCATGCGGGTGAGGGACGCGGCCTCGAAGCTGCAGCACAGCGCCTGAAATCGGCGGGTGGGTATGCACAACGATCGAATAGAGCAAATATCAGCCGTGATGGCCACTCGCCAGGCCTTAACGTACTTTAAATTCCGTTTCCTGAAGGGACCCCTACTTGGGTAAACTGACCGTGGTCGATGCGGCGCTGAACCGGTTGCTGCAAAAAGCCCACCGACTCAATTTGAATGGGGACTCCCTGCGCCGTCATCGTAATGCTCACGAAACACCAAAACTTGACCCATCGTGACTACCTGAGCATAAAATGGCGGTAACTAGAATATACGCTTTTCGGGGGTGCCCACGATCGCCGGAATGCGCACTTTTCTGTGCGGATCGTCTAATTATCCGGGATAGATAGCATCAGGGATGCTTATAGACATAATTTATAAGCTGACCATGATATCTCAAAATAGGGGCATGCGGAGTGTTATGCCGCTGCAGAACATCCCT
>DAHWJO010000459.1:0-552 GCA_027344105.1 Sulfobacillus sp.
CAGATCTCGTCTTTCGTTGCCATGGTGCTCTCCTCTATCCGTAATATGTAATAATAGTATGCTACAACATACTATAAAACAAGCCTAAGCCGCCGCGCCTCGAAGGATCGTTGCCCTGGGCCGGACTGATCGGCGCAAACATCGCCAGAAAGGCCCCAAATTTGCCTTACAGCACACGCAACAGGTGTAGGTGATGTTCTCGTACCCCCAATCGCCAGAAAAGCGATTTGCGCGCCCGTATGGCAGATCCAAATGGTCATGACCTCGCCAAGATCAGAAAAGGAGTGCCCGCTTGCCACGCCTTCGGCGTGCCGGGCACAAATCGCTTTCGACCTCGCAGGCCCTCGCGTAGGACTCCGTAGCAGGCATTCCGCCCTCTGGGCGGTTGCGGGTTCCGGTGTCGATTTGCAAGCAAATCGCCATCCTCGCCCGCTCCACTTTGCCCCTGCGGGGCTTGAGCTAAAGCTCTTTTTGAAAAAACCTTCCTCCTTGGAAACTCAAAGGGGGAGCCGCTGCCGCAGGCAGTGGGGGACAACGTCCCCAAAGGGGGTC
>DAHWJO010000045.1:0-22409 GCA_027344105.1 Sulfobacillus sp.
CGGCGCAAAATGTCTTGTAACTCCAGGTAATTGGATCCGCCGGATTGCACATATTCCACCACATCGACGATTTCCCAGTCGCGCTGCACGCAATAGTCTGTAATGCGTTGCCGCTGATGGGGAATGGAAAACCGGTCCCCTGTCGCTTGTTCCTGAGTCGAGACGCGAGCAACGCCTAAGGCCAGCATGTTTTGAACCTCCTTGCACGAACCGTAACCTAATTCCGGCCTGTGTCTCATATCGTACAGGGAAAGGAGTGTGATGGGGACGTGAAAGTGACCGCCATCGGCACGCTAACCCCCGCCCAACAAAAGCAATTGGCCTACGACCTGTTAGAATTGTTTTATCAGGCCCATCGTCAGGAGGAACAACAAAGGGCACTGACGATAGGGCCAGATGAGCCTTCCGCCCCGCACCGTACTCCTCATGTCTAATATGGAACTAGTCTGCCAGAGTATTTCGGTTCTGTCATTACTAGATTGGGAATTGCACCATACCTTTGCAGAGTATACCCAGCATCCGCTGTGCTATTTCCGCCTAGAATTTGTGTGTTGACAACGTCATCATGCTCGATTACCATTGTCTTCAACAGAGCCCACCACGCCTCTCGAGAGCGAAGCGCACCAGGGTGGGACTTTTCATACAATCGTGGTGAAATGATGGCGCCAAGAAAACTGAAACCTTACGTCAAGCCGCCCTTGACCTATACAGAACAACTTGATCTTTTACGCGGCAGGGGTTTGATAATTTCGAACGAAGATTCAGCGATCGAGTTTTTGAAGTCGGTGAATTATTATCGGTTTTCGGGATATCGCTTGACCTTTCGCGTGGATACCAAGTCCGAGAGATTTCAGAGCGGTGTTACCTTTGAGCAAGTTCGAGGGCTTTACGAATTCGATCAAAAGCTGCGTCACATTCTAATGTCCATCCTTGAAACCGTAGAAATTTCGGTCCGTACTCGTGTTGCGTATGAGCTCGGCCATAGATACGGTCCTCTAGGCTATAAGCTAAGCAAGAACTTCACAAACGCCGCTTACCACGCAAAATTCATGTGTGACCTTCATAAAGCAATCCAGCGAGGCGACGAAATCTTCATCACACACCACGAGTCTCGGTACGCTGGTCGATATCCAATTTGGGTTGCAGTAGAGTTGCTATCGTTTGGTTCGGTATCACAGCTATTTCAAAACATGATCCCGAATGACCAGAAACTGATCGCAAATTATTACGGAGTACCTCCAGAGTACCTGCGCACATGGATACATACTGCAGTTTATTTACGAAACGTGTGCGCTCACCACAAACGTCTTTACAACAAACCACTTAAAGTTGCGCCTAAACGCGGGAGGCGATGGCGTGAAGTACCCCACAACGGCCTGTTAATTGCCTTCCTAGCCCTGCGAGAGATTTGTCCGAACAGCGCCCTGTGGACTGAGTTCGTTACGCAGTTGAACGCTCTCATTGTGCAGTATACAGCATCGCTAGATTTGGCAAAAATGGGATTCACGTCGGACTGGCTTTACCTGTTGCAAACGGGCCGGCGCGGCTAGGGCCGATGCGCACGCGTCACTTTGCTTTTCTATCGGAGGGTTCTTTAGTCGAGCGGATGTTAAGCATTGTGCACGTATGCTTCCCACGCCGGCACACTCCTAGGACAAAGTCACGCCCACGTCCAGTAGAATTGAAGAATTTAGGCGATCACCAGGTATGGCATCGGATTTGCCATTCCCAGCGATACGGTTAAAGATATCAGCCAGCAGTTGATTGCGTACGGGCACGTCCGGCGGCCATGGCTGGGCGCTACCGTGCAGTCGGCAGGCCCCAGCTCATTCGGCCTGCTGGTGGTGGGAGTGGTGCCCTCCGGACCAGCCGCCCGGGCCGGGATCAGGCCCGGAGATTTCATTGTGGCGGCCAATGGAGTGGCTGTGCACCAAACCAGAGATATGGTCCGGGTATTTCAGGAAGCGGGGGTGGGCCGTGAGGTCCGTCTGGAGGTTATGCGCGGCGCCCAGCGCCTGAACCTGGCCGTGACCCTGGGGGACCTGCCTAGCGGAAGCCGGCCAGCGGCCCGGGCCGGATAGGCTTTCGCAAGTCTTTTCCGCAGCAGCCGCCTGGGTCACCGGGAGGGGCTGCTGCGGATTTTTTAGCCAAGGGTGGCTAGCCTTTGGCTGGGAAGGCCCAGTGCCAGTACCAGGGCCAGGTCATGGTCGCGAACAGGGTAAGGGCGACGGCCAGCACCGACACCCACAAAATATGGCGGGTCACGGGCCAGCTGCGGTCAGGGTGGCCATCCCAGACCAGGGAGAAGAGCAGGGCCCCGGTCAGCGCCGTCAGGGCCAGCACAAAGACGTGGGCCAGGGACAGCGCCTTGGCGCCAGCGGCCGAACGGATCAGGATAATGGACGAACCGCCCCCAAAGGTCGCGGCGAGAGCGGAGAGAAGGGCGTGGCCGGCGGTCTGCCGGTTTTCGGCGGGATTGTCTTCGTGCACCGGAAATCCCTCTTTTCTGTCAAAGTGATCTACTCCATATGTATGTGCATCCGGGGCCAATAGTACAAGCCGGACCTTTACACAACGTGGCGGCGCTAATCCTGGCCCGGGTGCGGCTGGTTCTTACCTTGCAAAACCTGTAAACTGATATTGCACGCTCCCGAAGCGGGCACCTAGGCAAGGAGGCAATGATGGCGCGAGTCTGGCGGATGCTTACCGTGGGACGGCCTAAAGACCAGCGGGTATCCGAACTGATTGACGAGTACCGCAAGCGTGTGGGACCGTGGATGGCGGTCGACTGGGAGACAGTGCCCGAGATCGGGTATAAAGCTGGTCAGGAACACGAGACCCTGGAGCGCGAGTCAAAATCTCTGGCGGGGAAACTCGCCCCCTCCGATTTTGTGGTAATTCTCGATATCCAGGGTCAGAGTATGGACTCCGTAGCGCTCAGCCGGCAACTGGCCGGGTACTACGAACGCAGCCTGCCGGTGGTATTTGTGGTGGGAGCGAGTCTGGGACTGGGACCGGGGATCCGGGAGCGGGCCAATTGGCGGTGGTCGCTATCGCCTTTGACGCTGCCCCACGCCTTGGCGCAGCTCTTCACAATCGAGCAAATCTACCGCGCCTTCAGCATTATGCACCACCACCCGTATCATAAGTAACGATCAGCAGTTTCTTGCAGAGAAAGGCGGGACTGTTTCATGGCCAAATTGTTCGAACCGTTCACCGTGAAAGACCTGACCCTGAAAAACCGCATTATGATGTCGCCCATGTGCCAGTATTCGGTCTGGGATGAAGACGGCAGACCCAACGAGTGGCACTATGTGCATTACATATCCCGTGCAGTGGGAGGGGCCGGACTCATTATGATGGAAATGACCGACGTGGCCCCTCACGGCCGGATTACCGTCCGTGATTTGGGTCTGTGGTCCGATGAGCAGATTCCGGACTTTGCGCGGGTGATTGACCAGGTGCATGCCTACGGGGCGAAAATCGGCATCCAAATTGCACACGCCGGGCGCAAGGCGGAGTCCGCGGGGCTGGACCCTGTGGCCCCGTCCTCCATTGCCTTCTCTGACCGCTACCGCACCCCGCGCGAACTCAGCGCCGACGAGATCCAGAGCCTTGTCGGGGCATACGGCCAGGCTGCGCGCCGGGCCATCGCAGCCGGGGCTGACACGGTGGAAATCCACGGCGCCCACGGCTACCTCGTGCACCAGTTCATGTCCCCTCTATCCAATAAGCGCGTCGACCAGTACGGGGAGTATTCCCGGTTTGGCACGGAAGTGGTGGAGGCGGTCAAAAGCGAGCTTCCCCACGGGGTACCGCTGATCATGCGCCTGTCAGCCACCGAATACCATCCCCACGGCTATGATTTCGCCGAATTGGAGCAGATGGCCCGGGAATACCGCGATCACGGCGTGGACATGTTTGATGTCTCGTCAGGCGGCAACGCGCCAGTTGTCCCGCCCTTCTACCCCGGATATCAGGTGCCGTATGCAGACCGCCTGCGCCACGCCCTCGGGGTGCCCGTTATTGCGGTGGGGATGCTGGAATCGCCGGCGTTGGCGGAATCGGTGGTGCAGCGGGAGCAGGCCGACATCGTGGCCATTGCCCGCGGCATGCTGCGCGATCCCTACTGGGCTAATACCGCGGCCCAACAGCTTGGAGACGGCATTCAGGTTCCTGAAGAATACGACCGCGCCTTTGCCCATGACTTTGTCCGCAAGACCCGGGGACCCGCCTCGTGACGGTTTCGGAGATGCAGCAGCAGGTGGACGGGTGGATCGGCCGATTTGAGGAGGGGTATTTTTCCCCGCAGACCATGATCTTGCGACTAGCCGAAGAATTGGGCGAACTGGCCCGTGAGGTGAACCACCGTTTTGGGGAGAAGCCCAAAAAACCGGAGGAGCCCGAGGGGTCCCTGGCTATGGAACTGGGGGACCTGCTGTTTGTGGTGGTGTCATTTGCCAATGCGCTGGAACTGGACCTGAATCAGGTGTTCGCCAGCGTGATGGCCAAATACGAGGACCGCGACGCCCGCCGCTGGACGCCGAAGAATCCGAGCGGGGACCTCCCCTCTGAAGGTGGCGGCAGCGTCTGAGTCCAACCGAAGGAGGGCATGTATGGATCTAACGGCTATTCTTCCTATTCCGGACCTGATGGCAGCCAAGAAACTGGTGGTGTTTTCGCCTCACCCTGACGACAATGAGGTGGGAGCGGGAGCCACCATAGCGCGGCTGATTGCCCAGGGATGTGACGTGACGTACGTCATAGCGACGTCGGGGCAAGCGGGCAGTGAAGATCCGGCGATCTCAGGCGAGCAGCTGGCCGCCGTGCGCAAAGAGGAGCAGGTCATGGCCTTGGAGATCCTGGGAGGGGGCCGCATCATTTTCCTGGACTATCCCGACACCCAGCTTCAAGAGCATGCCGCGGAACTCGGCCGGGATGTGATCCGCGTGATCCGGGAAGTGCGGCCGGACTTCGTCATGTCGCCTGACCCGTGGCTGCCTTATGAAGCGCACCCGGACCACACCACGTTGGGCCACCAGGTTTCCACCGGGGTGATTATGGCACCATTTGCGCTGGCCCAGCCCGATTTGGGACCGCCGGCGCCGTCGCCTTCGATAGCGTATTACGGCAGCGCCTGGCCGAATACGGTAGTCGATGTGACGTCGACTTTTGAAGCCAAGATGCGGGCGCTTGATGCCCATAAGAGCCAGTTCGGCCCTCCCCTGGGACCTCAGCTGATGATGTACCTGACACTGCTGGCCCAAGAGATTGGGCGAGAAATCGGTGTGGAGCGGGCCGAGCCCTTCAAAGTGCTGACGCCCCATCACCTGCACTTCAACGCCTATACCTGGCAGGCGTAGGACCCCAAGCCCCCCACGGCGGCAATATTCCGCAAAATGCGCACGCTTGCCAGCTACAGGCGAAAGCGTTAGGCTACAGATAGTCTGCCAGGGTGGAGCAAACGAACCCTTGCAGGGCGTGCTCTGAGGGCAGGCGGCGGAGTTCCTCGCGCCAGGCGCGCCACGGGGATGGCGCGGGCATAGGATGTCGCCATATCCCAAATGGGGAGGCCATGACTGAGCTCTCCTCCCGGTGCACGCGCATGCGGGCATATTGCGCCAGTTTCTGACAGACTGGACTGTCTTGTCCGGCCCGGATCCGGGGAACAGCAGCAAGGGTGCCCCCCGGCAGAATGCGGGAACGGACGGACATCACCCAGCAACACGAGGAGGATCAATCAAGATGGCAGAGAATCATTATGATCTCATAGTGCTGGGCGCGGGAACCGGCGGCTACGTGGCGGCAATCCGCGCGGCTCAGCTAGGACTCCACACAGCATTGGTGGAGTCGGGAAAGGTCGGCGGAACGTGCCTGCATCAAGGCTGCATCCCCACAAAAGCCCTGTTGAACACCGCCGAGCTGCTGCACACCCTCCAGCACCTGCCCGACTATGGGCTTAAGGGCCAGGACTTGGGGCTCGACTATCCCAAAGCCACGGCACGCAAAGAAAAGGTAGTTGACCAACTGTACCGCGGGGTACAGTTTTTGTTGAAGAAGAACAAGGTCACAGTCTACGGCGGGTACGGCACCTTAACGGATCCCCAGCACATGGAAGTGAAAGCCCCTGATGGCACCGTAACCCTCTTGGAGGCTGAAGATATCCTGATTGCCACGGGGTCCGTGCCGCGGGAGATTCCCGGCATGGCGTTCGACGGCGCGCGAATTATCAGCTCGGACGATGTGCTGAAAAAGACCGATGTGCCGTCCTCCATTGTGATTTTGGGCGGGGGCGCGATTGGCGTGGAATTTGCCTCCATGTACAACGATTTCGGCTCACAGGTGACTGTGGTGGAAATGCTTCCGCATATTCTTCCTCTAGACGACGAAGAGATAGCCGGGCAGCTGACCAAACTGATGACCCGCCGGGGCATCACCATCCACGCCGGAGCGAAGTTCGACACCGACAGTCTGCGCCTGGTGGACAGCGGCATCGAGGCGGATGTGGTGCTCGCTGACCAGTCCCGTGTCAAAGTCGCAGGAGACGCGCTCTTGGTGGCCGTGGGCCGCAAAGCGGTGACGGAGGGCATTGGTCTGGACAAACTGGGGGTGGCCGTCGAGCGCGGCTTTATCGCAGTGGATGACCATTACCGTACGAATGTTCCCCATGTCTATGCCATAGGCGATGTCATTGGGGGATACCTCTTGGCGCATGTGGCTGCAGCCGAGGGCATGATTGCGGTGGAAACCATAGCCCTGGCCAACCCTGAGCTGCTTGACCGGAACAGGGTGCCCCGTGTGACGTACACCCGCCCGGAAGTCGCCTCCGTAGGTCTCAGTCAGAAGGAAGCTGAAGACCAGGGCTATGAGGTGAAAGTGGGAATTTTCCCGTTCCGCGCCAACGGCAAGGCCCTGATTTTGGGAGAGGCCGACGGCATGGTAAAATTAGTCGCTGACAAGAAGACGGATGCTTTGCTGGGCGCTCATATCATCGGGGCTCACGCGTCCGACCTCATCAACGAAATGGCCTTGGCCAAGTTTCTGGAGGCGACCTCATGGGAGGTGGCGGAAAGCATCCACGCCCACCCGACCGTCTCCGAGGTCCTGCACGAAGCCGCGCTGGCGGTGGACGGCCGGGCCATCCATATGTGATGAGGGTAAAAACCGGCGCGTCGGAAGGGGGAACGGGATATGGCGCAGAGAGAAACGGTCTCTGGGCTGCCACTCGATCGGAGCAAATTAAAGACCATGTATTATTACATGGTGTTAAGCAGGAAGCTTGACGAACGCATGTGGATCCTCAACCGCCAGGGGCGGGCGCCTTTTGTGATTTCCTGTCAGGGTCAAGAAGGCGCGCAAGCCGGGGTGGTGATGGCCCTTGACCGGGACATCGACTGGATCGCGCCATATTACCGCGACCTGGCCGTCGTGCTGGGGTTTGGCATGACTCCCAGGGAGATCATGCTCGGATTTCTGGGCAAAGCGGACGACCCCAGTTCGGGTGGGAGACAGATGCCCGCCCATTACGGACACCGCGCCCACCGCATCTTTACCGGTTCCTCTCCTGTCGCCACGCAAGTCACGCAGGCGGCGGGTTTGGCCTGGGCGTTCAAACTGCGGGGCGAGCCAGGGGTTGCCGCGGCCTTCTTGGGGGAGGGCTCCACCAATCAAGGGGAGTTTCATGAGGCCCTCAATTTTGCCGCCGTGCACCGTGTGCCCCTGATTGTGGTGGTGGAAAACAATGGCTACGCCATTTCGGTTCCCCAAGCCCATCAAATGGCTATCCACAATGTGGCTGACCGGGCTGCCGGCTATGGCATTCCGGGCGTGGTGGTGCAGGGCTCAGACCCGCTGGCGGTGTATGAAGCGGCGCGCGCGGCGCGGGAGCGGGCACTCAGGGGAGAGGGCCCGACACTGATCGAAGCGAAGACCTACCGCTATACTGCACACTCCAGCGATGACGACGACCGCAGCTACCGCACGCGCGAAGAACTGCTGCGGGAAAAGGCGGACGATCCGATTACCGTGTTCCGCAATGTCTTGACGCACCTGAACGTCTGGGACGAGGGGCAAGAGGCCCAGTTGCAAAAGGATATCCGGGAGATCGTCGATGATGCGACAGACTTTGCCGTGGCGGCAGCCCTGCCTGACCCATCGACGCTGGCGGACCATGTCTATTTTTCCTCGCATTAAGGATTGACGAAAGGAGTGGGGACATTGGCAACACTGAACATGACCCCGGAACTGCTAAAGGAGATGTACTACACCATGGCCCTGTCGCGGGCCCTGGATGACCGCATGTGGATTCTTAACCGGCAGGGCCGGGCGCCGGTGGTGTATTCGGCGAACGGGCACGAGGCCGTGCAAGTGGGGTCGGCAATGGCGCTGAACCGGGGGGAAGACTGGATCGTCCCCTATTACCGGGATTTGGCGATGGTGCTGGCTTACGGCATGACTCCCCGGGAGATAATGCTGCACCTTTTGGGGCGGGCGGACGATCCCAACTCCGGCGGCCGCCAGATGCCTGCGCACTGGGGCCTGAAGCGGCGGCACATTTTAACGACTGGGTCTGTGGTGGCAACCCAGGATGTGCACGCGGCAGGTCTGGCGCTGGCATCGAAGGTGCTGAAGGACGGGAGAGTGTCCATGGCCTCTTTCGGTGAAGGCTCAACCAGTCAGGGAGAGTTCCATGAAGCCTTGAACTTTGCAGCGGTGCATAAACTGCCCGTGATTTTTCTGAACGAAAACAACGGCTACGCCATTTCCGTGCCGGCGCGCAAGCAGATGGCGATTATGGATGTGGCGGCCAAGGCCCAGGGATATGGCATGCCGGGGGTTATCGTGGACGGCAATGACCCAGTCAAGGTTTACGAAGTGACTGCGGAGGCCGCAGACCGCGCTCGGCGCGGGGAAGGCCCGACACTGATTGAGGCGAAAACCTACCGTTTTGTGCCGCACTCCAGTGATGATGACGACCGCGCCTACCGGAGCCGCGAAGAGGTGGCAGAATGGAAGAAGCGGGACCCTGTCATCACATTTGAAAAGCGCCTGCTTGACGAGAAGGTCATGACGGCGGAAGAACTGAAGACGTTCCAGCAGCGCATCAAGGACGAAGTCAATGATGCCACTGATTTTGCCGAAAAGGCCGCGTTGCCGGATCCGGCAACGCTTTGGCGGTACGTCTACGCCGACTGAACCGATCCCATTTCCCCTGAACGCTCAAACGAGCAGTCACCACAAAGGAGGGCAGTCCCGGCCACAGGGAAACGGGAAGTATGAATGCCGGGGACCAGTATGGCGGTAATGAGCTATTTGGAAGCGATTCGCGAGACTTTGCGCCAGGAAATGCGGCATGATCAGCGCATTATTATTTACGGTGAGGATGTTGGCGTGCGGGGCGGCGTCTTCCGGGTGACCGAAGGCCTGCAAAAGGAATTTGGTGAGGACCGCGTAATCGATTCGCCATTGGCGGAAGCGGCGATCATTGGCACAGCGATTGGGGCTGCCGTGAACGGCCTGAGGCCGGTACCGGAAATTCAATTCGCGGACTTTATTTTTCCGGCGTTCAATCAGATTGTGCAGGAAGCGGCCCGGATCCGGTACCGCTCCAACGGGGAGTTTGGGGTGCCTCTCGTAATCCGCGCTCCCTTCGGAGGCGGGGTGCACGGCGCTTTGTACCATTCCCAGAGCGTGGAAGCATTTTTTGCCCATGTGCCCGGGCTGAAAGTCGTCATCCCGAGCACGCCCTATGATGCCAAAGGTCTCTTGGCCGCAGCCATCCAAGATGAAGACCCGGTGCTGTATTTCGAACACAAGGCCGCGTACCGGTCGATCAAAGGCGAGGTGCCCGAGGAACGCTATATTATTCCGATCGGCAAAGCCGACCTGAAGCGGCCGGGCAAGGACCTTTCGATCATTACCTACGGCCTCATGGTCAGCTATGCGCAGAAAGCTGCGGAGACTCTGGAAAAAGAGGGGATTTCCGTGGAAATCCTCGACTTGCGGAGCATACGGCCTCTGGATGTGGAAATGATCCTTGAGACCGCCAAGAGGACGGGCAAAGTGCTGATTGTGCACGAGGACAACCTGACAGGAGGCATCGGTGGGGAAGTGAGCGCGCTCATCGCTGAACATGCGCTGTTCGACCTCGACGCCCCCATTACGCGCCTAGCGGGACCCGATGTGCCTGCGATGCCTTACAGCCCGCCGCTTGAGCATGCCTTTATGGTCACCAGCGACAAAATTACCGAAGCCGCCCGCAAGCTGGCCAAATTCTAGACGCAGGTCGGATGGGCAAGGAGGAGAATAATGGCAGAAGTTGTGCTTATGCCCCAATTAGGGGAATCGGTCACAGAGGGAACGATTGGCCAGTGGCTCAAGAAGGTTGGCGATCCCGTAGAAAAATATGAGTCGCTGCTGGAAGTCACGACCGACAAGGTCAATGCGGAGGTGCCCGCGCCTATTGGCGGCACCATTAGCAAGATCCTAGCGGAAGAGGGGCAAACCGTCGCGGTGGGCACCCCGATTTGTGAGATTGCGGCTGACGGCGCAGGTGGGGGAGAGACTGCCGCTTTGGCAGCAGAAGTTCCAGCCGAACCCGCCCCATCTCCATCGGCAGCTCCCGCTGCCGCGCCCCCAACTCCACAGCCCGCCGCGGCCCCCGCTGCGGACCTGAGGGGACGTTACTCTCCCGCAGTGCGGAGGCTGGCGGAAGAAAACCACATCAATCCAGACAGCGTCGCCGGGACGGGAGCACAGGGCCGGGTGACCCGCGATGATATTCTTCTCGCAGCCTCGCATCCGCAGAAACAGGCGCAGACAGCGCCCGCTCCGGCTCCGGCAGCGGTTCAGGCTCCGGCTCCGGCAACGCCCGCGCCCGCAGTGGGCACCGCAGCGGCAGCGGCAGCGCCCGCCGCCGCTGTCATTGACCCGGATGACCAGGTCGTGCCCCTGTCGTCAATCCGCAAGGTGATTGCCGACCGCATGATGCGATCCAAGGTGACGGTGCCGCATGCGTGGCTTATGATGGAAGTGGACGTGACCCCGCTGGTTTCGCTCCGGCAGAGTCTCAAAGACGACTTTAAGGCTCGCGAAGGCATTTCCCTCACCTACATGCCCTTTATGCTGCGGGCGGTAGTGCAGGCGCTGAAAGCCGTGCCCGCTATGAACGCGCAGTGGAACGGGGACAGCATCGTCCTCAAGAAGCACGTCAACATCGGCATGGCGACCGCGACGGACCGTGGTCTGGTGGTGCCTGTCATTAAAGACGCGGACCAGAAGAATATCGTCGGACTGGCCAAAGCGTCGCAAGACTTGGTCAAGCGGGCCCGCACCAGCCGGCTGACCATGGACGACCTGACTGGCGGAACCTTCACGGTCGACAATACGGGCGCCATCGGGACGGTTCTGACCTATCCGATTATCAACGCGCCGGAAGTGGGTATTGTCACCATGGAAGCCATCGTCAAGCGTCCGGTCGTCATCCAGGACATGGTGGCTATCCGCTCCATGATGAATGTCTGCATCTCCTTCGACCACCGCGTGGTGGACGGAGCGGAGGCCGGCAAGTTTGTGCAGGTCATCAAGCAGAATCTTGAAGAAATCGGCCCTTCCACCTCGATTTATTGAATCCGGGCGGAATAGAAGAAAGGAGTGCGGATATGGAGCCATTGCCCCTCTTACACACGGATCGGAAGGCCCCGTCACAGCCATTGCCGCCCTGGTTGAAAGTGCGGCTGACGCAGGGGAAAAATTATGTCGACCTGAAAAATCTCATGCGGTCACAGACGCTGCACACCGTCTGCGAAGAGGCTCTATGCCCCAATATCTACGAATGCTGGGAAAGCCGGACCGCTACTTTTCTGATCCTGGGAGACATCTGCACCCGCAACTGCGGATTTTGCGCCGTGACGACAGGACGGCCCACCAGCCTGGACTGGGATGAGCCTGGCCGGGTCGCCAAGAGCGTGCAGGATATGGAATTGAAGCATGTGGTCATCACCTCGGTGACCCGTGACGATGCGCCCGATGGCGGTTCGGCCATCTTCGCGGCCACCATCCGGGAGATTCGCCGTCTCGTGCCGTCGTGCACCATTGAGGTGCTGACGCCGGATTTCTTGGGCAACTGGGATGCGTTGGTCACCGTTGCCGACGCCCACCCGGAAATCTTCAATCACAACACGGAAACAGTGCCTCGCTTATACCGCCATGTGCGTCCCAAGGCGCGCTATGAGCGCAGCATGGAATTTTTGCGGCGGGTCAAGACCCATGATGCCTCCATTGTCACCAAATCGGGAATTATGGTGGGGCTAGGTGAGACCCGCAGCGAAATTCACCAGGTATTCGAAGATCTGCGCACCAACCTTGTGGATGTGCTGACGGTGGGCCAGTACCTGCGTCCCGATCTCAAGCACCTGCCTGTGGAGCGCTACTATCCTCCGGAGGAGTTCCAGGAGATCAAAGAGGAGGCGCTGGCTTTGGGGTTCCACCACGTGGAATCAGGACCGCTGGTCCGCAGTTCATACCATGCCGCGTCGCAAGTGCCAGAGGTGCTCTGATGGCAGGCAAAGGATATGTGGTGGATTTGGGCAGCATGGCTTACGGGCCCGCGTGGGAGCTGCAAAGGCAAGTCGGGCTCCAGGTAGGACTGGGTCAGCTGCCAGATGTGATCATGCTGGTAGAGCACCCTCCTGTCTATACGCTGGGCCGGGCGGCCCGCGGGTCCCATGAAAATCTGGTGTGGGATGCCGCAAGACGCGAGCAGGAGGGCATCACCTTCGTCGAGGTGGACCGCGGCGGGGACGTGACCTATCATGGCCCTGGGCAGCTGGTTGGCTACCCCATTTTGGATTTGAACCGGCACGGGCGCGATCTCCACCACTATCTTCGGGACCTGGAAGAAGCCCTGATCCGCGCTCTGGCGGAGTTTGGCATCGACGCGGGGCGGATGCCCCCGCACACGGGAGTCTGGGTAAACAACGAAAAGGTCGCGGCGATTGGCGTGAAGGCCAGCAAGTGGATTACCCAGCATGGCTTTGCGCTGAACGTGGACCCCGATCTGGACCATTTTGCCGGGATCATTCCCTGCGGCATTCAGGACAAAGGTGTGACCTCCATGCGCAAGCTGCTTGGCGTTCCCCTGACTCTCGACGAGGTCAAGCCTGCCGTGGTCCGGCACTTGTCCGAGGTTCTGGACATTTCTCTGGATCCCAGGCCTCTCGCCTTTTTAGCCGCGCAAACCGCATCCGTCTGATCTTAGCCTGCAGCAGCCTACCTTTCGGGGATAGGCTGCTTTTTTGTCGAAGCTACCTCGGCAGGGCCGCATGGACAGTCTAAATTGCTTCCGTTGGACATATGAATGCTGGACCGTCTGGTGTATGGTGATAAATGGGACGTTCTCGCACAGTCCCGGGAAGGCACAGCGCAGAGAAAGCGGGGAGGCACAGACAATGTCTCAAAACTTAGAGAAGTACAAGGATTGGAACCGCAGCATGAAGCACTCTCAAGAAGAAATTGGCCTCTTGGTCGCACATTTGATGGAGTGGAAAGAAGTGCTGGATGAGGACGCGCGGGTGGATACGGCCTCGGCTGCTCTGGACCGGGCCGTGACAGCTTTGGAACTGGCGACATCGGAGATGATGCTGGTGCTATCCGTTCTGGAAGGACACGACCTGCCCTATCAGGACACGGAAGCCGATGCCTTCACAGTCATGCGCAAGAGCTCTCCGCACCTGTACTCCGATCCGGGAGAAGAGGAACTGGACGAAGATTAGCCGGTGGCCGTACGGGGTCGCGGCTCGGCCCCGCCGCTAAATTGAATGGGCCCATGGCACCGAACATGGAGACGGTCATTGGGAATCGAACCCAACCAATCCTTTCAGGATTGCCGACCGGTTTGCAGCCGGTGGGGAACCCAGTTCCATGACCGTCACAATGTCATCATAGCATACCACGGCGCGTGTACCGCACAAAAAGGGGTAGGGCCAAGGAGCCTCGGGCCGGCCTGCTTTGGCCTAACAACAGTCCCAGAAGAATGCGCCAAGGTCCGGGAAGCCATGCCGGCCATCGCGGCAGCAGGCAGCGGCCTCTTTGGGCTGTCATGGCCCACCCCACTCCAGCTTGGTCTAAGGCCGGAGCTTGAGATGCTTCCCCAAATCATTTTTGCGAAATCCGATGACGACCTGCTGTTCGCCGTCTTCCCCCTCAATGACGGTGGTAGGGGTGGATTGGGAACCCAAGGCGATGACTTCGTCAATCCAGTCCGGGTTGAGCCGGATACTCCTCTCCTCATACTCCACATGCTGCTGGGAAAGCCACGCTTTCTCCTCGCTGCAGGCATGTCAGCCAGGCTGCGTATATACAACAATCTTCATTGCAGAGCCTCCTTCCGAATGCCCTGATTATAGGCGATTGGCGCGCGGATGACGAATGGCGGATACCTTTCCGCTGGAATCATGCCCTAATATATTAACAGAAAAGACAGTTAAATCAGGGTTGGCAGTCTTCGTGGGGAATTGACCGCTGGCACCGTGCTGCTCACCATGACTTGCGGACTATTGGCGGGGAAGATCTCGTTACCGAATTCACTTGCCGGGTACCATGGCCGTGACAGAATTCTTCCTAACACAACAGGGCAAACAGTGATGGCGTTTTTGGGAGGACTGAGACATGGCGCTGGATGTCGGGGGAGCTTCCGCGGGGCGGGCCGCCGCGGCATGTTAACCCCGGGAGAATTTAACGGGTGCGGATTGGACTGATGTTCTCACCATTCCGGCGTCTGGGTGGTTGTGAAGTGTCACCACCCATGGTGAGGGGCCTGAAAATTTATTGAGGGGGCATTTTGTATGGCACAGCAGAGCGAGAGAATTCGGATGATCGAAGAACAGTGGAACACGGAACGCTATCACGGAGTGTCGAGGCCTTACAGTGCTGCTGATGTGGTGAAGCTGCAGGGGTCAGTGCCAGTCGAATATACCCTGGCGCGCCGGGGCGCGGAGCGCCTGTGGTCTTTGCTGCGCCAACGCTCTTATGTGCCAGCGCTAGGCGCCTTGACGGGCAATCAGGCCGTGCAGCAGGTCAAGGCGGGACTGGAGGCTATCTACCTGAGCGGATGGCAGGTGGCTGGTGACGCCAACACGGCCGGGCAAACCTACCCGGATCAGTCCCTCTATCCTGTTAACAGCGTGCCGGAAGTCGTGAGGCGGATCAACCGTGCGCTGATGCGGGCAGACCAAATCGACACGCTGGAGGGTTCCGGGACCACCGACTGGTTTGCGCCCATTGTGGCGGACGCCGAGGCGGGTTTCGGCGGGCCGCTCAATGTGTTTGAGTTGGCCAAGGCGCTGATTGAAGCCGGTGCCGCGGGAGTCCACCTGGAAGATCAGATGTCCTCGGAGAAAAAGTGCGGCCACATGGGGGGCAAAGTGCTCATTCCCACCTCGTGGGCGGTCCGGAATTTGATCGCTGCCCGCTTAGCCATGGATGTGGCAGGTGTTCCAACTATCTTGGTAGCGCGCACGGACGCAGACGGCGCAAACCTGCTGACATCGGATGTGGACCCCTCTGACCAGCCCTTCATGACGGGAGAACGGACGGCGGAAGGCTTCTACCGGGTCAGGAGCGGGTTGGACCAGGCCGTGCAGCGCGGACTGGCCTATGCGCCTTACGCCGACATGATCTGGTGTGAAACCTCAGACCCGGATTTGGATCAGGCCCGCGAATTCGCCCGGCGGATCCACGAAGAGGTCCCGGGAAAATTGCTGGCGTACAACTGCTCCCCTTCATTCAACTGGCGCCGGCGCTGGGATGACCGGGGATTGGAACGGTTCCAAACCGAGTTGGCGGATATGGGATACAAATTCCAGTTTATTACCCTGGCGGGGTTCCACGCGCTGAACTTCAGTATGTTTCAGCTGGCGCATGCATACAAGCAAGCGGGAATGAAAGCCTATGCTGACTTGCAGGATCAGGAGTTTGCCGCGGCAAAGGACGGCTACACTGCCGTGCGCCATCAGCGCGAGGTCGGGGCCGGGTATTTTGATGAAGTGTCCCTGGTCATTAGCGGCGGGGCTTCCTCGACTACCTCTTGGCTGGGGTCGACCGAAGCGGCTCAATTTAGCCAGGGGTAAGGCGTTTACCCAGTAAAAAGATGCAGGAGCCTAAATAAGGAGGCGTATGAATCATGATGCCGAAATGCGTGGCGAGTGGATATCATGGCGATAACGTCGTGAGCGTTGAGGTTTATGCGTGCCGCGCCTGCCGCACGCTCTGGTGCCGCCAGTGTGGTGCCGGGCCCGGACAGTGTCCCGGATGCGGCGCTTCCGACATGGACTTGATGACCGTGGGAGATGATGCCTATTTGTAGCACCTCTCAAGAAAAAGCGGCTGCCGCATTCACGGGGCAGCCGCTTTTTGGTGATCAGCCCGGCACCTGGGCATTGATTGGCTCCACGCTGAAGAGATTCCAGCCAGCCCGACTGGTGCCGCCTGTGTTGCCGGAATGGGATAAACGCTGCCTCTCAAGGGCGGGCAGATCTGCTCTACGTGATTCAGGCCCCGCCAGAAGGACCACCAGGTCAGGGCCGTTTGGGGCATTGACGGCGATTCGGGGAATAGATATAAGTAAATAAGAATGAGGTGATATAATGTATGAGCCATTGGCGGAGATCTACCGGGCCTTAGGAGATGGGTACCGTCTGCGCATTTTGGCCATGCTGAACGTGCGCGAAACCTGTGTGTGTGAAATGGTGGAGCTCCTGCCTATCAGCCAGTCGGCGGTGTCGCAGCACTTGAAACGGCTCCGGCAGGCAGGACTGGTGCAGGAGAGGCGTCAAAAATACTGGATTTACTACCGGCTTGTGGAGACAGTGCCTGACCAGGTGGCGGCTCTCATCGCCGCTTTGCCGGAAAATGCCGAAGATGCGGCCTGGCTTAAGACCCACTCCGCCGGATGGCCTTGCGCCAACCGCGAGGCAAACGGAGCGGCAGGGGGAAATTCCGGCTCAACCGAGAGTCCCAGCCAGTGAAGAGGAGCAATATTGGGGGGACCGTGGGGCACGCGCTCAAGGCCGGCAAAAGAAGGGAGGCAGGCGTATCCCAGGCTAGACGGGATACAGCCGACAGTCATGCAGGATTATGTGGTGGATGTCGTCAGGACGCCGGCGGGGCACGCGCTGGCAGAAACCCGGTCGTTTCACTTGGATTTGGGGTCGCACCGAGGAGACCCCACAGTGGGGTTTAATCCCGTGGAAACCCTGCTGTCCGCTCTGAGTTCGTGTCTGATGACGTCCCTGGCTATGGTGTCGGAGATGTCGCGGGTGCCTATCGAGCAGATGCGGATGACGGTCCACGGTACCAGGCAGGACAAGCCGCCGGTTCTTGTGGCCGTGCAGTACCATCTGGTGGTCGACACGGACTTGCCCACCGAGCGAATTGACAGATTAATCGATTTAGCACAGCGCAACAGCACGGTATTTCAGACGTTATCCTTGGCCGTGCCCGTATCAGGTACATGGGAAATTCAGCCTCCTTCTCCCGGCCCGTCTTGAACTGTGGGCGGGGCAAGGAATAAAGCGCCGGACAACCGGACAAGAGGAGTGGTAAGCATGTTGACCCGCATTGCCGTGGCCATTGATGGATCACAAGCGTCCTTGGCTGCTGTACAGAAAGCATGCGCAATAGGGCCGGACACGGTGTCAATTTACCTGATCGCCGTTAAAGATTACGGGGCGTTTCAGCAAGAGGCGGCCGCAGAGGCTGATGAGGGCGTTGCGGGAGACGACGTGGTGGTTTTCGCCAAAGATTGGGATCATACGGCCCGCAATGCCCACAAGGAGGCTAAGGCTGTCCTTGCCGCCTGCGGCCGGACGGCCATCTGGGCTGTGGTGGACGCCAAGCCTGGCCAGGGAGGACCGGCCAAAGTTTTTTACCAGCGTGCCCTAAAGGACCGGGCGGACATGATTCTCGTGGGGAGACACCAGGGCTCCGCGTTCGTGGAAGGGCTTCTGGGAAGCTTCCCGCGCTGGCTGGTGTCCCACAGCGCGCTGCCAGTGGCCGTGATTCCCCCTCCCGCCGAAATCCCCAAATAATTCGGCGGCTGGACTTGTCAAACGGGTCCGGGTTGCCGCGTCATGTTGGGACGAATGACCCTAGGGAGCGGTTTCTTCAGCGATTATCCTAACCGTGTAGCTTTCATTGGAATACTGCCAGGGAGCCTAAGACGCGACTTCGAGAAGGAGATGGAAATATGTACAACGCAGGCAGTTATACCGTCTCGGATGGCATTGACGGGAAACTGATGGGCAAGACGCTGGGGTATCTGGTGCTGCTGTTGGGTGTCCTGATGATCGGCAGCGTGATTGGGGTCGGATTGGGCTCGGTCGGATTGTGGGTCGGGTTCATTGTGGCCATTTTATCGACCATCATGGTCTCGCGCCGTGTCAACAATGCCGGTCAGGCCCTGCTCTGGGGGATTTTAGCGGCCATCGGGCTGGGCATGGTCGTGTCGACCGTGCTGTGGTACGCGATCTTGTACCAGGGCCCTTTGCTGTTGGACACCATTATCGCGCTGCTGCTGGCGGTCTTGGTGGCCGCTGCGGTCGTCGCCTGGATTCCCTGGGACTTTAGTAAAATGGGGCCTTTGCTGTTTGTCGGACTGATTGTGCTGGTGGTGGTCGGGTTGTTGTCCATGATCATCCCCAGCATGGGCGGCGTGATGATGTCCCGGGCCTATAACATTATCGGCGTCGTGATATTTACGGGATACCTGATGGTGGACTTTGGCATAATGCGCTACCGGTCCCGCTCGTTTCCGCAAGATGGACTTGCTATCATGCTGGCGGTCTCTTTGTTGGTGGACATTGTGAACCTGTTTCTATTCTTGCTCCGGCTGGGACGGCGTTAAGCCGTCCCAAAAGGGCACAACAGTCAGGAGGAATTGCTGTGGTCAACCGGGTTGCCGCCGCGGTGGACGGATCACCGGCCAGCATGGCCGCCGTGCAGTACGCGGTTCAGCTGGTGGCGCCGGAAGGCATGCTGATGCTGGTCGATGTCCAAGATGTGATGTCTTTTTATCATGACTGCTTCGATGACAGCATCACAGGGGACGTGTCATGCGACGTGGCATATTTTATGAAGGCGTGGAATGAGCAGAGCCGCAAAGAAAGAGGCCATGGCTTTAGCCAGCGCCAAGCAGGCCCATGTCGAGTGGCACGTGGTGAAACTGCTGGTAGGGCATGGAAAACCGGCTGAAGCTTTTTACCGGGCGGATGCCAAGGCAAATATGAAGATTTTGGTCACGGCCAAGCGCCGGGTCTCCCAGCTTCTGGAAGGAATTTTTGGAAGCTTTCGCCGCTGGCTGCTGTCCCACAGCAATTTCAGTGGTGGTCCCGCCTTCCGAGAAGCAAGCGGACCAAAAGACAGACTAGTGAGCCAGGCGGGGCGGAAGCGGAGTGCGGCGGCTTGTCGCCGCAAGATACATAGGGAAGGACGAATGCACACATGACCACACAAAAATGGGACGTCTTGGCTATCGGGGGAGGGCCCGGTGCGACGCCGGGAGCCCAATTGCTTGCCCAGCACGGCAAACGTGTTGCGATTATCGAAAAGGGCAATGGTCTCGGGGGCACCTGCCTCTTCGAAGGCTGCATTCCGTCCAAGATTTATCTGGAATCGGCCGGGAGAATGCGGGCGATTCGCGAGGATGCCTCATTTGGGGTGCAAGGCGCCAGTTATGACTATGCGGACTTGGCGCGCATCCGGGTGCGCAAGGAGGAGATTTTGGCCAAACGCGTGGCGGGAGCCAGCCAGGCCTGCGATGCCCTGGGTATCACCGTGATTAAAGGGGTGGCCGAACTGCTAGACCCTCACCACGTGAAAATTCATATCGAAGGCGGGGACCCGATCATTGCCGAAACGGAAACCCTGATTGTCTCTCCGGGATCCGTCTCCCGGCCCTTGAACTTGCCGGGAGCCGACGGCCCGGGATTGTGGTCCAGCCAGGAAGCGCTGGATTTGACGGACGTCCCCAAGACGCTGTGCATTGTCGGCGGCGGCTACATTGGGATGGAGCTCGCCACTTTGTACCACAGCCTCGGCAGCACCGTGCATATTTTGGAAGCGGCCCCCCGGGTGCTGCTCACAGAAGATCCCTTGATCGCGGCCCGCCTGGTCGATACCTGGCAGAAAACCGGGGTAGGCATCAGCATTGAAACGGGGGTGACCCTGTCGGCCATTGAAGACGCTCCAGGAAGCGAAGGGCATAAGGTCGTGCGGTACCGGACCGGGGCCGGAGCGTCGGCGGCGCTAGATGCCGACCGCGTGCTGATTGCGGTCGGGCGTGCCCCCAACACCGGCAGCTTGCATTGGGACAAAATTGGAATTACGCTGGGCAGCCGCCAGGAAGTGCCAGTCAATGAATTTTACCAGACGGCCGTGCCCAATATTTACGCACCGGGAGACGTCAACGGCCAGGTGATGTTGGCCCACGCGGCCACACGCCAGTCCCAGATTGCCGCGCAGCATATCTTGGGTCTGAACACGTTTCCACGCCAGTTGACGGTGCCGCACGTCGTGTTTTCTTCACCGGAAATTTCTGCTGTGGGGGCAGACAGCCGGGCCCTGGCAGCGCATCCCCGCTGGAAAATGACGCAGTGGCCTTATGTGCAAGACGCCCGCGCCCTCATCGTCGGGGACCTGCAGGGCTATGCGCAGTTGATTTGGGACCAGGACACGCATGAGGTGCACGGATTGCAGGTAATCGGGGCGGAGGCCGGGGAACTCATAGAAGAAGTGACCTATGTGATTACCCACCACGGAACTTTGGAATCCCTGGTGGAGTCGATTCACCCCCATCCGACTCTTAATGAAGTGGTGAGCGAACTGGCCGCCCTGGCTTGGGATGAGGCTCAGAAGGCCGCCAAGTCTCCAGAGCAAGCGTGACCCTTGGGGAAATGATTCCAGACTGAAGGAGAATGTACAGTGAATATAGATAAATTGACCGCTATCACCGATGAGGAACTGAAAAACGCGCAGTATTTTCACGGGCATAAGTGCCCGGCCATGCCTCAGGGGCTCAGGGCGGGACATTTAGCCATGGATATTCTCGGCGTGGAGAGGGCCCGCGGCGGGGGAGAACTGCACGCCATTGTGGAAATTGGCGATCACCACTTTTCCGGTTGCTTCGCCGACGGGGTGCAATTCGCGACAGGCTGCACCTTCGGCAAGGGAAACATCACCAAGCAGCCTTTAGGAAAATTTGCGCTCACGCTGATTGATACCGCAACCAGACGGGCTGTGCGTGTGACGGCCAAATATGAACGGATGAAGGTCTGTCTGGATATGCCATTTTTCACCTTGCGCAAAGAGGGTGTCCCTCCTTTTAAGCTGGACCCCGCAGTTGTGGACCCGTTGATTGACGATGTGGTCCATAGGGACTGGGAGGAAATGTTTGACGTCAAGCAGTTCGCGCAGTACCCCGTGGATAAAGAGGGCGACACGTTTGACGCCATTGAGTGCACGCACTGCAAGGAAATGGTGGTCACCAGCTACACCAAGGAACTCGATGGCCAGCGCTACTGCCTCGTCTGTTTCGATGCGCAAGCTTTTCGTGAAAAGGACTGATCGGGAATGATTGCTGTAGTCGCCGTCCTAATCTTTCTGGTCTCAGGAGTCTTTGCCATGCTGGGAATGGGCGGGGGCATGCTCCATGTGCCCATTCTGCTCTGGTTTGGCTACCCTTTGAAGACGGTAGCGCAACCCGTAGGCATTTTGCTCAACGGCCTGACGACCCTGGTGGCGCTGTTCATTTATGCCCGCAACAAACTCGTTGACTGGAGAGGCGGGTGGGTCATGGCTCTGGCCGCCTTGATCAGCGCGCCTCTAGGCAGTATCGTCGCCCATCTGGTCGCGGATCAGGTGCTGATTGTTTTGCTGGTGCTCATGATTTTCTTTGCGGCCACCAGAACCCTTTTGACAGCTCACAAGGCAGAGCCCAAGAACTTTGCCCCGAGCCCTTGGCGGCAGGTTGTCGGCATCGCCGTTGTGGCTCTGGCAGCCTTCCTCGGCGCCATGCTGGGGCTGGGAGGGGGCACCCTTATCAGTCCCCTGCTCATGTGGATGGGATATCCCACAAAAAAGGCTGTGGCGACGTCGGCATTTGTCGTTACGGTATCGAGCGCTTCCGGATTTGCGGGGCGGGCGGGGCACATGGACGCGTCCTGGGTTCTGATTGTCGTGCTGGCTGCAGCCGTGATTGTGGCGGCGTGGCTAGGCAGTACCCTCATGGCTACCCATGCCAAACCCAAATGGGTCAAGTACGGGTACAGCATCCTGCTCTTCGGAGTGGGCATCAAGCTGCTGCTGCCGATGATTTAAGAGGGCGGTGGAACGGGTCCGGAGGCGAAGGCGCGAGG
>DAHWJO010000460.1:0-552 GCA_027344105.1 Sulfobacillus sp.
GGGGCATACCGATCCGGCTTTCACCAAACGGGTCTATGCCCATTTATTACTGGACAGCAAGTACGAGGCGGCCCGTGAGTTGGACCCCTATTGGGCCAAAACGGGAGGGAACTTCGATGAACAGGTACGACAAATTGACGACATCCATCACGCAAAATGGCCACAAGACGGCCTGCCCTATGGGTTTTCGCCAGATTTCCCACACAGCTCTTATCAGCGGGTCCACAGTTCGAATCTGTGCGCGCTCACCACCGCAAAGCCTTTCCCGGCAAGCGATGGCGGGTTTCTTATTTTGTGGTGGAACCTGAAAAAGCGCCCGCCATTCCACAATTCCGTCCACACGAATAACGCTATCAACATAGCCCGACCGCAGGAGACAGGATGCACAGTAATTCCCTAACGGGAGAAGACGGAGAAAGGCTGGCGGGATGGGTGGGCTTCTGTGGATACTTTGTGGATGATCGGGGACAGCAAAAAAAGAAGCGGTTAGCTTGACCACAAAAAATAGGCCCGCCTAACCCAACAACGCGCACCTTATTGGCAATATTGGTT
>DAHWJO010000461.1:0-551 GCA_027344105.1 Sulfobacillus sp.
CTTTATTCTGCATTAAGAAGGACAGCGCCGTCGACGGGACCGGGATCACCGTGACGGAACTCAGCAACCAGCTCCGGGTGAGCACCCCCACCGTCACCCAGCTGATGAATGATTTGGAGTTGCAGGGTTTGGTAGAGCGCAGCACCGACCCAACTGACCGCCGGGTAATCCGCGTCCACCTGACCGAGGACGGCGACAGAGCTTTCAAGCGCGCCCAGTCGGCCGTGGCCGATGCGTTTAACGGCCTGATTGATTATTTGGGACCGGACCAGACGGCGGAACTGGCCACACTGCTGGGGAAAGTTCTAGCCTATTATCACGATCACCAAGTCCTGCCCACAGGGGGCAGAAAACTATGAGGCGCATTCTCCAATTCTTGCAGCCCTACCGCACCTCCATCGTATGGATCCTGGTGTTGCTGTTCCTTCAGTCTATTACATCCCTGTACCTGCCGGAGCTCATGTCGAATATCGTGGACACCGGGGTGATCAAGGGCAACATTCCCTATATCATCAAAATTGGCGAATTCATGATGGCCGTGACAGTGTTCA
>DAHWJO010000462.1:0-549 GCA_027344105.1 Sulfobacillus sp.
CCGCTGATGGACGTGGGAAATAGGCTGTACCAAACGCTGGGCCATGACCGTCCGCCATTATCATGACGGTCCGAGCCCTTCCTCATCCTCTCTTTTTGAGAGAGGACGAGGAAGGGCGTTCTCCCGGGGCTACGGGCCTGTGCTCCATAGCGCACTGCACAGAGAATTTCACAAGTGCGGCCCGTCGACCATGATGGGATAGTGCTTTGTGCGGAGTGGTTGATGCAGACGGCCTGACCCGCTTTATAGTACAATTCATCGGGTGTGGATCCCTTAGTTTCCCATGCTGCTCCGCCGCGCCCCGCCGCATGAAGTCTACCCCGGTTGGTCTCCGCGACTCGACCTCAGCCAACACATCATGGCGATGTGGCTTCCTGTGTGAGGCTCTGATACTTAAGGCATTCACAAAGGAAGGAAGGCTTCCGTAGATTTCTAGAATGGGAGCCGGACGCTCGCGTTGGCCGCACTTTGTGGCGCAAAGACCACGGCACCTACACCGCCATCACTGCCACAGCAGTGATTCCCAGCCCTAGCGGCTTCAAGGTTCAC
>DAHWJO010000463.1:0-548 GCA_027344105.1 Sulfobacillus sp.
TTGACCAGACGTTCGATGTCTTCTTTCGAAAGACCTCCCTGGGCGGTGATCCGGATCGACTGCTCCTTGCCGGTTCCCTTGTCCCTTGCCGAAACATGGACAATGCCATTCGAGTCGATATCGAAGGTCACCTCAATCTGGGGAACACCGCGTGGGGCCGGAGGAATCCCTTCGAGGTCAAACTCACCCAGGAGCTTGTTGTCGACGGCCATTTCCCGCTCGCCCTGGTAAACCTTGATCGACACGGATCCCTGGCTGTCGGAGGCGGTGGTAAACACCTGGCTCTTTTTTGTGGGGATGGTCGTATTGCGTTCGATCAGCTTTGTAAAGACTCCACCCAGTGTTTCAAGACCCAGTGAGAGAGGGGTGACGTCCAGGAGAAGAACATCCTTGACCTCCCCTTTCAGGACCGCGCCCTGGATGGCGGCACCGATCGCGACAACCTCATCCGGGTTCACACCTTTATGGGGCTCTTTTCCAAAGAACTTCTTGACCGTCTCCTGAACCTTGGGCATGCGGGTCTGTCCGCCCACAAGAACGACCTCGTC
>DAHWJO010000464.1:0-547 GCA_027344105.1 Sulfobacillus sp.
CTGGCGACTTTCAACGCGGGCGACCAGGGCATCGGTCAGTTCATTCACGCTCATTTCCGGTTGCAGATCGTAGGTGGTGACCTTGGGAGACGGAATCAATACGCGATCTTCGCCGGGGAATATCCGTTCGTCACCGCCACTCAGGAAAAAGGTGACATGGGCGTACTTTTCGGTTTCGGCAATGCGCAACTGATGCAGGCCGAATTGGGATACCCATTCGCCAAAGGTATTTTTCAGACGAGTGGGGGGGTATGCGACCAGTGCATCAAAATGCTCACTGTATTCCGTGAGGGTGACGAAGCCTGCGAGTTGGGGTTTGACCTGTCGGGCGAAGCCGTCGAAGTCTGCCTCGACAAACGGCCGGGTGATCTGGCGGGCGCGATCGGAGCGAAAGTTCATGAATAACACTGCATCGTGATCGCCGATGCAGGCAGGGTTGGCACCAATCCACGATGGCGCGACAAACTCGTCGCTTTCGCCACGGAGGTAGGCGGCACCAAGCGCCTCTAAACCCGTGGCATAGTGCTCCCCCTTGCCGAGGGTAAGC
>DAHWJO010000465.1:0-545 GCA_027344105.1 Sulfobacillus sp.
CTGTGTTGGACGCCTGCCATCGTCCGGATACCGCACACCTGCCACCGACCCAGATTGTGCCACGGCTGGCGGATGAGGGGGTCTATCTGGCATCGGAGTCCACTTTCTACCGGATCCTCAAGGCCGAAGGCATGGGAGCACGGCGTGGTCGTGCGCACCCGCCCCGTAAAGTGAAACTACCCGCCACCCATACGGCCACCACAGCCAACACCGTCTGGTCGTGGGATATCACGTATTTGCCGTCGCCGGTGCGTGGGCAGTACTACTATCTCTACCTCGTTGAGGACCTCTACAGCCGCAAGGCGGTGGCCTGGGAGGTTCATATGGAGGAGAGCGGCGACCATGCCGCTGCGCTCATCCAGAGAGGGTTTACGGCGGAGCAATGCTGGCGGCAACCCTTGGTCCTGCACTCCGACAATGGCACCCCGATGAAATCATCTACCCTGCTGGCCAAGCTCTACGATCTGGGGATCACCCCGTCCCGGGGTGCGTATTCCGGGGCATCGTGGGCACCCATTCCGTTTGATCGTGGGCAGCCATTACGA
>DAHWJO010000466.1:0-542 GCA_027344105.1 Sulfobacillus sp.
CTGGACATGTCGTTGTGCGGAAACAGGATGCCAGAACCTTCGCCTGCGATATCGTCGATTTCAGTCCGGGAGGGATCAGCTTCAAATCCCGTAATAACGATTTCGCCATCGGAGAGATGCTGCTGTTGGAAATGGAGATCCCCGATTGCGGGGTCTGCGAAACCACAATCACCATTAGCCGTCGGGAGGAATGCGGACTGAGCAACGCCATCTACGGCGCCCAACTGCGGCTGACCAAGGAGCAAACTAAAAAGGCCGAACATCTCTATCTCTGCAAGAAGGGGGAACAGATTCAAAACCTCTCTAAAAATAGCGCATCCCGCCTCCACGATTTACGCTGGCGAGATTGAAGCGGGTGTGATGATGGCGAATGTGGTGGGGTGCATGGCTATGGCGGAGACGATTTGCAGTTGGACATAAGTTGGATTCAAAAACGAAGGCACCTAGAAAATATCTCTAAGTGCCTGTTTTATTTGGTGGGTTGTGAGGGGATCGAACCCACGACCCGCTGATTAAGAGTCAGCTGCTCTACCAACTGAGCT
>DAHWJO010000467.1:0-542 GCA_027344105.1 Sulfobacillus sp.
ACCGATCCCTCGCTGCTGTGGGGTGGTGTAACCGAGTGGTTACACCCAGGTTACAGACTGGCGTTCCCTCTTTACGACCGCATCGCGGTTTCCACCGCGACGACCACTAGGGGGCGTAGCCACGGGTTGCGCGCTTCACCACATGCGGCCAATAGCCTTTCCTCTTCGTCATCTACCAGGCGGCGATCTCTGCCTTGCGGCAATTTTGGGTTGTTCACCAGGTCCGCCGGATTTTCCAGGGACTCCATGCCCCACTCACGGCGTGCGACATTGAACAGATTAGAGATGACCGCACGGTGCAAGCGGATGTGGTTGGCGCTCTTGCCTTCGCTTTCCATAGCCCTGATCTCGGACGCCAAATCCTTACCCCGGATCGACGCCATGAAGCGGGACGCGATGGGACGTGTCATCCATGCTTTGACGTACCAGCCCTCACCCTTGGATTTTTTCTTTGGTGTGACCTCTGCTGCGTATTCCGGGGCATCGTGGGCACCCATTCCGTTTGATCGTGGGCAGTGATTCCGATTGATCGTGGGCAGCCA
>DAHWJO010000468.1:0-542 GCA_027344105.1 Sulfobacillus sp.
GGATATGGCTGCCGGCGTTCAGTACCGGCTGACCATTAGCTTGAATGGTGCTTTGCGACACGTAATACGCGCCAACCCCGTTGACCATCAGGTTCACCATTTGCGGCTGCGATCCAAAAAGGGAGTTGCCAATTCGAACGCTCACCACCGATACAGATTGCACGCGCCATACGTTGAGAGCCAAGGGGCAGCAGATCGCTATTCCGTGACGATTCGGCCCTTTCCATTGAGTTTAACCTGGTACATACGGTTGTCGGCCAGCTTGACCAAGTCGCTCCAGTTTTTGCCACTTTCGGCTTGTAATTCGGCAATGCCCCCGCTCATCCCTATGGGTTGCCCGTCCGGCTTCTGCACGGTGCGTCCGTCAAGGATGACCTGCAGGCGCGCCTGGGCCTGTCCGGAATTCGCATAGGGCATCACCACCACAAACTCTTCACCGCCCCACCGTATCACGGCATCTCCCATCCGTACCCCGGATTGCAGCAGTTGTGCGATTTCCTGAAGTACCCGATCCCCCGTCTCGTGTCCCCAGTTGTCATTGA
>DAHWJO010000469.1:0-540 GCA_027344105.1 Sulfobacillus sp.
GTCCGCGTTGCGCCAATTGGAAGACGACTACGCACGGCTGTCACAGGACGACGAGTTCACAGCGCAGCTGTCCGAATACCTGTCAACCTATTCGGGCCGACCGACGCCGCTATACTATGCAAAGCGCCTGACGGAACTGCTCGGCGGCCCGAAAATCTATCTTAAACGCGAAGATCTGAACCACACAGGCGCGCACAAGATCAACAATACGCTCGGGCAGGGCCTGCTTGCCAAGATGACCGGGAAAAAGCGGGTGATCGCGGAAACCGGCGCGGGCCAGCACGGGGTCGCCAGCGCGACGGTGGCGGCGCTGCTCGGTCTTGAGTGCACGGTGTTCATGGGCGAGGAAGACATGGCGCGCCAAGCGCTCAACGTCTTTCGGATGCGCCTGCTCGGCGCCGAGGTGGTGCCCGCCGTGTCGGGGACAAAAACGCTCAAGGACGCAACGAATGAAGCGATGCGGCACTGGGTGCAGCACGTGGAGGACACGTACTACATCGTCGGCTCGGTTGTCGGGCCCCATCCGTACCCGATGATGGT
>DAHWJO010000046.1:0-22395 GCA_027344105.1 Sulfobacillus sp.
GCAAGGCTCTTTCCATGCCTACAGCTGGGGAGGGCTTTGGTCGCTCGCGCGGAAGTCTGTGGACCGGCTTTCTCCACGGTGCGCAGAGCGTGTCAGCCAGCATGAAGAGGATCTCCGCTGAATACGCGTCGGGATACCAAGACCCGTTGGCGCTATAGCCAACGCCTGACGCGGCGCTGGTATGCGGGGTAAGTATCGGGAAATTTTTTTTGCAGGTAGGCTTCTTCAGGTTTGATGATTTTGTAGTGCACAATAAGGACCACAGGGACCAGCAAGATGACACTCCATGTCAGATGCCAAAACAGCGCCGCGCCTAGATACATCGCAGTCTGCCCCAGATACAAAGGATTGCGCGACCACCGGTACGGTCCTTGTGTCACCACTGCGGTAACCGGCCGGGATGGGTCCACGGGGGTGTGGTTTCGAGCCAAAACTATCAGCCCCTGCAGGCTGACCGCCACACCCAGAGCAAAGAACAGCAGCCCGATCCATAATGCCGCGCGCTCTTCCGGCATAGGAACCCGCCAGATAAATTGTCCAATGCCTCCCAGCACGAATGCTCCGACATAGAGCACAGGAGACGGAATCGCGATAGCGGGTTTATCCATAGTATCTTATCAAGCCTCCAGAAAATCCTTGTCGTACCGGCAAACATCCGTAGTCAGACGCAAATGGTTCCGAGGGCGGTCAATGAGATGATTCACATGTTAACATTATTCGGTATGCTATACCACTGCGGGGGCTAGCGCAACAACAAGCCCGAAAGGCCTCAGGAGGGGACCGGGCATATTAGCGCCGAGGTTCCGCCGGCTGCGCGCCCGCTTCATGATGGGACCTCGGTTCAACTGTGGGGAAGTGCCGCGCTCGCCTACCGTGTCCGTGCCGATTCGGGCGCCCAAAGCTCCAGCCATCCGCTCTTAGGCAAGCAGTTATTCTATTCCAATAGGGCAGTCAAGGGCGGTACAATGGGCACAGAGGTCTTATCAAAAAAATCGGCGTATTCCGTACTCGTTCCTTGGCAGGATTAATGGAAAGGGTCAAGATCTTTTGAAAAGGCAATGAATAACGCACCGCGGGAGGCAAGTCGTGGCAAACTACATCAGAGAACTGCGGGACATCGTAGGGACGCGCCCCTTGATTATGGCTGGGGCTGGCGTGATCATTTTAAACAAAAGACGGAAGGTTCTGCTGCAGCACCGTAAGGACAATGAGCTGTGGGGGCTGCCGGGCGGAGCCATGGAAGTGGGAGAGAGTTTCGAAGAAGCGGCGCGTCGCGAGGTTAGAGAGGAGACCGGTCTGGAAGTTGGCGCTCTGGAATTTTTCATGACAGATTCCGGGAAGCCCACATACTATGTCTATCCGAACGGGGATCCCGTATATTTAGCTGCTGTGTATTTTTTGACCCGCGAATTTTCCGGCACCCTGCGCCCTGATTCCTTGGAAAGTTTGCAACTTCAGTGGTTTTCACCGCTGGAATTTCCCGGCCTGATTGGCCCTAATGATCAGCGCGTGCTCGCTGAGTTTATCCGCAGAAGCTCTGAACTCTCTGGCCAAAACGGCGGGAGCGCCGGGTGAGGGACACGCGGTGCCCGCAGTAAGCCATGCCTTAGAGGAATACTTGGACGGCCAGGTAATCGGCGCGGACAGGGCGATTCACCGGGCTTACTGCAAGGTGCCAGCGTTGACCTCAAGAAATGCCGTCCGGGTCAGAGATATGTCAGTTCAGGCAGCTCGGCCCCATGATTTTGAGGACTATTTGGGTGCCAAACGAGATGGGGGCACGCTCAGGCACACGGAGATAAAAGGGCGGTGGTTGGGAGCTCGGCAGATGCGCATCCACCCCGGTGATGTGGTGCCCGTCCGCCTTTACAGCAGTGGCACCCGAAGAGTTTTCCGGAAATCCATGCGCTCTTGTAGGTCCGCTCAGTGGGAAGGTGAATTGGGGAGAAGTCTGATGTTGTCTTGTGTGTCGCCAACTCCGGCTATGACTCGAGGGAAACCGGATGGGTCATAGTGACGTTGTTTTATCATACGGCGCCAGTGAGGAGTTGGACCGGCTTGGAGGGGGTTCCGATGCGACATCCACGCAGATTGGTGCTCGGGGCACTATTCCTGAGTAGTATGGTGTTAGCAGGATGCGGGGTGAGTCGTCAAGAGTACCGCAACGCGTCTCATTCTACCCGCCCTGCAACTGTTACTACTCAGCACAATCTTCCCTTGCTGCTTGCGCTGGATATGCGATCCGTCAAGCAAGGGTGGGCTTTGTCCTCTAAAGGCGACATCTATTGGACGACTAATGGAGGAAAAGCCTGGCGGTTGACGCAGCAAACGGGGATCTCTCCATCCACGGCGCATATGGTCTGGCTCTCAGGAAACGGGTACACGACCAGTTGGATCGTGTTTTGGCACAGGGGCTCTCGCGTCGTGAGGCTATGGACGACGAGGGATGCGGGCCGGCGGTGGCACGCGTTGGACACAACATTGCCGGCGTCAGCCTCTATGAATACCGAAAGCCTTATGATGAGTTTGTCGTGGTTTGATGGGCAGGGGACCATGGTACTGGTGACGCCTAATCAAAATCCATCCGTGGGAATTTGGCAGCTTCGTCCTGATCACGATACTTGGCAACCCGTAAAGACAGATTTTGATTTTGCGCACGTTTCGGGTGTGCAGTTTTTGTCACCGTCTACGGGGTATGCCGTAGGGTTCCTGCCAATGGCCAACGCCAGCCCTCTTTGGAAAACTCACAACAGCGGTCGCACGTGGCAGGTTCAAACATTGTCGCGCACCGATCAGGAAAAACGGTGGCAATTGGAATTAACAACGCCCATCGTGACGGGGAGGGCATTGGTCATTCCTGAATTATGGCTGGGATCTCGACCTGCTGAAATGTCCTTTGCCCTGCGCACGTCCACAGGATGGACGCAAACGTCCCCGGTTCCCGCTTCAACCCGTGTGGCATGGGCTAACTCCCAAGATGCTTGGGTTCTCACGCCTGAACAGCTCTGGATGACACAGAACGGCGGATCCACATGGCGATCCACAGCAGCGCCTTTTCTCTCCCAAACGGTGATGGGACTCGACTTTGTTAATGGGACTACGGGGTGGGTTTGGAGTATCCACAAAAATCATACGATTGTCTGGGCGACTTACAATGCCGGAGCTTCATGGCAACGGCTGGTACCATAAAGCTCCGGGAGAAAACGCTATCCACTCAATATGGTGGCTGCATCACAGTCGGCTGTTGAACCGTTTGGTTTCTCGAGACCTGCGCTTTTATGTCATGTCTGCCAACACGTTCATTCTTAACGCGGTGTCCAAAATTCGAGCTCCTCTAATTAGTGAAGATGTCTCATTGATGCGGAGCAAGACGCCTGCCTCTGCCAAAGGGATGAAGGGCTCCGAAAATAAATCTAATTAAAACACTTGTAATACTAAGTATTATATAGTACCGTATACTACATGGAGGGATGAGAAATGTTGCAGGTAAATAGTACGTCGATTGGACTATCTGAATCTGTGCGCATGCGGGCTATCACACTTCTGAATATGCAGGTTGGCATTTTTACGGATCTTTATGTTCAAGTTAAATTAGCGCACTGGAACGTGAGGGGTGCTCACTTCATTGCCTATCACGAGCTGTTTGATGCCATTGCGGGCCGTCTCTTAGAAGCGCAGGACATGATGGCCGAGCGTGCCGCGACTTTGGGCGGCACTGCTGGGGTCACGGTGCAAGAGGTAGCAGAGTCCACATCTTTGCCCGTTTGGCCTCTGGCGGTCCGTCAGGACCGAGACGTGATCCAACTCATAGCTGAACGTCTCGGCCAAGCGGCCAACGCTATTCGTAAGGATATCGATACGGCGGCAACACTGGGCGACGCCGACACGGCCGACTTGTTCACCGAGGTGTCGCGGCAACTCGATAAGGACTTGTGGTTTGTCGAGGCGCATCTCAGCGCGTAGAATTCAGATATTCCCGAGATTGTCTTCCACACTGAAGGTCTATAACTACCCGCAAGTTGGCGGGTAGTTATTTTTCATCATTGCGATTTCGGGGCCTTCTCTGTCCATCCAGAGATCCAAAAGGGATCACGGCCAGAACCCGGTTTGGAGGTCGCAGATTGGTCAGGCGGTAACCCGCAAAGGTGACATGGCCGTAAATTTTTGCTGAGGACAGCGCTAGCGCCACAGCTTGATCCACCGACCCAAGGCCGTTTCGGCCTGTTCTACGCTGCCGTGGCCAAGAGATCTCAGCACACCGTAAGCTGGAGCAATCCACCGATAGAATTCGGCACGTTCTTCGAACTCGGGAGGCATTTCACCCGTTGCCCAACTAGCCCAGTCCAGAGCCGGATCTCCGGTTATCATATCGCCAAAATCTATGATTCCCCCGATTCCCTCCGGCGTCAGCAAGATGTGGCCGGGAGTTAGATCGCCATGCAGCAGAACGGGGTCCCACCGGAAATTTTCTTCGGACCCGAGAAATTCGCGGATCCGCGCGGCGATGTATCGGTGCTGTTTCATACTGAGCAACGGAACGACCCACTCGTTGATCTCATTCCACAGCTGTTGATATCGCAGACGCCAATGCCTGTGGCACCGCACAGGATTGAACCTCCGGGGTAAATGCTCTGGCCGTTGCAGCGCACTGACAAACTCGCTTAGAGCGAACTTCCGGTCCGGGCGTTGAATTTCATGTGAGGAGGCAGGGATCCCCGGAAGTCTTTGATAAATTCCTCCCCAATTGGACCGCCACTGGTATCTTGGAGTCGGAATGGGAAGATTCAGTGTTTCGAGTTTAGCCATTTCATATTGCAAATGGCAGCGGGAAGCCTGGGTGCGGCCAGCCCTCAGCACCCACGGCCCAATACTCACGCTGTCATAGTCCCATCCTTGCGGTTGAAAGGGTACCAGTGTCTCCTGATGGAGGGGGAAATCCGGCCAGGTCACGGCAATCATCTGGCGCAGGTCCTGCCTGCGTAATTCAGAACTCTTCACTTGCTGCCCGCCCTTCTATAATGGTCCGGGTTTCGGTTACGGTACAAAACTCTCGGTCAAGAGCGGCCAGTTCGACGGCATGCATGGTTGCGGCAGGAATAACATGACCGTGAGATGTCACGGTGTCGAAAGTGGCCATGGCATCTTCTACGGCATACACCTGATATCCCAGATTCCCCGCCATGCGGATGGTGGTGCTGCAGCAATGCACCGTCGTAAACCCTGTTACCACCACCGTGGCAATGCCGCGCTCCTTCAGCCAGCCATCAAGGCCGGTGCCAATGAAGGCGCTGTTCACATGCTTGATGACATGGTGATCGGTAGGATGGGGCATAGCGAGCGGCTTCAATTCTACTCCGGGCTGATCAGGGGACAGGAGCGACTGCGAACTCAGTGAATGGTGTTCCACGATGATCACTGGACGCTGGCGTTCTCTCCAGTGCGCTAGCAGCTGTTCAATGTGATATTCCGCGGTGGGATTATTCCGGGGTCCCCAGGCAGGATCGTCCCATGCCTTTTGCACATCGATTACCATGAGCGCCGCATTGTCCGGAAGAAACCGCACCGACATCGCCGTTCTCCTTTTCATGTGCTGTCGTCTACGACAAAATTAGGCTAAAAATCAGTGTATCACGGAAGTTTCCCGCATGCACGCTCCGAGCACCGTTCGGGACCGGCACACAGGCCATCACCTTGCGGTCAGAGTTTCCCCGCCCCCGTGCCGTCATAGGGGATGGGGGTCTTGGTGCGGTGGTGTCAGGCTTGCAGCCACGGCCCCATCCTGTCCGCGGCATTGGGCGGGGTTGCAGCAACGAAAATACCAGGGAGTCTTGGTGGCCCCAAGGCTTACACTAATCAGCGTCATGGGCGGATATGCGGGCCAACAGGCCGCTTAAAGCGAAGAGCCCGAACAGTGTGGCGGCGGCATTCCATGTATCGAGCGCACTCGTTGAGGCCAGCACCACGCCGTGCCGCAGGACCGCCATCAATACCAGGGCCAGAAGCGGCCGCAGGGGTAGGTGGTGAGTCTGGAGTGCTAGGGCAATCGTGTGCAGCAGTTCGGCCAGCATGAGCAAAAAAAGCAGGGGATCCAATACAGCCAAGATGGCCGCATACGACGGGGCATGCCACAGAATGCGGACAATGGTCGAGACGACACGGACCGACACCGCTAGAACACAGAGCACGGTCAGCAGATAGACGCCGTCAACCGCCCAGGAAGTGATGCGGTTGACAACCTGACGCATGGGGGAAGCCGTTGGCATGGGTGTCATCAGGTCACCTCACGGGAAGTCTATGGCGCTGCGCGCTGGATGATGCCGCAGCCGGAACGGTTTTCCGCCGTTCCATGCCAAGAACGAAGCCGTCTGCACTGCGGCGATATATCATGGGGCGCCGCGTGGGAGATTGAGCGTCATTTAACAGGTCATTGGGGAATACGTTAGTGCCAGCACTATGACACCGCGTAGCAGTCAACCTTCTGCCGTGCATATGCAGTGAGGAGTTGGTTGCGCGTGGCAAAAGGCGTTATGTCCGGCGGCACCGCAAGGTCTGCAAGCGGGATTGCAAGCCCTGGGCAAACACTTGGAGTACAGGCGATTCAAATTGATGCGGGTAGCGTCCAAAGAGCCGCAGTCCTGCGACAGTGGTATGCTCCCGGTTAAGAACAGGAATGGCCAACACACTTTTTACGCCAAAAGGCAGCAGAGCCGAATGCCAGCAAGCCACATCGGGGTCATGGGCATAAGAGGGACAGGATAGCAGGCGTTGGGTGCGCCACGCCCGGGACACGAGTGCGCCTCCTTGTGGTGTCTGCTCATCCAGAGCGGGACAGTACTGGGCATTTAGGGTAATGGCATGCATGGCGGCCGACCCTCCGGCACTCATCTCGATGGGAAGTCCGCCCTGGCTGTCCAAACGGTGGAGGGAGACGTCAAGGATTCCTGGAAGTCCCGCAATTTGCGAGAGTTCTTCTTGCATAGATTCCAGCCACGTTTTTCCAAGATCGGGCAGGGGCCTGTTCAGCACCGATAAATACTGCAGGCTGAGGGTGGCGCCCTCCGCGATTTGGGCTTGCAGATCATCATTAAGGCGGACATCCATAATCTCCAGCAACCGGTACAGTGTGCGTGTCTGCTGGGTCTGGCTGACAGTTCGCAACAAGAGACGCCGGAACGTGCCCGCCGCCTGAAGCAGCAATGTCGTGGAAATGCCCGTTAGAAAATGAATCCGACCCACGCGGCGGGCATTGGCTTTCAAACGCAACGCCGCAGCATCGGGAGCCACCCAGTAACGCCAGTGCGTTGCCTGGGTTTGCCGAACCCTTGCCAATTCGTCGGCCGTCAATGACTCTAGAATCATGCGGGCATGGGAATCGCGGGCGAGAACGTTGTCGTAGAGCTCCTCCACATAATGGTCCACTACCTGCTGAAGAACAGGGTGCAGCTCTGCCAGCAAAGCCTGGGCGCGCGCATCATACGCATCCACTCCGGGTGGAATGGAATTACCGCCCGTCACCAGTTGCCACCCGGGAGATGACGGACTCCGCTTATGCCGCTTGGCGGAATACATCGCGGAGTCGGCTGATTGGATCAGTGTGTCCAAGTCTTCAGAATCCCTGGGAAATACGGCGCCTCCCAGAGAGCAGCGCACCGAAACGACAGCGCCGGAACTCATTGGATACAATCCATCTACGGCCTGCTGCAGTCGGTTGAAACTTGCGGCTATGTCGGCCGCGGAGGACAAGGATACGGCAGGAATGTCTTGCAGCACTACCACAAATTCGTCTCCGCCAAACCTCGCAACAAAATCCGATACCCTCATTTTTTTTTGCAAGCGGGCAGCCACGGCCCGCAGGAGGTCGTCCCCTGCGCTGTGGCCCCAAGTATCGTTGACAACTTTGAAATCGTCCAGGTCCATGACGCCTACGGCGATCATCCCGCCTTGGCGCCGCGCCCGGGCCGTGGCTTGTGTCAGGTACTGCTGCAGGGCTAAGCGATTGGGCAATCCAGTTAATGTGTCACGCAGGGCTTGGCGTTCCCACTGCCGTTTTTCGGCGAGCACCGCAAATGCTCGTTGCGCTAATTGGCTGTTTAACGCAGTAATGACGCCAAATAATTGACTATACTGCGGACCATGGGAACGGGCAGGCAGAACGGGAGACGAACCGGGCTGGAGTGCGACAATTTCGCGAGCTAAATCGGCATCCATACCCATAATGTGATACAAGATCCACTGGGCGAGAAAAGGCAGCAGTGCATCGATCACCGGAGCGGGGTCAGCAGAGGCCCAAGACACTGCTTGGTGCACATAGCGCCGAAATTCGCGGTGGGCCCGGAGATGGGTTTGCTTGTGAGCGGCATTGACGGGCCATTGGTGCATCAGGTGCACTTCAGTGCGAAAATGATAGATCGTATAGTCTGACAGTTCTTGGAGAAGGCCCTGAACTTCACTGGCTTCGGCATTCTGATCACGAGTCCGGTACAGGGCATTAAAAATGTCAAACAGACGCTGGTGTTGTATATCGACAGGTTCAATTCCTGTGCGGATGGCATCGTTCCATCCAAGGAGAATGTCTGTCATGTTGTTCGCCCCGAAATCGTCCTGATATGCATGGCCTATCCCTCATTTTTCCTGGCAGTCATGAAAGATTTCCGCAACACCTCAGAAGACCACGATCAGAATAAGAAAAATCCGGTGACACATCTGATGGTAATTCTTTCTTTTATTATCGAAAATTATATCATAGTTGGCGATGGGGGATGGGTAGCTGATGTAGCCTACTTTTCACCGCTCACTTCTTGGCGCTATAGTTGCGGGGAGGCCAACCAAAAGTTCCCGCGACAAGGCAAATAGGAGGCTGTCCGCATCTCGTGTGCAGACGGGTGGGGTGACATTTCCAAGATGACCCATGGGAGCGACTGCCGGTCTCATGGGCCATCTTGGAAATGTCCGCAAGAAGGCTCATGCCCGCTACGCGAAAACCGGGGATTGAAGAATGCCGGCCGCGCGTGAATACGTGGGGGGTTGCAGGCGAATGCCGCAACTACGGGATCCTGTGGGACGGATGTTCTCCCATCCGGAGCATCTGTGCTGCACCTTGATGGCCGCTGCCTCGGTCCGCCTCAGTGAAGAGGGAAAAATTGGGGAATCAGCAGCGTCGTCACCGCACCCATCAGCACCGTGAGAGGAACGCCCAGACGCAGAAAATCGTTGTAGCGAAACCCGCCGGGCCCCATAATGAGCAGATCGACCTTATTCGCCAAAGGGGTGAGAGGCGACACGGAGACGGCAACAATCACCGCCATGACGAACGGGTCGGGCATCACGTGCAGCGCGGTAGCCAACTCGGCGGCCACAGGGCCCATGACCAATACCGTAGCGATGTTGGACAGGACTTGTGTCAGTACCGCTGCCAGCACAAACAGGAAGGCGATCATCAGCACGGGATGGGCTGTAGGGTCGTTCCACGCGCTGAGGACGTGCACAATGCGCCGGGTGATTCCTGTGCTGATGAGGGCTGATCCTAGAGGGATCATGCCTGCGACAAATACGACGATGCGCCATTCCACAGCGCGGTAGGCGTTTGACAGAGAGAGAATTCCGGTGCCCGCCATCAGTGCAATTCCCAGTACTATGGCGACTCTGATGTCGATCACGCCAAATGCGGCCAGCAGCAAGCTTCCCAACAAAATTGACGGCGCCAGCCACAATCTGTAGGCCGGCACGGATTGGCGCGCTGTCGGGGCGTTCAAAGCAATCAGCCCGTGCTGAGCCTGCAGGGCGGCTAAACTTTCGGGGGCTCCTTGAACCAAGAGAATATCTCCAGTGCGCAGCCGCACTGTCGCTAAGCGCTGCATGGTCAACTGCCCGTCGCGGTATAGTCCGAGGACACTGATCCCTTGCCGTTGGCGAAGATTGAGACCCAGGATGGTTTGGCCAATCCAGGGGGCGCGGTGGCCGAGCAACAGTTCGACGACGTCCGTATGCTCCGCATTCGACGAGAGGGTGGTGGGATCCCCCGCCAATTCCAGTCCCCATTTGGTTTTATCGGCGTCAAGAATCTGCTCGACATCTCCCAGCACCAATAGGATGTCTCCTGCCGCCAGGTTCGTCTGACCCGATACCTTGGTGACCTGACCGTTCCGGACTTGCCGCAAGATGGTGATGCTGTTGTCCGAGAAGAAGCGGACGCTCGCTAAGGGTTGGCCAGCCAGCGGCGAACCGGGCAAAACCTTCAACTCAGACACATACTGCCGCAGGTGCCCGCTGTCCTCCTCCAAGGCGAGGGATCCGGGTGGAGGAGCCTTGGGCAGCAAGAACCGTCCCACCGTGGTCATAAAAACTACCCCGACGAGCAGGAGCACGAAACCGATGGGGGTGATGGCAAAGATGCCTAGCGGGCGGTAGCCCGCACTGGCTAGAGCTTGGTTGCCCACAATGTTTCCCGCGCTCCCCACCATTGTGAGCAGTCCCCCGAAGGTCGCGGCTATGCCAAGGGGCATCAGCAGGCGGGCGGCGGGAATGTGCACACGGCGGGTCAGGCTGCGGACAACGGGGATAAACATGCCGACCAGCCCGACATCGCTGATGAAGGCGGAGGGCAGGGCAGACACGGCCATGAGCACGACTGACAGGCGGCGTTCGTGGGCACCGCCAATCCGCTTGACAAAATTGGCGAGGCCATCGGTCACTCCTGACGCCACCAGGCCTTCACCTAAAGCCAGCATGCCCGCAATCAGAATGGCTGCCTCCGAGGAAAAACCGAGGAAGAGACGGGACGTGGGGACGACGCCCGTGAGTCCTAAACCCAGCAAGACGAGCAGGCCAATCAGGTCGATGCGTACCCGGTTTGACGCCAAGAGGACCATCGCCATTGCAAAGATGCCCAGTACGATCGCCGTTTGCATTCAACCGCTCCTTATCCCTTTTGTCCCTGTTCTATCTCAAAGGCGCACTCCACTATGATACCGTACTGGACCTGAGGAGGTGCCTGCAGGATGCGGATTAAGTCTCTCTCATTACGGTGAGAGACCGCAATGACTTTGCGGTCTACACTTGGCGCCATCATAAATCACTGTGGTCTGTACTTTAGACATTGAGAACGAACAGCCCACGATGCGGCTAATTGTCAAGCAGGTGGAGTAACGGTGCAGGATTACCAGCTATTCGAGGAAGCAGGGCGGGAGGTAGCGATGAGGTTGGCAGGTCGCTGCAGAGGCTTTGGATATCTATCCGGGAATAGGGCCGCAAACGCAAAACGCTGGATTCTGATTGACGCGCGCTTGGCTGTCGACACCATGGAAAACAAGGTGAAGTGTAACAGACCACAGAACGCTTCTGTTCGCACTGTCTCCCAGTTCCAAAATACAGACGCTAGTCACGAAGAGTCCGATGCAGCACGGGCGTGTCAGCGCATTAACCGATGCGGGACATGCCAGTCGTCGAGCGGGGATCCAAAGCATCTCTCAGAGCATCTCCAACAAAATTTAGGGCGACGACAGCAAGGGTAATCGCAAAGCCTGGAGCTAATATCAGCACAGGGTGGCTCACGATGTAGTTCTCGGCCGCGTCCAGCATATTTCCCCATGAGGGGATAGACGGCTGCAGACCGAACCCTAGGAAGTCGAGAGAGGCTTCGGCCAGCATGGCGCTGCCAACTCCGAAAGTCGCTGATACCCACACAGGGGCCATGGCACTTGGCAGAATGTGGCGAAAAATAATGCGCAGCGGCCCGGCTCCCTGGGCGCGAGAGGCTTCCACATAGTCGAGATTTTTTAGGGAGAGCACCTGGGCCCGAACAATGCGGGAGAGGCCTGTCCACCCAAAAAGTCCTAGGTAGAGGACCATCAGCCAAACTGAGGCGTGTGATCCGGTGAAGTTGAGGACGATAAGCAAAAGAAAAATAACGGGAAAAGACATGACTAAATCGACAAATCGCATCATCAGGCGGTCATAGATGCCGCCGAGATAGGCAGACACGGCTCCCCAGATGACACCAATGGTGATGGCGATGATGGTGGAGCCAAACCCGACAAGAAAGGAAATGCGGCCGCCATACATTAAACGCGAAAGAGCATCGCGGCCCAGGTCGTCCGTTCCGAGAGGATGGGCGGCACTGGGTGGAAGCAGCGTCTGGGCAAGATTGGGAGCAGTAGGGCTGTAGGATGTCAACAATGGCGCAAAGAGGGAAATCAAGATCATGATGGCCAAAATGCCGAGTCCTACCATCGCCAGGCGGTGATGGCGGAACCGCCGCCAGAAATGGCTGCTGCTGCGCGGTTCCTGGAGGGTTTCAAAGGCCTCTTGAGTCGCAATCTGAGTAGTAATGGCCATGGCAATCTCCTTGTTTAACGGTATTGGATGCGGGGATCCAGAAATCCATAAGCGAGGTCGGCGAGAAGATTGCCGAAAATCAGCAGGGCAGCGCTTATGACGAGAATCGCCATCTGCACAGGATAGTCGCGGTCATTCAGAGAACTGAGAAACAGCCGCCCCATTCCTGGCCATGAGAAGATTTCCTCAGTAATGACCGCTCCCCCGAAGAAAGACGGGAGATCCATGCCAATGATGGTCACAATCGGCAGCAGGGCATTTTTGAAGGCATGCTTCCAGATGACACGGCGCTGCGAAAGGCCTTTGGCCTCGGCGGTGCGGATATAGTCCTGCCGGATGACTTCAAGAAGACCAGAACGCATGAATCGGCTCCACCCAGCCAGACTGCCCAGACCCAAAACCAAGGTGGGCAGGATCAAGTGGCGCAGCAACTCCAGAATCGATGGGGGAGCGAAGTTGGAATACATCCCTGCGACTGGCAGCCACCCTAGTTTGACGGCAAATATGATTTGGAGCAGCAAGCCGAAGAAGAACGATGGCATCGCCCATAGAAAAAAGGAGAGAAACGAGAAAGAGTAATCGAACGGGGTGTATTGCCGTACCGCGGAGTACACGCCGAGAGGAATGCCCAAAGCTAGGGCGACGGTAAAAGCGGCGGACATAAGGATCAGGGTGTTGGGCAATCTCTCCCCAATCAACTGAATCACTGGCTGACCGGTAAAGTAGCTATACCCCCAATTCCCGTGCAGCAAAGCCCAGAGCCAGCGAAAATAGCGTACATACCACGGTTGATTCAACCCCAATTGGCGGGCCAAAATGGCTAACTGGGACTGTGTCACATGAGGATTGTGCAAATAGATGGCTAACGGGCCGCCAGGTGCTAGATTCATGATAAAGTAGGTTGCCACTGTCACCAGAAATAACAGCGGAATGGCCTCCAGCACTCGTTGGATAATATAGCGCCCCATTGGTGTTCCCCCTTTAGCGGAGGAGAGGTAGTTCAGGCCCCTCCGCTGCGTGTGGATGAAATTTACTGAAGACTCCAGTCCCAAACGGGAGAGGTGCCAAACGTGGTCACCGTGTAGCCGTGCAGGTGCGAAGAGACTGCAGAGGCATCTTTATACCAGAATAGGAAAATCAGCGGCAGGGTTTTTTGCTCCAGCAGTTGGATTTTGTTGTATACCTCCCGTCGTGCCGGCCGTGTGGTCAATGTCACACCTTCGGATTGCAGCTTGTCCATGGTGGCGTTGATGTAACGCTCGCCATTTTCCTGCGGAGAGGGCTGCAGGGGGCTCTTGGGCACGAATTCACTGTTGAAGTCGATGGTATCATCGGGGAAAACTCCCTGGCCCCACGAAAAGATAAGGGCCTCGTCTTTGCCATTAACTTGGGGACCGGGGTGTTGAGGCGTGCCGTTGCCAAAGACCACAGACCAACCGGCGGTTTGGACCGGGGCATATACGCCGATTTTCTCCCAGTCAGCGGACAGAACTTGGGCAATTTCGGTTTCACTATGCGATGTGGCCCCGGTCCAAATAGGAATTTCCAATTCTTGACCATCCTTTTCGAGCCATCCACCCGGGCCCTTGGAAAATCCATCGGACGCTAATAGTGCGGTGGCCTTGGACAAACTGAACCCCCGGCGAGGCACATGAGGATCATACCAGTAGCCTCCTGGCACCTGGTCGCCGTGGGCTACGACGGCCATGCCGTGCATAATGTCTGTCACGATTTGCTGTTTGGGCGTTGCCCAGTCAAGGGCCCGACGCACCCGGAGACTTTTTAGAAAATGGTCTTCGTCCAACTGAATAAGGTCATAGGTGGGCTGCAACGTATTGTTGATGGAGTAGCCATGCAGTGACGATTCTTCGCCAACATCTGAGGGAGGAATGCTGCCGATAGTTAATTTTCCGGTGGCGAGCATATTGAACTGGGTATCCGTATTGGGAACGATATCAAGAATGATCTTCGAGATATGCACTGGCGGCCCCCACCAGTGGGCATTGGGTGTGAGAACAAGATCCTCGTCGCTAGCCCACTTGCTGAGAACATACGGCCCGTCGTCGACGGGCACGCCTTTGTTATAGATGCCGTGATTGATCTGATTTGGCGTCCAGCGGGAAAATATGTGTGCCGGTACGATAGTCGTGCTGCCAACTGTTGAATAAAAAGGAGCGTAGGGCTGGGTGAGGGTAAAAACCACCTTATGAAGTCCTTCGGCCCGGACATTTTTCACGTAATTCCAGCCCGTGTTGTAAAGAATGGAGATTTTAGGGTTGGTCATATAGTGCCATGTATAAATGATATCCTTTGACGTCAAGGGCGTACCGTCAGACCACACGGCCTTAGGATTAAGGTCAAAGGTGTAGGTCAAACCGTCCGCCGACTCACTCCACTTGCTCGCCACTCCCGGGGCCCATGTATCCTGTGGTGTCAGGTAGATGAGGCCCATGTCCATAAATGATTCGGGAACGGCGTCAACGGCAAGAGATCCGAGCGCGGGGGTAATGCTGTCGGGATTCTGGTTTATGGCTTCGACGAGTGGAGGACTGGCGCTGCCGGCAGCACTTTGTTGCCCGCACCCGGCTACGGTAGCAGTCAAAACGGCTAAAGAGAACACCGCAAGCATCTTCTTCATAGGGGTCTTCACCTTTCTATCGTGGAGTGAGAATGTTTATGCAAACTTATTCTCCATCGCTACATGAGAATCCTGCCATAAATGGAAATATTGTCCGGGATGACAATAATAGGATGTAATGCATGTACTATGCGTTACGGTGCCGGTGTAGGGCGTCATGGTGGCGTTGCTGAGGGCGTTTGCGCCGGCGGTGCCGCGGCAGGTTATGGTGCTCCGGTGGCCAATAGCTTGACCACTATGGTGCGTGCCCCGTTCCTTTTCGATCTTCGCACTCCAATGAGCGCTCCACACTTCCTCCGGTGATATTCACCGGAGAAGGAAGGGCAATCCACAAGTGATCTTGGTGCTCTCGGTACGCTGTTATAACGGAACTTTTTTTATGTGGGTTTCGGGCAAATCCACGCCGATGCACTGCAATCAGACAAACTGACGAGCGGCGGGGTGGGGGGCAAAAGTACCAGTCCCGAGGCGCCAGGCAGATGGAGCTATTGCCGATAAACGACTCAGGAATAGCGTCAACAGCAAGGGATCCAAGCGGCTTGCTATTGTTCGGGTCCGTTGTGGTTGCCAACGGAAATCCTATGATTATTCGATGTTGTGCTTTTATTGCATACAGATCCACAACTCGACAGAATTAGACCTTGACAGTGCTTTCTGAAAGTATTAATAATGTTAGTGAAAACGATCTCATGAAATCGTTTTCAAAGAGGGAGGATCGATTTTGGCTACGATTAAAGATGTTGCCAAAGCCGCACAGACTTCGCCTTCTACGGTGTCAAGGGTGCTGAACGGCACGATTGCCGTATCACCTGAGCTAAAAGAGCGGGTGAATCAGGCGGTAAAGCAATTGAACTACCAGTCGAATATTGCCGGGCGCAATTTGCGAATGGGTATTGATCAGGAATTTGGCCCGGATTTTGAGTTGCGGTCCAGGCAAAACGAAGATATTAAAAAGCTTATCGCCAAATATGCTGCCGAACAGGTTCGCGTGTCGGATGTCATTATTCTCGACACAGGATCTACGGTTTCTTATATGGTCCTGTATCTGCCGGAAGGGACGGTAATTTACACTAATTCTCTGGCAATTTTGCAACCTGCTGCCAAGAGGCAGCTTACCGTGCAAATAGCTCCGGGTCTGTATGTGCCGGGTCTGGCGGCGGTGTTCGGAGTGGAAACTGAGGCGTACCTGCGGGAGAAACACGGAGCAAAATATTTCTTTTCTACGGCCCGCGTAGATGTCCGCACTGGTCTCTTCAATACTCACCCTAGCACTCGGGCGATAAAGCGCACGATCTTAAACGCCGCGGACATGGCAATACTAGTGGTCGACCATACTAAGTTTTGTGATGCCGGTTTACCAGCTTATGCAGATTTGCGGGAGATTGACTTGCTGATTACGGATTATGTGCCGGAAGCATTTTTCCCTGCCCTAAGAGATCTGGGGGTCCAAATTGTGGAAGTTGGGGAGCTGGAGCGTCATGACTAATCCGGTGTTTGTAATGGGTGATGATTTAACTGGCGCTATTGATACGGGGATTTATTTCCGTAAAGGATTTTCCAGAGTTAAGGTAGGATTTCGCACGGAGGAACCGTGGGATTTCATGCAGCCGGCCGATGTTATCCAGGTCTATGATGCGGAATCACGCAATCTCAGCTCTGCCGAGGCTGGGGCTCGCATGGGATATGCAGCTTCATTGCTGCCCCCAGATTTGCATCCTAGAGTATACCACAAGGTCGACGCCACTTTGCGGGGGAATCTCGGCTCGGAAATCTCCGCGATATTGCAAGGTCTTGGTCGGTCAGCGGCGATCTTAGCCCCGGCGTTTCCAGCTATAGGACGCACGGTGGTGAATGGCCATTTGCATGTTGACGGGGTGCCTCTCGAACAGACCATGTTTTCTCGCGACCCGCTGCATCCGGTGAAGACATCCGATATCGGTGAGGTTGTCGCAGGCACGACCACGGTTTCTGTGCTCCCCCTGTCTCTAGCCGTTATCCGCAAGGGATCATCAGAAATTTTGCAGTACATCATGGACCGTGGGAGAGCGCCAGCGATTTACATTGCCGATACCGCAGAAGATCGGGACCTTATCGCACTGGCTGAAGCGTGTGCGCCATCAGATCTAATTCTGCCTTGTGGGTCGGGAGGACTGGCAAGGCAGGTGGCATCCTATTGGACGGCACGCGGCAACCGTAAAGACCAAGATCAGGACGAGGCCTTGCCGCTGTGTGACCGTGTCATAGTCGCTATTGGCAGCGCGCATCCTGAAAGCCACAAACAGCTGACGGCGTTAAGCCAACTCCGTGAGGCTTACAGTGTCGTGTTAGCCCCTCATCAACTGGCGCCGGTTTCGGCTCGGTACATGGAGGAAATTCGCCACGGCGTATTAAGCGATTCTTCATCCTTGGTTACGGTGGCTCTAGGCGCTGACCGGGTACCTTCGCAGTATTCCGGAGAACTCACAGTGCTTCTTGCTAATATCGTTGCCGACAAGTTGAAACAGTGGAGGGCACGGTCTTCCCGAGAGCGGCTTGGTGTCATTGCGACAGGAGGAGAAACTGCGCTGGCTGTTGCCAAGGCATTGGACGTCAAAGCGGTCTGGCCCGAAGGGAATATTTCGGCGGGGATACCATGGAGCCGTCTCCAATTTCTACCCTCAGAGGACGATATGATTTTAGTGTCGAAAGCTGGATCATTTGGGTCGCCCAATACGTTGGCGGATATCGCTTTAACGATGGTGGGCAGGAAGTGATGGGAATGCTGCACCTATAATAAACAGAAAAGTCACAAAAATAGCTAGATGGGAGTTTTGGAGAGGTACGACAACATGAGCCTTAGAGGAGGATGAATGCGATGAGTTCAGATCATGTGGTCATACGGAATAAGCAAGATGTCTTTGATTTAGTGAATTCTGGCGCACTGGTCAGTCGCCGAACGTGGATGATTGTGCTTATTGCCTTAGGCGGAACATTTATCGATGCCTATGACTTTACCAGTTTGGGCATCGGAGCGGTGCAGCTGAAAACGCAGTTTCATCTAACCGCTTTCCAGCTAGGCAGTCTCACTGCTGACATGGCCGTGGGGGCTTTGCTCGGGGCGGTAATTGGAGGCTATTATACTGACCGCATTGGCAGACTCAAAATGTTTATGTTGGACTTAATTCTGTTTGTGGTGTCAGCGATCGCTGCAGCCCTTTCCCCTGATTTGCTGTGGCTGTTAGGCTTCCGGTTCCTTATGGGCGTGGGAGTTGGATTGGATTTTCCGGCAGCCTTGAGCTTCATTGCAGAATATACTGGAATGCAACGCAAGGGCCGGTCGTTAAACGCATGGCAGATGATGTGGTATATTGCCGCTTTTACAGGATTTTTGATCATTCTTCCGATTTACTTTTCAGGAGTGGGACCTAACTTGTGGCGTTACGCGGTAGGCATTGGAGCCATTCCGGCGTTAGTCGTTTTCGTACTCCGATTTTATTACATGGATGAAAGTCCAATGTGGGCTGCTAGTCACGGCGATTTGAAGGGGTCAGTAAAAATCTTGAACGAAACTTACGGTATTCAGGCGGTATTAGATGATACGGCGCCCCCAACATCCAAACAGGTGCATCTCGCATCGTCGTGGAATGAATATGCCCAGCTTTTTAGCCGGAAATATCGGGCGCGTACAACACTGATTACGGCGATTGGGTTGACAGAAGCTATGGAATATTACGCTGTGGCATTTTACCTGCCGACGATCAGCCTGCTCATTTTCGGAAAGAAATTTGTCTATGCGATCTTAGGATCGGCAGTTTTCAACCTGTTTGGTGTCCTGGGAAGTGCCTTAAACGTGGTGAATACACCTAAACTGGGTATACGCCGGTTGGCGATAATCGGCTACAGCGGAGCGCTGGCAGCTCTGATTGTCATTGGCCTGCTGGAAAAGAGCCTGCCCGTGTTTGTGGCGGCAGCGCTGATAGCTGTGTTTATCACCTCGCATGCCTTTGGTCCCGGAGCTACCGGGATGACTATGGGAGCCATGTCCTATCCTACAAGCATTCGCGGCGTTGGAGCTGGTTACGCCCAAGGCATCATCCGCACTGGCAGTATTATCGGTTTTTACTTTTTCCCATTGATGTTGGCGTTCATTGGCCTGCAGCACACATTGCTCGTGATTGGGATAGCTCCTCTTGCAGGATTGCTGGTAACACTTGCCATCCGCTGGGACCCCACGCATAAGAACTTGGAAAATGAGGACGAGGATATGCAGAAACAAGGTTCGATAGGGGGATGAAGCGACGTTGTCTTTCTTTTGTGGCATGATTGCTGCTTTACAGAAAGCAACACTCTAGTATTGGCATCGCAAGACCTACTCGCTGGCGCCAATGAAAGACGGCTCTCCCCACTGATAGGCAGGGGAAGCGCAAACGGGAACCCAAGAGAGGATGAGGCGGTAAGCCGCCTCATCCTCTCTTGGCTCTTACCCGGTACGGCATCCACGGGCTGCGGCGAGTCTATTCCGTGAATAGGCCAGTGGATTCCGCCAGGTCTCTGAGGGCTAAAATAGATTCTTCGACGGTGCACCGATTGGAGATGTTTTGGATAATCAAGGTTTTTAAAGTATCACGCTTGTGAGCCGGTTGCGCACGCAAAATAGGCAGGACATGTAGAGCCCAGACGGCTCGCGGGAAACTATGCGGGCGCGCGAAAGCAGCATCTTCTTGCACGGCGTCCTCAATGATGCTGTCGTAGTGCTGTGTCCTCTTCAACCGAGCCTCAGAGGGTACCCGGCGCCTGTTCCCATGGGCCACGGTTAAGAATTCTTCCATCCCGTCATCATCGTCTTCGACGCCATTCTGCCACCAGTCTGTCCCCTGGTGGCACGCATCGCATTCGCGAAACCACGGGGCGCAAAGTTCGCCACAGGATACACAGTGCGCCACGCCATTTTTGATTGCGCGGGTCAACGCAGTATTCAAGGCCGATGCAACTTGGTCTAGAGCGCGGCTGACGTCCCCGTGGGAAATGCCAAGACGGCCTGCAAACGTCAATGTGGCCCACCGAAGTCCGACCAACTTGCGAGCCAGCAATTCCAGACCCGCAGCATCTTGCCGAATATCGGGTTTGGCTATCCACTCAGTCCATTCGGGCCGTTCAGCTCCTGCCAGTTGCTGTCCTAGTGAAAGAAGAATGTGGCCGTCTATAGGATCGTTGGCATCCAAAGGGGCGTGAGCAAGCTGCCATGCGTCATCAGAGGCAAGGAGGCTCAACAGATTTTGCGTATCAATTGTGTGCTGGGACAGAAGACTGAGCCTGCTGACCATTGGAGCTACAGGTTGGACCTTGGCCCATGGTGCCGAAGCCAGAAGAGTTCTGGCAAGTTGAGCCCACTTATTAAGGGAGGCGGGCAGGTCGCTTGCCTGGGCTGCACCCATATCACTAAAGGAAGGGGCGACATAGCCTTGGGTGACAAGCCGGTAGGCAGGGTGTCCCTCCACGGTCTTCCGGGGTGTAAAAATCGAGTGAATGATCAAAGGGTCACAGTTAAATCCCGGCACGCCAGTAAGCCAACGGATAGTTCCTTGCTCAGCCAGCCTAAAACGACCTGCGCGACCTCCGATCTGGGCCGCTTCCCATGGTGCTAACGGGCGCCGAATTGTACCGTCGAATTTTTGGGTTTCAGCAAATACCACGGTATCCACCGGTAGATTGATGCCATGGCCAATGACGTCGGTGGCCACTACGATGTCGGTGACTCCGCTGATAAAGTAACGGATTTGCGCGCGGCGGACTTCGGGCGGCAAAGCACCGTAGAGCACGGAAACGTGGCGCCCTCCCGCTCGCAGGAGACCGGCCAAGTGGAGGACAGCTCGGCGCGAAAAGGCAATGACAACCGCGTGGGGCGGAATGTCGGCAAGAGTGACGGAGCCGGCCGCTTCAAGAGGTCCGAGCCTGTCCAGTACGCGAATGGAAGCGCTGTCGCCGAGTGCTGCACGGATCAGAGGCAATGCACCGATTTCGCCTGTGACATAAAGCTCTTCGACGATGGATCCAGCTAGCAAGCGGCTCCATGCCCAGCCGCGATCAGGGTCAGCAGCCCACTGCACTTCGTCGAGAACCAGCAACTTGCTTCGTAAAGGTGCCGTTTCAGCCGTGCAGCAGAGGATGGGAGCCTGTGCATTGACTTGTTCTTCGCCAGTGAGCAAGCCAACCTGGCTGGCTCCGCGTTGGCGGCTCAAGAGATCATAAGCCTCCCATGCCAGCATGCGCAAAGGGGCAGCGTAGACACCTTCACCGCACTGGGCAAGATGTTGGAGCGCCTGGTGAGTTTTGCCCGAGTTGGTTGGGCCGAGAAATACCTCGACCTTTCTCGGAACAACTGCACGGAAAGGCAGGTGAACCGTAGGCTGGGATGTGCCGTGTCGATGCAATTGAATCTCCTTTCTTAGCGTAAGGTTTTTAAAGAATATGGCTCTGAACTCTAGCAAACAAGTTTTTGAAAACCAGAAGGTCAACGCACCCTTGACGGTAAATAGAGTAGCGGTCCCGAGAGTTTCATCGCGCAAGTATTGATTGGCGCAAGGTGCCCGCTGCTCAATGTTAGCGCGAGGTTGGCCATGGCTGCCAGCAGGAGTGCGGTCCCGACATTTTGGGATTGTGCCTCGCTATCCCGAAAACCCGTGGAAGCCACAGGGTAGAAACCACGCCCTGTCTGAGCCCGTTGTCTGGAAACGGCTTCTAAGTTAATTTGCACTTTGTTTTGGGAGGAATATAAAAGAAGCCTAGATGAGGAGTTCTGTCAATCATTCACACATTTCTCATTTAAAGGCCACGGTCGTAAGAATTCTGTCGCGAAACATGTGTCAAATATTGCAATGGAGGCCCTCATCAGGCGCCGTCATTATGCCGTAATAGTTGCGGCGGCAATGACTTCTGCTTTTTTTGGAACGGCTGCCGTCAAGATTGCTACCCACAGTTTGACTGAAGAAATGATCCAAATGAAAGTGCGCGAGGATCTGGATACTGTATGGAGTCGTTTGGAAGTCGCCAGCACCAAGACCTTTCCTGCTCCGAGCAGAGCGCGAAGCAATTTGGGAATTCCTGGATAGATGTGGTTTTCATAGATTCCGGTGACACTGAAGTATTCCCGGTAAAAACTCACCGCCTGCGCGCACTGCTGGGGAGTAAAGTGGAATTCACGCTCAAAGCTGTCCTGCAAAGGTGGCCCGATGAAATTTACTAGCTCCTCCATGTTGGGGGTTGGCAATATCTGTGGAAAGGCTGAGAGTGGCTCTCATCTTATTTCTGTGTACTCGGATGTCCTTTTCCGGCCATCAGCATGCGGTGGCGCCATGCAGTGTAGCTCTGGGCGGGAACGCAGACGCCCAGAGCCTACACTGTGGATGAACTAGCCGTTGGCTAGTTCCTGTCCTTTGGGTTCAGGC
>DAHWJO010000470.1:0-538 GCA_027344105.1 Sulfobacillus sp.
GGCAAAATTCCAGGTGAAATGTTGCGTTGCGGGGGAAAGCGCCATCGACAGAAGCAGTGCCTCCACCCATGCCTGGTTATAGGATAGTTCCAGGTGAACAGTTAGATATAGCAGGGATGCCTGAAGACAAAGCAGCAGAACCATCCACCGGGATACCATCAGATCTTGCCGAACTAGGCTGAAAAACGCGCTTTCTGCCGCAATCTCACCCAGTGGTCGCCCTGGGCGTATTTTTGACCCAAGCCGGTCCAGCGCTTCCCGCGTGATGTGGTGATGGCCGGCGAAGACGTGCAACATCGCCCACATCAGCAAAAAGGCGTAGAACCAGACTACTGGCCATAGCGCGGACTCCGCGAAGATGGTGGCGGCTGGCGACATCATCCATTTGCGCGGGAAACCCCAGCATTCATGCCGGGGAGGGATAGCGCGGCGGTCACTGACCGCCCCATTCCTGCTTCTCCTTGTGTCAAAGCTATCTTCGCGAATGCGTACCCATAGCCGTCCGCCCGCTGAATCAACGTACAGAAACGGTGATGGA
>DAHWJO010000471.1:0-537 GCA_027344105.1 Sulfobacillus sp.
TGACCAGAATGTACGCTTTTCGGGGGTGCCCACGATCAGCGGAATCACTGCCCACGATCGCCGGAATGCGCACTCCCCTACCTTTTCCAGATCCACCTTGTACACTTGGGCGTCCACGTTGGCGAAATTCACGCTGGAGTCCGCATGCGCAAGCCGGAAGTCGGTCAGAAGCTGGTCGCGCTCCAATAGCTGATATTTCCCATCTTCGTCGAACCACCCCCCGGTTTTCACCTCTATGAAGAACTGGGGCAGGCTGAGTGACAAAGCATCTTCCCTGAACACCTCTTTCATTTTCTGCATGTTGGTCTTGTCGGCCAGTTCGGCGGGGATACTGGTATCCGTGATTGCCTTGGCCTGCTCCTCGAACGACTGGTTTTCCTCGATAGCTCTTGCCTTGATCTCGCTGATAAACGCAGACTCGGGGTCGGCGGGTGCCAGTGAATCGTCGCTGTCTTGCACCCATGCAATGGGGACGTTGCTCAAGTCTGCAAATTCATCTGCCTCTGGTCCTGCGGGTGAGTGGGTCAGTTCCAGCGG
>DAHWJO010000472.1:0-534 GCA_027344105.1 Sulfobacillus sp.
GGCTATCCAGGTCGCGGCTGACCGAAAGGGCGGGCTATCCAGGTCGCAGGTCGCCAAAAAGACAGGCTATCTAGCTCGCGGGTCGCTGAAAAGTCAGGCTATCCAGGTCGCGGGACATAAATCAGAATAGGATAAAGGCACAAGCATGATGCTTTTACGGTCCCAAAACAGACATAAATCTGTTCATAGCGGGCTATCCAGGTCGCAGGTGTTTTTGTCAATCGTTTGATTGTTATAGACCTTAACAGCACTTTGAAGCCATTATCCTTTTTATCCTTTATCTATCCTTCTTTTATCCGTGGCTACGCGTTGCTGCGCCGCCGTCTCTTGGGGGCTTTGCCCCCGCCGACTCGAACCCGCGCCTCTGGACGCTACGCGCCCGCCTGCGCGTCCCTCCCGGCATCCCCCTGAATTCTAAGGAGCGCCCGCTTGCCGCCTTCGGCGCCGGGCGCAAACCTCCCCGGCGGGGAGCCTGCCGCTCCCCCTGTCCGAGCCTTCGGCTCGCCGGATCGACCCCCTTCGGGGACTACGTCC
>DAHWJO010000473.1:0-534 GCA_027344105.1 Sulfobacillus sp.
CTGGGGCACCGGAACATCCAGCATACGGTGCGCTACACGGCCACCAACCCCGTGCGCTTCGAGAAACTGTGGCGGTGAATGGTTGTCATATTGCTATGTGTGACTTACATTGTCATTCAGGCTTGGTGAAGGAGAAAAATTTCATGGCTGCAAATCAACTCGTACAGGCGCGTATCGACGGCGCCATAAAGGAGGAGGCCTCTGTTGTCTTGGCGGCAATGGGGTTAACAGTTTCCGACGCAGTGCGGCTCATGCTGACCAAGGTTGCGCGTGAACATGCCCTTCCTTTTGATCCTTTGATTCCAAACGCCACCACTATAGCTGCCATGAAAGAGGCGCGCGCCGGCAACCTGCCACGCGCCAACAGCATCCCAGAGCTAATGGCCGCGCTGCATGCGGACGATTGAATGGACCAGTCAGTTCAAGCGGGACTACAAGCGGGAGAGTAAAGGGGTATATCGCGCTTCCCTCGATGAGATTTTATCTCCCGCCGTCGAAAGTCTGGCGAAGGATCAGCCTCTTGATCCGCGCTAC
>DAHWJO010000474.1:0-532 GCA_027344105.1 Sulfobacillus sp.
AATTGCTTGCCCAAAATCCGGAGCGCCGTAGCGTGACCGTCCAGCAGGTTCTGGGTGACTTTTGCGACCATCTCGGCATTCAACCCCAAACGATACCGGCTGTCCTCTTCGTAAGCATGCCAGGAAAACCATGCGTACCATCCGGCAAAGGCCAATGTCCCCGCAAAACCCGCCCAATAAGCGAAAGAAAAGGTGCGCCGATAGGAGGCTGTGGGGGGGGGGGAGGGAAACATGAACTTCAGTTCTCGGAGGTGGCCTGATTCGTGAGGGGAAAACCTACTCTGGCTGGCAGTTGTAGCATGGAGGAGCAGATCAGAAGAATGCGGGCTCGGTCGGCTACAGCCGCAAGCGCTCCCTACCCGCGCTGTTGGCCTGGAGCATGGGCAGCCCGCACCGGATGGCCATCGCCCTGCTGGATGTGTTGCTGGGCTGGACCATTCTCGGCTGGATTTAAGGGCCGGGTTAATAATCTACAGCAGGTTGCGCAGTTGCCTGGCTACTGGTACTCATGCCCGCATACCGTAGTACCACC
>DAHWJO010000475.1:0-531 GCA_027344105.1 Sulfobacillus sp.
ACGTGTGTTGGAAGTGCTTCGCGAGGCGGGGGTGAATCCCACCAGCCAAAGGGTAGAGATTGGCTACGCGCTCTTTTCCTCTTGCGCGCATCTTTCCGCGGAAGAGATCATGCAGCGTGTCAATGCGGATTATCCCGTGGTGTCTAAGGCAACGGTCTATAACACCCTTGGCCTGTTCGCCGATCACTCATTGGTGCGCGAAGTGATTGTGGAGCCCGGCAAGGTGTTCTATGACCCCAATGTTTCTCTTCATCATCATTTCTATTATGTAGACTCGGGAGAGTTGCTGGATATTCCTGCGTCTGCCCTGCAAATCGACAAGCTCCCCGACCTGCCGCTGGAGACTGAGGTGGAAAGGGTCGAGGTGGTGATCCGGCTGCGACGATGCACGGCTCACTAACTTACCGCGTCCGCTCTTGCTTTCTTGGCGAAAATTCCTATAATACGGGTCCTCCGGGTTGTTAGCTCAGTTGGTAGAGCAGCTGACTCTTAATCAGCGGGTCGTGGGTTCGATCCCCTCACAACCCACCA
>DAHWJO010000476.1:0-531 GCA_027344105.1 Sulfobacillus sp.
GATCGAGGAGGGCAGGACAGTGCGGAGCACGCAATGACATCTTCATCAACGCCCGTTTCCGCATCTACTTTTCGTCTGGACTGGTCCGCAAAAGTCATTTTATTTGCCATTCTGTCATCCATTTTTTTGGCGGCGATGGACCAGACCGTGGTCTCTACCGCCCTGCCGACCATCGCCCGCGATCTCCATGGTCTGGCCAAACTACCCTGGATTGTGACCGCTTATCTGCTGATCTCCACCGTCTGTTTGCCGGTATATGGTAAACTGGGGGATCTTCTGGGGCGCAAGTATCTCCTGCAATCGGCAGTGTTGCTGTTTTTGGCAGGATCGGTGTTGTCCGGTCAGGCGCAAACCATTGACGAGCTGATGGTGTTTCGGGCCTTGCAGGGTATTGGCGGTGGCGGCTTGCTGGTGACCGCCATCGCCTCCATCTCGGACTTCATTCCCATTACCCAGCGCAGCCGCTATCAGGGGCTGGTGGGCGCCGCCTTTGGTCTCGCGACCTTGGCCGGGCCCTTTCTCGGTGGCTTC
>DAHWJO010000477.1:0-529 GCA_027344105.1 Sulfobacillus sp.
ACGCCGGTCCGGGGGTTGTCTTTCGTGGCCGCCAGCAGGCGATCCACCTCCAGAAGGGTGAGATGTTTCCTTTCCCCTTCCGGAGCTCTCTGACGCTTTTTAGGGGTGGCTACAGCGACAGGCAACAGATCTTGTCCTGCGGACGGCGAACCTGTAACCGCTTCCGCTGGCATCCCCCCGAACAATTCCCCCTGCCCTGGCACGACCGGAATCAGCGCCTCCGCCTCGACCACCACCTTCCGTTTCCGCCCTGTTTTCCCATCCGTCATCGCCCAAATTTTTCACCGTGATCGTAATGTCTCATCATAGCCCCTTCCGGCCCTTGCCCGGTAGCAGGAGAATCCGTACATTCGTAGCAGACCAAGACCAATCTATGCGGATCATTACCGTCTATCGTACCAGCAAGATAGAGAAGTGTTGGAGGGGATCATGAAAGTACGCTACGACCCGGACACGGATACGCTGACCATGAGGCTAAGTGAGCATCCCGTTATGGAAAGCGACCAGGCAAGCCCCGGCGTCATTTTGG
>DAHWJO010000478.1:0-527 GCA_027344105.1 Sulfobacillus sp.
GTTGCCAATAAAATTGAAAACACCGTCTGGGACATGCCCCATGCCTCCACAACTCGGACATGGACCCGACTTGTTTCCAGATAGCGTGACGTTTGACGCGTTCTCAAAGAAAAAACCGGATGGAAATGCTGTTCCACAAGTATCACAGAAGGCTGGGATTGATGGCATGGATGCTTCCTATGATGCCCAACATAATTTAGATTGTACAACGCTACCACATACATGGCGCCTAACGCAACATGATAAATAACCAACATACTGTATCTACAAAACACCGCCCTTTCCTAAAAATTTAGGACAGCCTAAAATTTTCGGGATGAAAAATAGCCAAGCAACTCCCAGCACCCCGCCCAGGCTCCTGGACCAGGTGCGTGCCCGGATCAGGGTGATGCATTACAGCATCCGCACCGAAGAGGCCTATACGGACTGGGCGCGGCGCTTTATTCTTTTTCATCAGAAACGGCACCCCAAAAACATGGGTGCCGCCGAGGTGGAGGCCTTCCTGAGCCATCTCGCCACTGAACGCA
>DAHWJO010000479.1:0-525 GCA_027344105.1 Sulfobacillus sp.
AACCGGGATATCCTGGGTTTCAGTCCCGAGGCCCTCGACAAGCTGATGCAACGATCCTGGCCCGGCAACGTCCGGGAGTTGGAGAATGCCGTCACCTTTGCCGCGGCCGTCACCGAAAAAGGCTGGGTCGCCGCCGACGCCATTCCCGACAACGGCCGCCAGGGTGGCCAGAGCGCCTTTCCTCCCCTGCAGGACGCCAAGGCCGCCTTTGAGCGCGGCTACCTGGAAAACCTGCTACGCGCGACGGATGGCAACATCTCCCGTGCCGCACGCATTGCCGGCCGACACCGGACGGATCTTTACAAGCTGATGCGTAAGCACAGTCTGGCTCCGCAACTTTTCAAGAATCCCGAGGACCGGGATGAGGAATAGCGTCAGGCCGGTGCTTTGCCCCCATCGCCGATCTTGCTACACTGTGCCCACTTTGACTCCGTCAACAGCCTAATGACACTACCCGTTCCCGTCAGCGAGAAATCCCTCTTCCAGCGTATTCACCTGCGCCGCTGGTTCGTTCAGGGTTTGCTC
>DAHWJO010000047.1:0-22363 GCA_027344105.1 Sulfobacillus sp.
CCGTGATACCGGCGGTCGAGGCTTTCGTCAGAGTCCACGCTAGGGGCAGTTCATGGGTCGCATCGACCAGAAGATGAATCTTATAGCCGAACCGCCGTTTGATAGTCTCCCATGCGCGGCCGTCCGGGTGTGTTCCCTGGTAGCTTTTAATCCCATAATCCGCATCGGTATCCCGACGGCCATCGGGTGTTTGCTGCTTCGGCCGATGGGTTGCGAATGATGGCAACGCCTGGCTATCGACTGCCAACCGCTGTCCAAAGTCGGGCAGCAGCTCTCGTAATTGCTCGACCAATTTATCAAATAGGGTATCGAAGCCGCTTCGTCAGGGACAACAGCCGCTCCAGTACGGATGGGGAAACTCCGCTCAAGTTCACGGCGTCTCCTCCTCGTCCTACAGAATATTGCTATTCTAGCACGGCGGCCACGCATTCTTCCAATGTAGCGCGGTCGGGGCTCACCAACAATCGCCGACAGCAAAAAGCCCTCGTGACGCTGGGACTGTAGATATTGAATGCCTCTTCATAAACCGTGAAGCCTTGAACAACACCATAATAATTCGACACCAAATGCCCGCGGCATCAGGCGTCTAATCCATGCACCCGCCGCCGTGTATTTCAAACGCCGGCGCCCTTTGGAAGAGCAGCGACTTTTTGACCAGGCCTGCGGCACTCGGGGCTGCGGGGATGACAATTGTGCAATGGGCTGGTAAGTTCCTGACTGGCGAAGCTGTAGCAGTTCTCTGACCGCCTTCATACCAGCAAGAGAGTAATGTGAAACGGGGTCGCTCTTCTGCGGCGTCTTCGCAGGCCGCTCCTGGTGAAAGTCGAAGCCAGTGCCTGCCCGATGTGCCGGTGCTGAAGGTATCCCTATGATAAACTATGATAAGTATTCACCATCAGCCAGCACAACGTGCGCTATAGCGCGCCGCTTCCATAGTAAACGAGAGGAATTTCCATTGAAAAAAGTACTGAAATTAGGGTTTTCGGCGGCGGTCCCGGTCATGTTGAGTCTAGCAGCCCTCTCGGTGTCTTTTCCCACCCAGACGGCTGAAGCCTACAGCATACCCGGCCCCATTTACAAAATAGCCAACCAGCCAGCGGTCTATATACAGCATAACAATAAAATGCATGCGATTCCCAGTCCAAACTTCTTCAACGACCTCGGATATCAGTGGAATGACTTGCACACTGTCACCACACTTCCAGATCCTGTGGGAAGCCCCGTGCAGTTAGTCAGAGTGGCAGGCCAATCCCCTGTGTATTGGTATCATAACGGTGAGTTAGATTGAATCCCTTCCGCACTCGTGTTCAGCTCCATGGGATTTCAATGGGCGGACGTCTATACTGTCACTCGTCTTCCGGCACCGCTAGGGCCCAGCCTCAGGGGTCCTGCGGCCCCAACGGCGCCTCCGGCCCAAGCCGTGTTTCTATCCGGGTTCCCTTTTCTGGCCACAAACGGCACCAAGTCGATAATCATTGACGACCTGGGCAATACAGGCGGTCCCGACACAAGCTACAACGGGAGCGTCGACGTGAAAATTGAGCAGAATACCGGAAACTTCGCGGTGGGCTCCCACGCCGCCCATTCCGGTACGGTAGCCGTTCCTCTTGTTCGCGGACAAGGGCTCTTAACGGTGAAGGCAGGTGCCACGGCCGGACACCTCCAGCTCAGTCTCCCATCCACTTTGCAGAGCCCCTCGCAAAGTCTGGCGCTGACCAGCATGGCCACCAATGCCGCCCAGCAAGTAGGATGGCGGATGTTCACTCAAAGCGGGCAGCCGGTCACCGGCCTTCTTCCCGCAAAAAGCTCGGGAACATTTGTCGTGGAGCCCGTCAACGCGCAAGGTCAGGTGGTTAAAGGAACGGCGGCGGATGCGGTCGGAATCCAACCGAATCCCGTCATGTTTTGCCCCAGCATGGCCGAGGGGAACTGTAATATTCTGGGGCCATATTATGTGGGTACCAGTGGCTATACCTTCGACTATAGGGGGACAGACACTCCCGTGGTCTTCTCTCTGATCCCGAGCTACCCTGCTCAGGCTCAGGTCACTCAAGTCATTGCGCCGGGGGATCAGCTCTTGACCTCAGCAACCCTGTTCCCACGAGTTTTGGCCAACTGCAAACGGTCAACGGCATCAATCCGAATTCCAGCTACCAGATTATGTTGGATTTAATGACCTTCAAAGGCCAGCCCATTACCAATCTGCCGGTCGTGGAGAACTATATAAGTTCTTTAAGTCTGCAGAGCACAGCATCCTCAAACTCTGCCAACAATGGATTTAGCATCAATGCGCAGAGCCAACGCCAAGTGCCTTCGACTATATCGTTTGACAAGGTCGGCAATGATCACCTGTATCTGACCTACCGCAGCGGGCCGGATGCGAATATTCCCAATGTGTTGCACGTCTTTGGCATCAACCCCGTGGCCGCCCAGTCGCTGCCCTATGAACCCTTTTCCGCGCAGTATTTGCAGTTAGTCACCAACAGTTTCTAGCCCGGAATGGACGGCGGTTGGGCTATTCAGCACCCGGCTGGAGAAAAGCACGCCCGGTGCGAATGGGTTCTTGTTGGGCCGGGCGTGCCTAAAATAACCGGAAATGGCCATTCTCACGCCGTTATATGGTTTATTCCTCACCATAATGGCCCAGAGCACCGGAATGCGCGGCAAATCCGCAGACTGATTGGTGAGTGCCCACGCGCTTTAGCTCTGGCGCCTGGGCACTCGTACACTTTACGGATTTATGCTTAAATGGCTCCTGCTAATATCACGCCGAGAACAACAGGACCGGTCTATCTTTGTGACGACTCCCCCCGGCTGAAGCCGGGGGCTTCTCGGTTCATGGCGGTGGCGTATTCTCCTTCCGCTCCCCGAAGGCTCCGTCCGAGCCTTTTGTTATTTTCTGACGGGACGGCGCTTTCAGCCTGTTCCCTACGAATATTATGCCACAAAAAATGTGACCTGCGGTCAGCGGCTTTCATCCCCATAGGTAAACCCAGCGGTTTTTCGCCGCTATTTTATAAACCGGGGATGGATAGGTAGAACGCGTTCTTAGCGAATTTCTCTTGGGCCGGCAAGGTAGGTAAAGGGGGAGCCTCGCGGCTTGGCCGTCGTGGCGAGTTTCCCTTGCGGTACCTCCATGAGGCGGACCTGCGGGTTACCATTCAAGCGGCGACCAATAAGAGCGAGGCCTTCAACGGATTTGCCAAATGGTTCTTCTTTGGCGGGGAAGGGACGATTGCCAGTAATGACCGGGCCGAGCAACGGAAGATCATCACATATCATCACCTCGTCGCCAATTGCCTCATCTTCTTTAATGTCTTCCGAATGGCCAAGGGGCTGCATATACTGCAACAAAGCGGTCAAACGTTGGATACTGAGGCTCTGGCGGCGTTGAGTCCCTATGGGACGGCCCATGTGAATCGATTCGGCCGCTACGAGTTAGACCTTACCCGACAGCCCCCGCCGATCGAGTATGCTTTATTGGCTGACCTGCCCACAGACCATTCCTAATTGGGAATAACTGGCTTATGGAGGAATATTTACGAATCATTGCCATATCCCATATTCGGTTAAATCCGCGCGATGGGCTTGGGGACAACGGGAGGAGCGGTATAATGAGAATTGCTAGGGTCGACGGTGCCAACTGCCGGACCAGCAGTGGATGAGCGAAATTTGGTGGGTAGGAATGTCGGGATGGACAGGAATACCGAAGGGCAGGAGGGGAATTTGGTGACCCACGATGAACTAGAGGTCGAACTACGGAAGCTCGATCCCCGAGAGCGGGCGCGATTGGCAGCAGCGCTGCTCAACAGCCTAGAAGAACTGTCGGACGAGGAGAATGCGCGTCTCTGGGCGGAGGAGGCGGAACGACGGCAAGACGATCTTCTGGCTGACAACACCTTGGGCCGATCCGCCACGGACGTCTTTCGGGCGATTCGGGAACGCCTCGGTGGATAAGATGCGCGTGACGTTTCATCCGGCCGCGGAAATTGAACTGTATGATGCGGCGTTGTATTACGAAAGCCAACGACGCGGCCTGGGCAGCACATTCCTGCAAGCCATCGAGACAGCGACGGACGAAATTCGCGAAAACCCGATGGCGAGTCCGCGGGTCCAGGGCGTTGTGCGAAGCAAACGGGTGCGGCGGTTCCCCTATTCGGTCATGTACTCCGCAGAGAATGGTGATCTCCGGATTCTCGCCATCGCCAATCAAAAGCGCCGACCACTCTACTGGTTCAGACGTCAATGAGTCGCGACGATTTAGGCCTGCAGCCAGAGTCGCGAACTGGTGGCGGTTCTTAGACACACATGAGGATAGATACGGGAAAAAAGTCCCGTTACACTTGTAGGCTGGTACGACTTCTTCCGGCGGGTTTTTGTGGTCGTAGATTGATTTCGCGGGGCCCCCACAGCGGATAGAATAGGGGTTTGTGCAGCATTGGAACGAAAACTGCAATAGCCACCAAACATCGGTCTAAAACCATCTCAATCTCTCAGAAATCAGCCATTCCACTTCCAATGGGAGCGCTGTTGCACGAAAATAGTCTCCTGACGACTGGGATGACATTTTGAAGACCACTGCACTGTGTAAGGATTTCCAGCTCTATTGCACTTTTCGTTTTAATGCTGCACAAACCCCCACTATGACCCCGGTAGTCGGCAGAAGTCGCCCACCGCGCCAACAACAACTCCTCGACCTGTCCGAATGCTCGCCGAAACCACTTGTGCTGCAAGGGGTTCGGCCTTTGCGGAACGCTAACGAGGAGACTTCCGCCAGCGGGAAGTGTCTGGCAAGCAGCCATAGCATCTGCCTGAAGCGGGTGGCGGGAACCGGCTAGTCAAAAGTGCTCCCCGGACAGGCAGCATTTCCGTCACCGGCGCGTATAGTTAAAGGTGTGACGATATTTGGCGGAGGGGAAGCAGATGCCCGAACCGGACTATCAGCCTGGGTATTCACAAGACCCGATGACATCTCGGGAGGTTTTAGCGTGGTTTGAGGCAGGACGCCTGCCTTCTGACGGGGCGCTCAAACATCTGCAGAAATTGGACAGCCGCATCACGGATGGCCGCAGCAGCATCCGCGCACCTAGTCAGGAGTCCCGCCGCAAGCGCATCGAGTCGGTGTTGCATGAACTGGATGGCCTTGTCGGGCTCCACGATGTCAAGAACATGGTGCACGAAATCCGCGCCTTTGTGGACGTCCAGCAGAGGCGTCTGGAACTGGGTCTGGCCAGCGAGTCGCAGACCCTGCACATGGTCTTTTCCGGCGCGCCGGGCACAGGAAAAACCACTGTTGCCCGGATTTTGGGACGGTTGTTCCAAACTATGGATGTTCTTCCCAAAGGGCACATGCTGGAAGTGGAGCGTGCGGACCTGGTCGGTGAGTACATCGGGCATACGGCGCAGAAAACACGCGACGCGGTGAAGAGGGCACTGGGCGGGGTGATGTTTGTCGACGAAGCGTACGCACTGGCCCGGGGTGGGGAAAAGGATTTTGGCAAGGAAGCAATTGACACCCTGGTGAAAGCAATGGAAGATCACCGCGGAGAGTTCCTGTTGATTTTAGCGGGATATTCCGATGAAATGGCATGGTTTCTGGCGACCAACCCCGGGTTGCTGTCGCGTTTCCCGCTGCACCTGCACTTTCCGGACTATGGGGCCAGTGAACTGGCCGCCATTGCCCGTATCATGCTGGCGGAACGGCAATACCAACTGTCGGCGGATGCCGACCGCCAATTGACCGAATATCTTGTGCGGTCCGAAGGCCACTGGCGCGTGAATTCCGGTAATGCCCGGTTGGTTAGAAACTTGATTGAGGGTGCCATCCGACGGCAATCCGTGCGGCTCATCAGGCGTCTTGACATGGCGACACGGGAAGAGCTGATGACCTTGACATGGGCCGACGTGGAAGGGGGCCTGTGATGGAGGCGCTGGTCGTAGGGAAACCCAATGTGGGCAAGTCGCTGTTTGTTCTCAATTTCGCCTCCTATCTGGGTCTCAGGGAGATTCGGCTCGAGGCGGTGGGCAGTGACGGGCGGGTGCTTGTCCGCCGTCTCTCATTGGAGGACGCGAAGCGCAAACTGGTCTCGCATAATGCCCACAAGACCATGGCGGCGCAGGGCATCGACGTGGAGATCGCATCGGGACGGACGCCCCGGCGCCTGACGCTCGTCGATACCGTCGGAATTTCGGAGGGGGTCCACCACATGGCAGAGATCCGTCAGGCCATGGCGTCCACTCTCGCGCGCCTCGGCACCGCAGATATTGTCCTGCACCTCATCGATTCTTCCCGCATTGGTCACAAAACGATTGAAGCTCCCGGGGCCGTGGATGAAGAAATTGCCTCGTATGCCAGACAGCTAGGACCCTATATCATTCTGGCCAATAAAATTGACAAGCCCGGTTCGGCTGACGCACTGAGCCAGTTGAGGGAACACTACCGCGGCACTGCGGTCATTCCTGTATCCGCTTTGACCCGCAGAGGATTCCGGGAGGTCAAATCGTTTGTCCTCCGCCACATGGGCTGAGGCCAGCTTCAGTGCCGCCCTTAGAGCGCTGCCTTCAAGGGAAGGGCTGGTGTCACCCAACATGTTTGGAGGCAGGCGTTGCCCAGTTGGCGCGAATTTCCACCAGCTCCCAATATGGTGTATCATACCGGGGATTGACATCAGGAGGGTGGAATTCGGCCATGACTAGTGACGAGAGGGTGCGGTCCAGCCGCAAGGGGTGGGCGCAGGTGGAGGACGTCGTCGCCCACAATATGATGCGGGTGGCCAGGGCATTCAGCGACAGCGGGCTGGCGACTCCAGATTTGGGTGGCACAACCGGGTACGGCTACGATGACCGGGGGAGAGAGCGTTTGGACCGCATTGTCGCTGCGGTCATGCACTGTGACGAGGCGATGGTCCGACCTCAGTGGGCGTCAGGCACCCACGCCCTGACAACCGCCCTGCGGGCGCTTCTAATTCCGGGAGATGAACTGTGGCTGGCCAACGGCCCAGTCTATGACACATTGCGGCCACTTCTGTCCGGTTCCGGCCGCACCAGTTTGCCAGCGCGCGGCGTCCGGGTCAGGACACTGTCCGCTGACAGTCAGGGTAGGACATTGTGGCCCGCCCGGACAGAATCTTCCGTGGAACCCCGCGTAGTATACGTTCAGCGTTCACGGGGATACCAGGCCCGGCCGTCGTGGACCGCAGAGCTGATCCGAAACGCAGCGGACGAGGCGCACGCGCGGGGCGCGTGGCTCGTCGTCGACAATTGTTACGGGGAGTTCACCCTGCCCGAGGAGCCGACCGACTGGGGAGCGGACCTTATCATTGGGAGCCTGCTGAAAAATCCCGGTGGAGGCATTGCCCCCACAGGCGCGTACGTGGCTGGGCGCACCGATCTGGTGCGAGCGGTCGGGGAGATGCTGCTATCGCCGGGAATCGGCCAGGAAGTCGGCCCGACAGCTCCGTATTTACGCTTGCTCGCCCAAGGGTGGTTTCTGGCGCCGATGATGGTCGGGGAAGCCCTGATGGGCGGGATTTATGCAAGCCATGCCTTTCATGAAGCCGGCTACGGGGTGGATCCTGGCCCGGAGGAGGCCGTGCGCAGCGATATTGTCACGGCGATTGAACTCAACAGCCCCGTGCGCATTCACGCGCTATGCCAAGCAGTCCAGGCCGTGTCGCCCGTGGATGCCTACGTGTCCCCGCAGGCCTGGGCCATGCCTGGCTACAGTGACCCAGTGATCATGGCGGCAGGAGGCTTTGTGGCGGGGGCGTCGTTGGAACTGTCCTGCGATGCCCCCATGCGCCCCCCTTACACCGCTTACCTGCAAGGAGGGTTATCCCGCTGGCACACGGTGTTGGCGGTAGACGCCGGTTTGCTGGCGTTAGAGGCTGCGGACTAAGCCGATAACCCGCCCCAGAACCTGGATGTCCTTGGCGATGATTGGCTCGTACCGGTCATTCGCGGGCATCAGGCGGATGCCGCCCGCCTCTTTATAGAAATATTTTACGGTAGCCTCTTCGCCGATGAGGGCAATGACAATATCGCCGTCATCGGCCGAAGCGGTGCGTGTGACGGCAACCAGATCGCCGTCGTAAATGCCCGCGCCGACCATCGAATCGCCGACGACGTGCAAGAGGAAATCAGGTTCGGTATGAAATAATGTCGAGGGCAGAGACAGGCGGTCTTCGATAACCTCTGTCGCCAAAATAGGCACACCCGCCGTGATATTGCCAATTACGGGAACGGATACCGGCGCTCGGTGCAAACCGGACCCAATAGCCCATGCCCGCCGCTTCGAGGGCGGGTGGCTAATGTAACCGTCCTGTTCCAACAATTTGAGATGTCTGGCGACGCTCGCGGTGGAACTCAGCCCCACGGCTTTGCCAATTTCGCGGACAGAAGGAGGATATCCGTTTTCATTAAGATAGTCTTGAATGAAAGCAAGAATTTGTTGCTGCCTTTCACCAATCACGTGGATCGTCCTCCTTATAGGGCCAGGAATATTGTACCATACTACCATGACAGGGGAGGCGGACCATCTGAGGAAATACGGAGCCGTATTGGCGCTGAGCATAGGGTTGGGGGCTCTATTCGCCGAGGTCTCCCATGCGCCGTCCCCGGCCTTGGCCATAACCGGGGGGGTCGCGCTGGCAGTTCTGACAGCGGGGCTGGGATGGCTGCTAAAGCAGCCCGCGGCGGCCGGGGGAATCATGATCCTCGTCAGCGCGCCCATGTGGCTGCAGCGCATCCCTCTGGCGGGCCGCATAGGGTTGCCGGGAATGCTGCTCATTCTGGCTGCAGCCACGGGGCTGTGGTCCTCTAGGGCACGCGCCGGCGAACTGACGCCGGCCGATGGATTTTTTGGATTCGGCGTATTGGTATGGACCTCTCTCATCTTGTCGGTCAGCCTGCTGATGGGACCGCCTGTTTCTTTGGCCGCCAATCTCCCCTTGCTGCTGGCGGCCTACCTGCTGACCCCGCCGGTGGAACTCTTCATTGTGACAATGATCTTAGTCCGCCACCGCATGTTCCGTCCATTTCTCAAGGCCAACTACTGCCAGCAGCGCGCCTGGCCGCGTTTGGCCGCTGTGGGTGCAGGGGTGGGACTGCTGATGTCGGCCGCCGTCGGCCTTGTGGTCGCACTGGAATCGAAAGTCGGGCACATTGCCATCCGCTCCAACAATCCCTTTGTCTATGCGCCCAGTGTGAATGTCCACCCTGCGGTCCTCGTGCTGATGGCAGTCGCTGTGGTGATTATGGCGCCCATTGCCGAAGAAGCCCTGTTCCGCGGGATTCTCTTTGGGTCTCTGCGCCCCGTCTGGGGTTTCGGCTGGGCCAATATCGTGGCTGCGGCGGTGTTTGGCGCCGCGCATATGGATGCCACTCTCTTCATTCCCCTAGCGTTGGCCGGGATGATATTGAATGGGGTTTATGCGAAAACGCGCTCGTTGATTCCATCAACCATCGCGCATGCCTCTCTCAACGCCCTGGCGGTGCTGACGGCCGTGTTCGCTGTGCGCTGAGCCCCAAAAAAAGTTCTGGTTATTTCCAGACAATAGTTGTTACTTGTTGAAATTTGATGTGGTAAACTAATTCTGGTTGCAATTAGTGCGAGAGAGGGGACGCACCATGAACTTTGAATTAACACCAGATCAGCGGGAGCTGCAGGATTGGGCCCACACCTTTGCTGAAAAAGAAATTCGACCTGTGGCGGCCTTATATGATGAGAAAGAGGAAATGCCATGGGAAGTTCTTCAAAAGGCCGCCAAGGTGGGACTGCTGTCCTACACGATCCCTGAGGCTTACGGCGGAAATGGAGTGCCGGACTTGGTGTCTAGCCTCGTCGTCGGTGAGGAGCTGTTTTGGGGATGCGCAGGCATCGCCACAGCCATTGGAGGTATCGGCCTGGCATCGATTCCCATTGTAGAAATGGGATCGGAAGAGCAGAAGAAGCAGTGGCTGCCCTTATTTTGTGACCCAGAAAAGGTGCGGATGGGTGCCATGTGCCTCACCGAACCGGGAGCCGGCTCCGATGTCGTGAACATGACAACCAAGGCGGTCAAGCAGGGTGCCGAGTATATTATCAACGGAACCAAAACGTTTATCACCAATGGCGGTATCGCTGATGTGTACGTGGTGTTTGCGAAAACCAATCCGGAAGCGGGTTATGCGGGAGTGTCCGCCTTTATTTTGGATGGCAAGACCCCGGGAATTTCTTCCGGAAAAAAGTTTAAGAAATTAGGTTTGCGGGCGAGCCACACGGCTGAGGTGCACTTCGATGATGTGCATGTTCCGGCGGAAAATCTTCTGGGACAGGAAAATATGGCGTTCCTGGGCGCGATGAAAATGCTGGAGCACTCGCGTCCGACAGTTGCCATTGCGGGTGTCGGGGTAGCCCGGGCGGCATATGAATATGCCCTGGGATACTCTAAAGAGCGTGTGCAGTTCGGCAAGCCGATCTATCATAATCAGGGGATCTCTTTTACCCTCGCAGACATGGTGACGAAAATTGACGCGGGCCGGCTTCTGGCATACCGCGCTGCCTGGCTGGCTGACCAAGGCCGCTCGTGCAGTCTCGAAGGGTCTATGGCGAAGGCTTATTGTGGCGATATGGCCATGGACGTAGCGACCAATGCGGTGCAAATCCTCGGAGGATACGGCTACATACGGGACTATCCTGTGGAAAAATGGCTGCGGGACGCCAAAATCATGTCGATTTACGAGGGGACCACACAAATCCAGAAACGAGTCATGACCCGGCTGATGTAACGGATTCCCGGACGCTTCACACAAGAGACAGGAGGATGACGAATGACGACGGCAGAAGTATTTGATGAATTGAAGACGCGTTTGAGCCAAAAAGACGCAGCACAGCTGGCAGGGTCACAAGGAATATACCAGTTTGTCCTTACCGGGGACGATGCGGGCGAGTATTTTGTAACAGTCGGCGCCGATGCGCCCCAAGTCGAGGCAGGAAAATCCTCCAACGCGGGCGTCACCATCACGATGAGCGCCGGCGACTTCAAAGATCTGGCGTCGGGAAAGCTCAATCCGATGACAGCCTTTATGGGAGGAAAACTTTCGGTGGGCGGCGACATGAGCATGGCCCTCAAGTTGCAGACGCTGATTAGCTGAGCAAGCGGGACTGGAAAAGGGGGGGATTTGATGGCTGAAGCGTATATTGTGGATGGTGTGCGAACGCCTTTTGGCAAGCGCAAGGGGATTTTGAAGGATGTCCGTCCGGATGACTTGGCGGCTGTGACACTGAAGCAGTTGGTAGACCGCACCCATGTGGACCCTCATGATGTTGAGGATGTCCGTCTTGGCTGTGTGACCCAGGTTGGAGAGCAAGGATACAATATCGGGCGCCTGGCCCCGCTTATCGCGGGATTTCCCGTTGAGGTGCCGGGCACGACGGTAAACCGGATGTGCGCGTCCAGCCTCGAGACGATCAACCAGGCGGCCCAGGCGATTAAGGCGGACATGCACGACGTGGTGATAGCGGCAGGGGTGGAATCCATGACCCGCGTGCCCATGGGCAGCGACGGGTCGAGCTTCAGCGACCAGCTGCTGGCGCAATACAATATTGTGCCGCAAGGAATTTCGGCTGAGATGATTGCGGCAAAATGGCATTTGACCCGTGAAGAACTCGACCGCTATTCGTATGAGAGCCACATGCGGGCCGTGGCGGCTCAAAATGCGCACTTCTTTGACAAAGAGACGTTTGCTGTCGAAGTGCGGGGTGAAGATGGCCAGATGCACGAGGTGCGGCAGGATGAAGGGCCGCGGGCCGACACCACAATGGAGATAATGGCCAGCTTGCGGCTGCCTTTTAAACCCGACGGGGTGGTGACGGCGGGCAGTTCCAGCCAGATCAGCGATGGGGCGAGCGCACTGCTCATGGCCTCGGAACAGGCGGTGCGGCAGCACGGATTTACACCCCGGGCGCGAATTGTCGCTATGGCCGTAGTCGGAGTCGACCCCGTGATCATGCTGACCGGACCCATTCCTGCCACCCGCAAGGTTCTTGACAAGGCGGGACTGCGGTTTGACGACATCGATGTCTTTGAGGTGAATGAGGCCTTCGCGTCGGTGGTGCTGGCATGGGGTCAGGAATACCACCCCGACTGGAACAAGGTCAATGTTAACGGCGGCGCCATCGCTCTCGGCCACCCTCTGGGAGCGTCAGGCGGGCGCTTGGTGTTAACGGCTTTGAACCAGCTGGAGGCTACTCAAGGCCGGTATGGGCTGATTACCATGTGCATTGGCTGGGGAATGGCGGTCGCGACGATTATCGAGCGCGTGTAGAGTCCCAGCGGTACCATGGCACGGAACGAAAACCCCTCATGCGGCAGACGGCGGCATGAGGGGTTTTCATTTGCGGCACACCAGAACATCAGTGGCCGCTCGGCCCTGGCTGCTTGGGGGGAGAGACCACAAAAATTGACCAGCCGTTATTGTATCCTGCCAGAATCTGATGATTGCCAATAGCCTCCAACGGGTAAGGCGCAGAGGGAGTGGACTGGGATTCCGGAGGAGGAGTGATTAGCTGCCATAGCGAGGTCTGCTTGACCCAGCGGTAAATGGAGCCCGTGGGGGAACCGTAAAGCAAATCCCCATTCGGGGCCGAGGCCAGCTGACCGATGCCGACCTGCTGACCAGTGGTTGGCACCGCAATAGCCGTCCACTTTTGAGTATGGGGGGAATAGCGCACCAGCACAGGATTGGTCAGGTTGATTAGGGCGGAGATCCCGCCGGCCGGTGACATGACCATGCTTGAGGGAGCTGCTCCCAAAGCAGGGAAGTGGGGCAGTTCCTGCCAGCTCTGGCCGCCATTGACCGTCTCCAGCACGGGCCCGATTCCCGTTCCGGAAATGGGCACCAGGGCCACCGCCATTTGCCGCGCGTTGCTCGGATTAATTGCGAAATCCTCGGCCTGCCACCGGTTGGTGTTGAGCGTCATCATAGACGTCCACGACACTCCATTGGCACTGGTTTCCACAGTGCCATTGACAATAGCCCAATATTGATGGCCCATAGCCACGACATTGGAAAAAGTGGTTGCCCCCAGACCCCAAGGCACCCAGCTGATGCCGCCATTGTGGCTGACATAGCCGGAGCTTAGACCGGAGGGGTTTTCTTCCGCCAGCAGCACAGAACGGGGGCTGGCAGGCAGAGCCGATATCGTGTCAATGACATTGCCCGCTGCATTGCCCGGAGACTCTGTCCAGTAGGCCTTGCTCTGGCCATGGAGCACGGCCCACGTATTGTTGTGGGTCAGGTAAATGAGAGAACCGGCGGCCGCAAATGATGAGATAGGCGTGGGCAGGCCGGAAACCCACGTCCCTTGCAGGGGCCGAGCCTGGGGGTGGGGAGTGATGACATCGCCGCCCGTGGTGACATCTCCCACAAAATCATACACGGGGACCCCCTGATTGAAGAGAGTGCCCCCCACAACATCACGCCGGTTGTCCAGTTTCAGGACCAGCGACGTGGCTGTAATCTGCCCCACGGTGAATTTGCCCGCCAGTGTCAGAGCATGCCCCGTGGGCACGGCCATGGGGTAACTGGCGTACACCGGCGACATGCCGATGACCTGAACCTGCTGGTTGCTCAATTGGGAGAGAATATTCTTGACAGAGGGCGACAGTGCCGGGGCGGTCAGGGTCTTCTGACCAGTCGAGGTGTGGCTCTGCCCTGCCGGATGGATTTGCGGCGCAATGAGCAACGCTGCAACAGAGGCCGCGGCTGCGCTCAAGAAAATCTGACGCCTCCGAGCTTTTCTCCGGATCGCTTTTTTCGGGTGCCAGTCTGGTTTAAAGTATAAGCCCATCCCGTCCGCCATAGCCCGGTCCATGCGCTCCCCCACTGTGTCATGACGGTCTTCGCTCATAACAGTCCCTCCTTCCATATGGGTTCTAGCAAAGGACGCAAGTGCTGGCGCGCGCGGTACAGGCGTGTCTTTACCACTTGCTCAGTCACTCCTAAAGCAGATGCCGTCTCTTTTAACGACCGATCCATGTAATAAAAGAGCAAGATACATTGCCGTTCCACGACACCCAGTTTCATGACAGCATCCAAGACATTCACATCATCCAAGAGAAGGGGAACCTCATCGACAGACGCCTGCGTGACCTCGAGAATATCGGTCGGATCCTCGGGGTGACGTTTATAATAGCGCATGCGGTCGCGGCAGAGATTAGTGATGGTGTGAAAAAGCAAAGCGGGACTCAGCGTGTCAGCTCCATTGCGCTCCGTGTGCCGCCATAACCGCACAAAAGCTTCTTGCGCGGTATCTTCGGCGTCATCCTTCACATGCAGCGTGACAAATGCATACCGCAGGGCCCGGTCACCATATTCCTCCATAAATTGAGTAAACCGCCGTTCTTCCTGTGCGTCCGTGAGAGGCCACTCCTTGTTATCGTGTCTCATTCAGCATAACGCTAAAACCCCGGTCAAGGTTACACTGACCAGCAAAATCTCAAATTTCTTGGCGCAATGTTCTATGTATGACAGCACGGGGCCGGGATGTGCCTAGCCGCGTGCTGTCATCCGGTCCCAGAAAACCTGGTCCGGGCACTGTGCTCCCGCTAGTTTTCCAGAAGACTAATTTCCGAGAATATAGACGGTGACCGGCTGCACGCCGAAATTGGACACGGTATGGGAACCGTCATTCATGAAGATGTCAATGCGGTTCCCCTGAATAGCTCCGCCCGTGTCCATAGCTTGCCCCAAAAATCCTCCGCTGGGCAATGATGCATCCTGGTAACCCTGGACGTAGACGGTGGACTTCAGGGGAATGATGCTGGGGTCCACGGCAATCATCCCTGCCTGCAGAGGCTGGCCAAATGCGTCGACAGGTCCGTAGGGATAGTTATCTTGAAGGCTGGGCCCGTAAGCCGTCGCCGTCATGTGATACACAGCCACGACCGGTTTCCCGTCAACGGTCTGGGTGCTGTAGCTGGCGGCCGGGGAGCCCGCGTTTTCCGATGGCGAATAGGCCGGTGTCAGATTGAATCCCGACAAGATATCCTGCCACGTTGCGGCGTCGGCCACTCCAGTCACGGGAAGACCGCTGGCTTGCTGAAAATCTTTGACACCCTGTTCGGTTTTCGGGCCGAAGACTCCGTCAGCAGGTCCTACGGCGGAGTAGCCCAGGTCTTGCAGGTCCGCCTGCAGGGTCATGACCCAATGCCCTTGATCTGAATAGGATAGTTGTTGCTGCATGGCCGGATGCAGCGCCGTGAGACTAGATAGTGTGACACTTTGCGCCCAGGACGGGGCCGACAGCAGCAGCGTCCCACTCATGGCAGACAATGCTACCGCTACAGATTTCCACATGCATAATCCTCCTCTCGATTAACGCCGCCGAAGTTAGTTTACGGGTTCGGGCACGAGAGTCCCTGCCTCTGACTCATCAAAGGGTTCACCCTGGCGAATAATCCCCCGGTTCCCGAAGGAATTTGGCGTTTGCTGACGACCGTAAGTCTACCGCCTGCACGGTTTTTCGCGAAATGCACCTAGCCGGGCTTAAGCCCGCTCAGCGACACGGGGGGAACAGATCCCTCAAATCCCGGCGATTCCGCCATCTCCCGGGGTCTAACCCATCTTTTGCAGAAAGTGCAAACATGTGGATCGGGCAATAAACTTGGCGAATGGCGAAAATCCGCATAAAATACAAGGTATAATGGCGTAATGAGTGTATTGCGTGAGGAAGGATACTAGAGGACCGTGTTCATTTCTTACCTAAAAATTACCATACGGGAGATGGCCAGGAATCGGCTCGATACAGATGAGGCATACTGAACGTGGAGGGAACACATTGCTGATCGACGGTAATGCCTTGATAATTCCGGTGGCCTTGCCTGACGAACTGGAAGCACTGCGGCTGCGGAGCGACCCGTCAGCACGTCAGCTGCCAGCGCATGTAACCGTCCATTTCCCGTTCGCTGACGAGCCAAAATCCCGCGTCATCGCGCCCCAGCTCAAAAGACTGTTGAGCAAAATGGCCCCGTTCCGCATATATTTTGACAGCATAGGCCAATTTGACATGACCGATGAGGTGATCTTTTACCTAAAGATCACGGTGACACCGGAACTCATTGCCCTGTTCGAGACCATCTGGCACAAATTTCGCAGTTACCCGCCTTACGATGGAAAACATCAAGAGATCATCCCGCATATTACGCTGGCGCGCTTTCCGCGTCCGGTGGGCGAGGAAGTTCCGGACCATATAGCGCAGGTCGTCTCCCAGCACCGCGATTCACTGCACTGGGACATCTCCGAGGTCGAATGGGTCAATGTGCAGCCGGGAGTTCCGGGCTGCCGCATTCTCGGAAGCTTTCCGCTGCGCCAGACCGCCCCGAGAGAATGAGTCGGTCAATGGATTCTATTTTCCCCAAACGCTTCCCACCGCCCTTATATAATGATATAGTTATATACAAATAGATATTAGGGGGAACAGAGATGACGGACTTAACTCGTGAGATGGTTTTTATGGCGGCGGCCATGACGGTGGGTAACGCAGAAGAGATGAAAGAACATTTGGAGCGGGCACGGGCACTGGGGGCCACATCAGCGGATATGGAAGAGATTTTGACAATGGTCCGTGGCGAGCGCCTCAAGGTCACTCTGAAAAGAGACAAGGAAGCCGAATCTCTCCTGCGGGTCGAATCCTTGGATTTGCCTGTCATGACGGGCGGGAGCTCTTGTGGCTGCGGTTCAGGCAATTGCTGATGGGACAAGGAGGCGCTTCTACCATGACCGTGCATATTTATGATCCTGAAATGTGCTGTACAACAGGGGTCTGCGGCCCGTCCACCGACCCGGAAATGCTCCGGGTGGCCCAGTTGGTGGCAGGGTTGACGCGTGAAGGCTACCAGGTGGTGCGCCATATGCTGAGCCAGGACGCGGCAGCCTTCGCAGCTGATCCCGAAGTCTACCGGCAGCTCTTAGCCCACGGTCCAAATAGCCTCCCGATTGTTACGGTAGACAATGCGGTCTGCACAATAGGACGGTATCCGGAGCTTGAGGATATCCGTGCCATGCAGGGGGCGTAACGCATGACGCAGTACCTGTTTTTCTCGGGCAAGGGCGGGGTAGGCAAGACCTCACTGTCCTCTGCGACTGCGGTGCGGCTCGCGCGCCAAGGGGCGCGGACACTTTTGGTGACAACGGACCCGGCATCCAATCTTGGCGACGTGTTTGGGCAGGCGGTCGGGCTTGACGCCCGGCCAGTAGCCGGGGTCCCCGGGCTCTTCATTCAGGAGATCAATCCTGAAGCAGCCCTGCAGTCATACAAGGACAGGGCTCTGGCACCCATGCGCGCGTTATTTCCCGAACAAATCGTACGGGCCGCTGAAGAGAAAATGAGCGGCCCCTGTACGGAAGAAGTCGCGACATTTGACCAGTTTATTGCCTGTATGCAAGAACCTGACTACGACTGGGTGGTGTTTGACACGGCCCCCACCGGGCACACTCTCCGGCTCTTGGAACTGCCTGGCAGCTGGAGCGTGCATATTACCGAGAGCGCGGCGGGGAGCGGGCAGACCTGTATGGGCCCGGTAGAATCCCTCACGGCATCCCAGAAAGAATACGACGCCGCACTAAAGGCCCTGCAAAGCGAATCGCAGTCCACCTTTGTCTTTGTGACCCAGCCATCAAAACTGTCCATTGACGAGATGATGCGCGCGTCAGAAGAACTGAAGAAGCTGGGGATTCACCACCAGATCGCCGTGTTGAATGGAGTCATTCCTGAGGAGGAGCGCGTCCATCCATATTCACAGAGACGGTGGCGGCGCCAGATGCCGTTCGTTGAATCTCTCCCGCAAGAATTCTCTGGACCAGTGGGGATGATGCCCTTGTATGCGGATGAAATCAAAGGCATCGAAATGCTCGAACGTGTGGGGAGGGACCTGGATGATGCCATTCACCTATGAGAAGCTTCTGGAGGAACTGCTGGTGCCCCGAGGCGGCCGCCCCCGGAAGGTGTTTTTTGCCGGCAAGGGCGGGGTTGGAAAAACTACGCTGGCCTGTACTGCTGCTCTATTTGCAGCCGAACGCGGCAACCGGACCGTGCTGGTGACTACAGACCCCGCATCCCATATTGGGGAAGTGTTCGGGGTAGAGGTAGGGCCTGCCCTCAGGAAGATTCCGCATACTGATTTGTGGCTCGTGCGCATTGATCCTAAGGCGGCCTTGGAGAACTACCAGCAAGCGGTTCTGGCCACGGTTCCAGACGACGCAGAAACCCAGGGGCGGGTGCGCGAGGAGCTGAATTCGCCTTGCACCGAAGAGGTCGCCGTATTCCAGCACTTCCTGGATTTTGTGCTGGATGATGCGTTTGATGTCACAGTATTTGACACGGCTCCGACAGGCCACACTGTGCGCCTCTTGCAATTGGCCTGGGATTACGCGGGGGAACTCGCAGGCAAGACGGCTCTGAGCAGCGAGACGGCAGCATTGGACGGCGCGCAGCTTGCGCCGCGCATGCAAGCTGCGATCCAAACCCTCCAGGATCCCGGCGCCACATCCATGCTTTTTGTAACCTTGCCGGAAATGACGCCGATTGCCGAGATGGAGCGGGCGATAGCGGACTTGGGAAGAACCGGCATTGCCACCCAAGCCATCATCGTGAATGAGGTGCTCCCTGAAGAAGCTGCGACCAGCCCCTTGTTTGGCAAGCGGCTCGCTAAACAGATGATGTATATTGATGATCTGCGCCCGCGTCATCCGGCTCAGGCCTTTGCCACAGCGCCGCTGCAGGACGACGAAATTTTGGGGGTGGCACTATTGCAGCAGTTCGGGGACCAACTTATACACTAGCAAGCATTTTTTGCCCATCCCGGCTTTGCGGAATATCCGGCCGGGGGCCAACGACACAATTGCGAGGTTTCTATGGTCTATCTAGCCGTCGGGATATTTTTGCTGACACTGATATTCGTAATATGGCAGCCCCGTGGCCTCTCCATCGGGTGGACGGCCGCCGCTGGGGCAGCCTTGGCTTTGCTGACCGGGGTTGTGACCTGGGGCGATGTCGGTCAGGTCGTCGGCATTGTCTGGGACGCGACCTTAACCTTTGTCGCAGTCATATTGATTTCCCTAATTCTCGATTCGGTGGGATTTTTTGAGTGGGCGGCGCTGCACATGGCCCACGCCTCGGGCGGCAGCGGCCGCCGGCTCTTTATTGGTCTTGGCATACTGGGAGCACTGGTGGCGATGTTCTTCGCCAACGACGGGGCCGCCTTGATCCTCACTCCGATTGTCTATGAACAGGCGAAGGCTCTGCACCTGGACACCAAGGCCACTCTGGCCCTGATTATGGTGAGCGGGTTTATTGCTGACACCACATCTTTGCCCCTGGTGGTCTCCAATCTGGTCAACATTGTGTCAGCAGGGTATTTTCACCTCGGATTTGCTTCGTTTGCGGCCCGGATGGTGCCCGTGGATGTTGTGGCTCTCCTGATGAGTCTGCTTGCCCTCTTCGCCTTTTACCGCCATTCCCTGCCGAAAGTCGTGAACACGGCTATTCTTTCGACGCCGCAATCGGCGATCAAGGACCAGCATGTGTTCCGTGCTGCTTGGATCGTTCTCGTCCTGCTCGTGCTGGGTTACTTTGCGAGTCAGCTCCTGCATTGGCCTGTGGCCATCTTCGCGGGGAGCGCAGCGATTGCGCTGCTCGTCATTGCCCACCGCAGCCCTGTGGTGAACGTTCCCAAACTGGTCAGGGAGGCGCCTTGGAAGGTGGTCGTGTTCTCGATCGGCATGTACGTCGTCGTCTTCGGACTGAGAAATGCGGGACTCACGCGGCTGCTGGCGGACAACGTTACTGCCCTAGCGCGCCATGGCAATGTGGCCAGCGTTCTCGGGATGGGGGCGATGGCTGCCGGATTGTCCTCACTGATGAACAACATGCCGACTGTGATGATTGATGCTCTGGCCATTCATGGAGCCACGCTGTCGTCCAGCGTTCACACCCTGATGGCGTATGCCAATGTCATTGGCTGCGACCTCGGGCCAAAAATCACTCCCATAGGCTCACTGGCCACATTGTTATGGCTTCATGTTCTTGAGCGCAGAGGCATCCACATCAGCTGGGGATATTACTTCCGCGTAGGAATTACACTGACCATCCCTGTGCTGGCCGTCACCCTCTTGGGTTTGTGGGCATGGTCTGCTCTCGCTTTTTGACGGACCGCCAGAGCATGGCGGGGACGCTCGCGCGCCAACAAAAAAACCTGAGGGGATGCGGAAAAATGGAGAGAGAACGCCTGATTGTGGTGGGAGGGTCCGATGCCGGGGTGATGGCGGCTATCTGGGCCAAGAACACGGACCCATCCCTAGTCGTGGATATGGTGGTCAAAGATGAGTTTGTTAACTACAGTGTGTGCGGCGCACCATTTTTCCTAGGGGGAGAGGTGTCGTCATGGGAACATCTGGCCCACCGCACGCTCAGCGAGATTGAAGCCCTGGGCATTAACGTCCGCCTGAATACGGAGGCGCTCGCCATTGACGCAGCTGGCAAACGCTTGCTGGGGCGGCGCCGAGACCGTGACGAGGAAATGCCTTACGACCGTCTAGTGCTGGCCCAAGGAGCCACGGCCAACATCCCGCCGCTGCCGGGGCTGGACTTGGATGGGGTGTTTACACTGCATGACATGGCAGACACCTTGAAAATCGACCGGTATATCACCGAACACCAGCCCCGGCGGGCCGTGATTGTGGGGGCCGGCTATATTGGGCTGGAAATGGTGGAGGCGCTGTCACGGCGCAGACTGGATGTCACCGTGGTCGAGCAGTTGCCCCAAGTCCTGCCCACCGTGGATCCCGAACTGGCTTCCCTCCTTGCCGCCAGCATGGAACAGCACCAAGTGCGTGTGCTGACGGGCACGGGAATTCGGGCCATCGAGTCCTCGGGCAGGGAGTTGTCGGTCTCCTGCGAGGGGGGGGAACGGCTGGCGGCTGACATGGTGATGGTGGTCGTCGGGGTACGCCCGAACTCGTCCTTGGCATCGACCGCGGGCATTGAAATCACGAGAGGCGCTGTCGCCGTCAACCCCCGCATGGAAACGAGCTGCCAAGACATCTGGGCTGCGGGAGATGGGGTGACGACGTTTCACCTCCTGCTCGGCTCGAGCTATCTCCCGCTGGGAACCACGGCCCACAAGCAGGGGCGGATAGCCGGAATCAACGCGGCTGGGGGACACGCCAGCTTCCGCGGCGTCGTGGGGACGCAGGTGGTCAAGCTGTTCGACCATGTGGTTGGCCGCACCGGACTCAAAGAAGAAGAAGCCCGCCGAGCGAAGTTTTCGCCTCTCACCGTGCAGTCTGAAATGATGGACCACAAGGCCTATTATCCTGGCTCGTCACCCCTGCGCATCCGGATTACCGGAGACGAGGTCACCGGACGCCTGCTTGGCGCTCAGATTCTTGGGAGTTACGGGGCTGAAGTGGCAAAACGCGTGGACCTGTTTGCCTTGGGGCTGATGCATTCCGTGTCTGTGGATGATCTCAATGACTGGGATTTGAGCTATACCCCACCGGTCTCGAGCCCTTTTGACCCCGTGCAGATGGCTGCGCAGGCATGGACTGCCGCATGGAAGGCGCGCCAAGGGTAGCGGCGACCTCAACATAAATGGTCAGCACTCCGCTAAAGAGGGGTGCTGACCATTTATGTTGACGCGCAGAAATTCACTGCCCGGGCAGTGGTTTTTGGGGCGGGGTGTGGTCATGCTCCCAAGCCTCCAGCACACTGGCCACCGCGCCGGGCTCTTCAATAGTCGACACATCCCCCGGATTTTCATTCCTGACTACCGAGCGCAACACCCTGCGCATGATTTTCCCGCTGCGGGTTTTAGGAAGCAGAGCAACAAACTCTATGGAGCCGATCACTGCTATCGGACCCAGTTCGCGGCGGACGGTATCGCGAATGCTCTGATCTATTTCCTCGGATCCTTCCAATCCGGGCCGCAGCACCACAAATGCGGCTATGACTTCTCCGCGCAGCGGGTCAGGCACACCCGTCACCCCCACCTCTGTTACAGCGGGATGGCGCAAAACGGCCGTCTCGACTTCACTCGTGCCTATGCGGTGCCCCGCGATCTTCAAAATTTCGTCGGCGCGCCCGCTGAACCAAATATACCCGTCCTCGTCCACATGGGCAGCGTCCCCAGTCAGGTAAACCCCCGGAATCTGCGCCCAGTAAGACTCGCGGTAGCGCTGTGGCTCTGCCCACAACTGCTGTGTGAGTCCGGGAAACGGACCTGTGATCACCACGCTGCCTTTCTCACCTGGCGGTGCCAACAGACCGTCGGCTTGCCTCACCTCCACATGGTAGCCCGGCAGCGGGATACCCGCCGACCCAGGT